>NZ_JBCGCS010000007.1:0-313646 GCF_038594925.1 Achromobacter sp. JD-1 | reverse complement strand
GGCGCTCGGCATGAAGACCCCGGCTGAGGCATTTGCATTAGCCGCTTAACCTGAGCAGGTTCTGCTGGGTCATTACACGGCTGACTTGCGCCAAGGGCTCGGCGAGAACAGCCAAGTCGTAGCGCCAGTTCGGCCAGTCGGGGGCCTGCCAGATATAAAGATAATCGCCGCAGTTCATGCGGCGATTATCGAGGCTATTCGCCGCAGCGGCAAGAGGTTCGCTAGAGCGCATCCATGATCTGGCTGTCCGTGAATCTCGATCGCTTCATGCTGTAGAACTCCTCACTGAGAAAATTCTACTTCCGACTGAATCCACAGCATCGCTTCTGTGGGGGGATTACCGTTCGAACTGGCTGTTCGCGGGAGCGCTGCGCGGCGGACAGCGCGCGGCCGCCATCATGAGCCTGATCCAGTCGGCGCGGCTCAATGGACACAATCCGTATGCCTATCTACAGGACGTGCTTACGCGCCTGCCCACGCAGAAAAACAACCAGATCGCTGAACTGCTGCCTCATCGGTGGGTGCCGACCAAGTAGGCTGGACCGTCAAGGGTGTGTTCGGCAGGCGCTTACATTTAAGCCGATCCAGTAGTACTGGGTTATGCCTCCAGGGCAATTGTGCAGCAACCTGCTGCACAACCTCGGCCTTGAGCTTCGCCTCGACGTACATCTTGCGTAGACGCACGTTCTCGGCCTCCAGTTCCTTCATGCGCGCCATCAGCGATACGTCCATGCCCCCGTACTTGGAACGCCATTTGTAGAACATGGCCGAGCTGATGCCTAGGTCGCGGCACAGCTCAGGAACGGCAAGACCAGCCTCCACGCGCTTGATGGCTTCAATGATCTGGCTGTCTGTAAATCTCGACTTCTTCATGCTGTAGAACCCCTCAACGAGAAAATTCTACTTCTGGCTACTGTGGATTCAGACGGTCAGTGCAACATTGCGTCCAGCGCTTCAGCCGCGCGTGAACCACCAGGAATCCAGGATACCGCAGCGCGACAAATCATCAGTCGAGAGCTTGGGCCCGAACGGTTGCAAGATCTCGGAAGATAAACAGCTTGGCATCCGCTACTTAACCACCTCCATCAGCTTGCCGAAACTGTCCACCACGTCGTACTTAACATTCTCCGGGGCGTAGCGGCGGCTCATCTCGTCGAAAAACTTGCGTGCGCACTTGATCTTGGTTTTTTCGATCTCGCGCAGATCCATTGTGGACATTGAACCCTTGGTCTCGGCAACGAAGTAGATGTGCTTGACAGCGCCTTCCTTGAAGCTGATCGCCCAGTCTGGGTTGTAGTCACCTACGGGCGTGGGAATGAGGAAGCCGCGTGGCAACTTGGCATAGACCACCACTTCATTTGCTGTGTCCAGCTCTTTCACGAACTCCCGCTCCACCTTCGAATCCGTCAGCACATAGTCATAGATGTGTCGCTGGAGCTTGTCACCGGCCTTGCTAAAGTCCTGCTTGGTCTGCCCGGCAGTGAAGATGTCGAGGTCGAACTTGTCCTCGACGGGATCGTAGGCAAGGTGTTCGATGATGACCGTGGCCTTCTGTTCGTTGATGAGTCGCGTGGCCTCGGCGATGAAACTTTCCGGATTGATCTTGAACTGTGCAAAAACCGCGACGTTAATACCCGTGAGGATTTCCGCCACCGTGCGGCGAGTCAATTGAGTACCTTCGGCCAGCTTGCCGATCAGGTCGTACTTGACCGCTGAATGAATCGACTGTTCGTTGTATTCGGTCTTTGTTTCGGCAATCTTGAAACCATCTCCACGCTTTAGCGCCTCACCAGTCACCCGGTCGATCTGTTCACCTGTCTGGATGGTGTATAGCAATGGGGTCACGCGCAGGGCCGCGTCCAGCTCTTTGACCGCCTTTTGCACCAGCTCGTCCGAGTCGAAATCGACACTGTAGGCCGCCTTGCGGTTGATGCGGTTCCACAGCGCTTTGAACTCCTGTTTGTCGAAGTTGGCGTTGAGCGGGTTCTTCTTGGGTTTGCGGTCGTCACCGATGTCGGGCAATTGGTTAGCACTGAACACACTGTCGATAAGCTGGTACACCTGCGCGGCGTGCGATTTCAGTTCGGCTGGCAGGTCGGCCAGCGTTCCGGCCTTCTTGGCATCGTGATACGTACCCGCGATCCGATCTGAATCATCTGTGTAGTCGTTCTTGACCAGATAGCGGTAGATTTGCTTCGCCAGTTGCGGCGTAACCGGTACATCGCCAGTCGCCGTTTTCAGCACCTTGCCGGTGAAGTATTCCTCGTTTGCCACACGCGGACGTTCCGACAGCGAATCGCTGATATCCTTCTGCAGCGCGGCAACGAAGTCCTTGTAGCTCTCGCTTGCAACCACGGTCAGCACATTCACTTCGTGAACGGTGGCTGGGTGATCCATCCGGTCGCCTGTCTGGTTGACGGACAGCCGCAAGCCACGCCCCACCTCCTGGCGTCGGGAGATGGTGTTGTCGCTGTGTTTGAGCGCGCAGATGACGAACACGTTCGGGTTGTCCCAGCCTTCACGCAGGGCAGAGTGCGAAAAAATGAAGCGTACCGGCTCGGTGAGCGACAGCAAGCGCTCCTTGTCCTTCAAGATCAGATCGTAGGCATCCACATCATCTGAAAGCCCGGCGTTCTCGCCACGTGCGGCAACCGTCGGGTCAGCCAGCCGCTTGGTTTTTTTGTCGATGGAGAAGTAGCCACTGTGGGTCTTGCCCACCGGAATGCCCTTCAGGTACTTGACATAGGCCGTCTCGTCCAGATCGAGCATCTCGTTCAGGTACTGCGTGTATTCCTCTTCAAAGATGCGAGCATATTCGCCCTTTTCGTCCGCCTGCGTGTAGTCACGGTACTTGGCCACCTCGTCGATGAAGAACAGGGTCAGTACCTTCACGCCCTGTTGGAACAATGCCTGTTCCTTATCGAAGTGCGTTTTGACCGCCTCCCTAATTTGGATGCGGCGTAGAGCCGCCTCGGTCACGTCGCCGGTGGCGTCGCCGACCGTCAGCTCCACGCCATTGGTAAAGCTCAGGGTGTCGGTGTTGGCGTTGATGTCCGTCACCACGTAGTTGCGGTACTGATCCAACCCGCCCGACAGGTCGAACAGGTTGTCGCCCTTGCCGAGCTTGCGCACTACGCGCTTGATGTCGCCATTGGCGAGCTTCTGCTCAAACTCTACGCGCGCCTCGGGAGGCCTCTTGCTCGAAATTTCGATCGATTGCAGATACAGATAGCCCGCCGTGCCCACCAGCCCCTTCACCGCGATGCCGCGCACGGCAATTTTTTTAACCAGCTTCTGGTTGTAGGCGTCCAGCGCATCGAGGCGGTGAATCTTGTTGTGGGTGGTCTTGTGAGTGGCCGAGTAGCGCAGCACCATCAGCGCCTTGAACGCCTCCAGTGATTTCAGCGTCGCCTCACCCTCCATCTTCTGCGGCTCATCCAGAATCATGATCGGACGGTTGGCGCTGATCACGTCGATGGGTTTGCGGGACTGGAAGTCGTCCAGCACGTCGTAGATGCGGCGGTTTTCCGCCCCGCGCGAAGCGAAAGCCTGCACGTTGATCACCATCACGTTGATGCCCGCGTCCGACGAGAAGCTCTCCAGGTGGTGCAGTTGCTTAGAGTTGTAGATGAAGAAGCGCGCCTTCTTGCGGTAAGTTTCCAGGAAATGCTCGGCCGTGATGTCCAGCGACTTGGCCACGCCCTCGCGGATGGCGATGCTGGGCACCACGATAATGAACTTGCTCCAGCCGTACAGCTTGTTCAGTTCGAAGATGGTCTTGATGTAGCAGTATGTTTTGCCAGTGCCGGTCTCCATCTCGATGTCGAGATTGACCTTGGCCACCTTGGTTTTGACCAGCGTATCCGACAGCGGCAGATTCTGACCCCGCTGGACGGTCTGGATGTTGTCCAGCAGCGCTATTTCCGATAGCGTGAAGTCAGCGTTGCGAAACGCAGCCTCCTTTTCCTCCGCAGCCTCAGACGAAGCGGCCTCCAGCGCCAGCGCAGCTTGCGGGCTCGCTGGCGCTGCTTTCTGGCTGCCGGGATCGAGCCGGTAGCGAATGCCGCCGTGATGTGGAACCTGCCCCTTGAAGCAGTCCACCACCGCCTGCACTGCCGCCGTCTGGTAGGCCTGCGTCTTGAATTTCAGCTTCATCGCCGTCCCCTCAGATGCTCTTCACTTCGGTGGATGGCGACAACAGCTTGAATATCTGCTCCACGTTGATCTTGACGGCGCTGTCCTTAAACCCGGCATCGCGGAACACCACGCGCAACGGCTTGTGCGTAGCCAGTTCCTTGACGAAGGCTTCGTCGATGCCGCCATGTGCGTCAAGGCAGGCGGCGAGCGCGTCGCCGTCCACGAAGAACACGTCCTTGCCCTGGATGGCCTTTTGCTCGATGGGCAGGGCAAGATCAACGCCCCAGTCCAGCATGACCTGGAACAGCAGATCTTCCGCCGAGCGGTCGGGCTTGATGTTGTCCACGAACAGGTCGAGGCTGGACTTGTCCAGCGCGTCGGGGGCGTAGTACACGTCGGCCATGTTCGAGGTGTCGATCTTGAGGCTCCGAAATCCGACGTCCACTTTTGCGTCTGAGCTTCTGAATTGATCGCCAACGCGTCGGATTCTCTCTCTGGCAATATCTGCAATGGTTGAGAATCCTGCATTTGCGGCAGCACTTTCTATTGGGCACACTTCTGGCAACTGCACGAGGATGAATCTCGTATTTGTACTGCAGGTCGCATTTCGAGCCAGAATTGCATGTGCGGTTGTGCCAGAACCAGAAAAAAAGTCGAGAACAATCTCATCGTCATCATCTGAAAGGCACTGAGATGCTAAGGATTCGATGAGTTGCGTAGACTTTGGATGTGGGAAAAGCTTCGCATTTAATATGTCTTGAAGCTCCCGTGTTGCCTGCGTGTTGGATGGCGCGATCAATGAGTTTGAAACCTTGTCATCCGCCCTTGAAACCATCCAGGTCGATACAGGAACTGTGTCAAATTTTGCCTCGTTCTTGAAGCGCTTCAGCATGGGGCGCCCGGATGCATCAGCGGGAAATATTACTCTGCCTTCGGAGATTTTCTCTGCCATAGTCTTCCGGCTGTAGGGCCAATAGCGACCTTGAGGCGGAAAGAATTCATTTCCCGTAACGGGATCTTTTATGGGGTAATAAACATCGCCGCCTGCTTTTCCGGCGCTCAGATTATCAGCTTTCCAGGGGCCGCGCGGATCGTTGTCAGGGTTGGTGTAGCCCGCATAGGTTCGCCCTATACCTGCAAGTCTTCCCTTGTTTTTGCCGTAGCAAAGCACATATTCATGATCTACGCTTGTGTTGTCTACTGAGTCCATCGCGCCACTGCGACGTTTCCACACAAAGCTGCAGTAGAAATTCTGAGCACCAAAAATCTCATCGCAGAGCAGCTTAAGGTTAGCTGCCTCTGAGTCATCGATGGAGATGAAGATAACTCCATCATCACGCAGCAAATGCCGAGCCAATCGAAGACGCGGCAGCATCATGGTCAGCCAGTCCGAATGGAACCGTCCATTGGCTGAAGTATTTGCACTGAGCCTGTTACCCTCATCATCTTTCTGATTGGATGAGCGCAGATACTCTTCCGTTTCTTGTGCGAAGTCATCTTCATAAATGAAATCGCTGCCGGTGTTATAAGGCGGATCTATGTAGATCATTTTTATCCGCCCAAGATAAGTTTCCTGCAACATCTTCAATGCATCAAGATTATCTCCTTCGATAAACAAATTTCTCGTTGTGTCGAAGTCTATGCTTTTCTCTCGGACAGGCCGTAGCGTCTTGGCTATTGGTGCATTGGCGGTCAATACCGCCTCGCGTTTACCGGGCCAATTTAAATGATATCGCTCCTGCATCCCGCCTATGACAATGTGAGAAAGCTCTTGCTGTAACTTCTCAAAATCGACTAATTTTCTTAGATTACCCGCACCATCGCGCGCTTCAATTACGCAATGAGGGAACATCTCCCGGATGCGGGTGATATTCTCTTCCACGATGTTTGGCGAGTGCATTTTTAGATTATCCATGAGGTTGATTCGCTAATCTGATGAACGTTTTAATTTCTTCCTAGTTTGTATCCTGCGCGAATCAATGCCCAGAAGAATTCATTGTTGTTAACGCGAAATCGCCATTCTTGCTTGTAAGGGCGCGCACCTTCCTCCACATCAATGCCAAGCACAGAAAATTCATCATTGAGATCACTATCGCAGTTGAAGTAGATACGACACTCAGCCCCCCACTTATTTGGTTGGTGCTGATATCCTTCACCAATAACTGGCATCTCCCCTGTGATCTGAAGGTAGTCGGCCTCGAACTTACCAGCTGCATTGGGATGAACTTCTGCCTCTAAATAGGCGCCTGTCACACTTGCGGAGAAAAAACTGACATTCATTGAAAGCTCCTTTGGATTGTAGGTATTCGCACGTTAGAAAAATTTTGGTCAACCGGCCATAAGCCTATTAACTTCATTTTTCAGTTTTCGCAATTCTGCATTGATATCTACCTTGCGATTGAACTGTTTTTCCTTCGCCAGCTGTGCCGTGGTCTTATCCAGCTCGCGCTGCTTGGCTTGTGCCTGTTCGACGCGCGCCACCAGCTCGGCCAGTGTTTCCTGTGGCCGCGCTGACAATGGGATCAGGCGGTGCAGCAATTGCTCATACATGCCGCCCAGATGCAAGGCCACGGGCATCGCGGTGCGCTCGCCATCCATCGACAGCCAATCCGATGCAAAGTAGTCCGAGAGTACCCAGCGGCTGGTATCAGCTTCGTTCGGGCGCTTGTAGGCGGCAGTTACCTGAGTTCTACCGTCGAAAGTCAGCTCGAACACGATGGGAAACGGGATGGCCCCGTCGATGCAGCGCAACACATCGGTGTGCAATTCCGGCGCTTTGAGCTGGATGCTGAAAATCTGGATTTCCGGCACGCCGGGGCGCGCAGGGAGATGGAGCGTCTCCGGGGCCAGCTTGTACCGCCAGACGATCTGTTCCACCTGTTTGACGAACAGGTCTTTGAGCCGGGTGTTGGCTCCGCTGTGCTCGCAGATCTTGTTCTTGGGCAGAACGCGCCCGAAGGCTGCCTGTTTGGGGTAGGCGATCAGCGCACTCATCCAGCCTCCTGAATCACGAGGAAACTGATGAGTTCGAAGTCGTCCAGCCCGGAGATGGTGCCCGTGAGCGCCGTGGTCTTGCCGCCGGTGAACAGGCTGTCCAGGTCCTTTTCTTCCTTCACCTCGATCATCGAACGGATGGCTTTGCCCAACAGATCGGAGTAGGGCTGCATCCTGCGGCCATCCGACGTTGCCTGATTGAAGCGCTGGCAAGCCTCAATCATGGGCTTGTCTCGCCCTTTGCAGCATGTACGCGCCAGATCGAGCAAACGCTTGACCTCGGTGTGGTCGTGGATGACTTCGCCCTCGTGGTTGATGTAGACGAGGTAGTAGGGGTGCAGGCGATTGTGCTGGTTGAGGTTGACGCCTGAATTGCGGTTGCGCAGCGTGAAGATTACCCCTGGGCGCAGCCCCATCTCAGCCTGGGCGGGTACAACGGCGTGCATCCCGTTGGGCACATTGCTCAATTCGCCGTGGGCCTTGACGTAGTTGAGCAAGTCCATGCGGAAGTCATTCAGGCCCAGATCGGTGATGGAGACACCGGTCTTCAAATCCTCCAGCTCAATGACTTCTTCCTGCAAGCGGCGCAGTTGCTCCTTGCGGTACGACACGTCGTTGGCTTGCGCGGACAGCACGTTGTCGTCGCCGGTGGCAGTAACGTCAGCGATCATCATGCGGCTTTCGACGCGCTCCTTGAGGTTGATGTATTCGTCGAGCGAAATGTCGGGCCAGTAGTTGACAAGCTGGATGCTGCTGTTGGGCGAGCCAATACGACCCACCCGACCAAAGCGCTGGATGATGCGCACCGGGTTCCAGTGGATGTCGTAGTTGATCAGGTAGTCGCAGTCCTGCAGGTTCTGGCCTTCGGAAATGCAGTCGGTGCCGATGAGCAGATCGACTTCGTGCGGCTCGTTCGGCAGCACTACGGCCTTCTCTTTCGAGCGAGGGGAGAACAGGGTGAGCAGTTCCTGGAAGTCGTAGCTGCGCTTGTGTGTGCCGCTCTTGATGGTGGACTGCGGCGCGCCCTTGCCGGTGACCTTGGCGGTGTGGATGGCGTGCGTGGCCAGCAGCTCCGGTGCAAGATTGGCATACAGGTAATCGGCGGTGTCGGCAAAGGCGGTGAAGATCAGCACCTTCCTGTTGCCGGGGTTGATGGGGTTGTCGATCTTGCCGAGCAGTTGCGCCTTGAGGTGCTGCAACTTGGCGTCGTCCTGTGGGGTGATCTTGTTCATTGAGGCCAGCAGAGCGTCGATAACCTGCAAGTCCACCTTGAGCTCGTGCTCCCAGGATGGCAAGTCCATGTCGGCGAGGCTGATCTTGATCTTCCCGCCGATCTCGCCGCCCTCGTCACTAGGCATTGGCAGGTCGTCGTCCTCGGCATACAGCCCCTCCAGCACTTCCGTAAGGTCACCCACTGTCGCCGCGCCACCGGATTGGTTGAACACGGCAATTTTGGCCAGCGTCGCTTCGTTGTTGGCGCGCAGCGATTGCAGGGTGAGTCGGAATGACTGTACCGAGCTTTCGAGGCGCTTGAGCAGGTTGACCGTCATCAAGGCCTGCAGGCTCTTTTCGCGGTCAGCCTGACGCAGCGTGCCCTTGCCGCCAACCTTGGTGTCGTAGATATCCTCGTACTTTTTCAGACGACTGGGCAGGATGTAGCTGATGGGCGCATACACGGCCAGTCTGAGCAGGGAGAGCTGTTCGAAGATTTCGTTGAAACCCAGCACGTCCGACCGCTCGGTCAGGCGGCAGTGGACCGACAACGGCTTGCGGCGCTCGGGAAACTGGCCAATGTCCTTGGTGTCGTAGAAGGTCTGGATGTGCTTGCGCGAGCGAGCAATGGTGACGCTGTCGAGCAGTTCGAAAAAGTCAAAATCCAGCGAATCAAGGATTGCTCGCGCGGTGCGTTCTTCCGGTGGCAGCTTTGACCATGTGTTGAAGACTGCTTGGGCATTGCGAAAAACTTCTTCCACCGACTTGCTGGTGCGGAGTTTCTTGCTGAGGCTTTCCGAGTCGCCTTCGTAGGCCAGCGCAAGCTGGTTGCGCAGGTCGTTGAAGCGGTTGTTGACTGGTGTGGCCGACAGCA
The DNA here is from genome assembly GCF_038594925.1 of Achromobacter sp. JD-1. Lineage (NCBI taxonomy): Bacteria > Pseudomonadati > Pseudomonadota > Betaproteobacteria > Burkholderiales > Alcaligenaceae > Achromobacter > Achromobacter sp. JD-1. Next base: position 304,429 of record NZ_JBCGCS010000007.1, on the reverse strand, counting down.
TCAGCACCTTGGTCTTCACACCTTCCTGAATGACCTTGCGCATCAGCTTCTGGTAGCGCGTTTCCTTGTCCTTGTAGGCGTCGTTGTTACGGAAGTTGTGCGACTCGTCGATGACGACCAGATCGTAGTTGCCCCAGTTGATGCGGTTGAGCGGTGTGCCGAAGGATTCGCCGCTGGTGCGCGAAAGATCCGTATGACACAGCACGTCGTAGCTGAACCGGTCGCGGGCGAAGATGTTGGTCTTGAGGTTGCGGTTGTAGTTGAGCCAGTTGTCGGCCAGCTTCTTGGGGCAAAGTACCAACACGGATTTGTTCCGCAACTCGTAGTACTTGACCACCGCCAGTGCAGTGAAGGTCTTGCCGAGGCCGACGCTGTCGGCCAGGATGCAACCACTGTAGGTTTCCAGCTTGTTGATGATGCCGGTGGCCGCATCCTTCTGGTAGTTGAAGAGCTTGTTCCAGATCAGCGTGTCCTGGTAGCCCGTGCGATCATTGGGCAACACGTCTTCGTCGATGTCGTCGAGGAACTCGTTGAAGATGTTGTAGAGCATCAGGAAGTAGATGCTCTCGGGCGAGTTCTCCTGATAGACCGAGGCGATGTGCTCGCAGATCTGCTCAGTCACGTCCTCAAGTTTTTCGGAGTCGTTCCAAATCTGGTCGAACAGACTGAGGTAGGTGGCAGAAAAGGGGGCCTCGTCCATCTTGTTGACGAGGTTGGACACCGCATTGCCTTGCTGGTAGCCGAGATCGACGGCGGTGAACCCATGCAGGGGCATGTACGCCGTGTCGGTGCCGCCAGCCTGCACGCAGGCGAATTGCTGCATGGGCGCTTTGGTGCGGTTGCTGCGGAACGTGGCCTTGCGTTGTATCCAGTCGGCACATTCCTTGGCCACCGCCCGCTGGGTGAGCTTGTTGCGAAGCTGGATTTCAAACTCGCTGCCGTAGAGGCTGCGTTCGCGGTCGAGCTTGGGGATGTGGAATTCCTTGCGCTCCTTGCGAATTTTGTCGGTAACCTCGTTGGCCACAAAGGTGGGCGAGGTGAAGATGAAGTTCAGCTCGTCGATCTTTTCCAACTCGGTTTTCAGCGCCTCGAAGGCGTACATCGAAAAGCACGAGGCCGCGATCTTCAGGCGCGCGCCGGGCCTGAGGGTCTGCTTGAGATCGTCGCCCAGCAAACGGCTGATGTTGTCGATCAGTTCCATCGTGCTCCCCTTACGCTCGCTTGATCCATTTCGCGCCTCGCCCTTTGCCAGTCGATTCGATCAACCCCTCTGATTTCATCGCCCGCAGTACTAGTCGAACCATGTCCCGGCTCACGCCCGGGCAGGCTTCTTCAATCTCGGAAATCGAGAATGGCAGGGTGCGCCCTAGAACTTCCGTCCGCACCCGGTCGCCTTTGCTGCCACGTCCCCGTTCGATGGTGCCAACACGCTCCTCGAACTCACGGTAGGCCCGCAGCAAGGCACCCCAGAAGTAGTCGAGCCAGGGCTTTACGTCGTGCTGCCCCTGGTGCCATCCCTGCGAACTGGCTTCCAGCGTCTCGTAATAGCCTTCTTTGGTTTCCTCGAAGATGCGCTCCAGGCTGATGTAGCGACCCACTGCATAGTCGAAGTGGTAGAGCAGCAGCAGGGTCAGCAAGCGGGACATGCGACCGTTGCCGTCCGGGAAAGGGTGGATGCACAGGAAGTCGAGCATCGCCAGCGGCACCAGTACCAACGGGTCGGCCAGGTGCTGGTCCAGCGCGGTGGCGTAGCGCCCTGTCAGATCAGCCATGGCCATCGGCGTTAGATGCGAAGCCACCGGCTGGAAGCGCAGACGCGAAGTGCCATCCGGGTGACGTTCGATGATGTCGTTATTGGTAGCCTTCCAGCGCCCGCCCGCCTGCGGCATGTAGCGGTACAGCAGGGTATGTAATTGCAGCACAACACCCTCGCTGAAGGGCATGTGCGCGGCGGACTCGTGGATCAGTGCCAGAGCATCACGATAGCCGGCGATCTCCTGTTCGGAGCGGCTCTTTGGCGTTGCGTTGCGGATGACCAGAGACTTCAACCGCGAGGGTGCGACGACAACACCTTCCAGCCGGTTGGATGACTCGGTGGACTCCACCACCGCGATCTGGCGCAGGCCCTTGAGGGCTTCGGGCGACTGCGCGGCGTAGAGTTGCTGCTTGCCCCGGTACTCGCCCAGTGTGCGCAACGTGGCGGCCTGGGTGCCATCGAAGCGAAGCGCGGCAAGGTACTCAGGTGTGAGCGAGTGCATGTAAATGTAAGTCCAGGCTGTCTAAATGGGGTAATCATAGCCGTTAAATGGGGCATTGCCTCTAAAAATGCCTCATTAACGGTGTTTGACTACCCCATTTCCTGAACATTGGACCGGTCGCGAGGATCTGGCATGGCTGACCGGGGAGGAAATAGGTAACATGAATCCAAAAAATGGGGCAATCAATTAACAATTGCCCCATTTATTTCATTGCCTACCCCATTACCAGCGCCCAGCCGTCGGCAAAGGCAAACGGCAAGGGAATGGCACTCAAGGGGCAACGGCCCTACCCAGAAAAGGAAAAGGCCGCACCTGTCCATTTGTTCTGCAACACCCGGCCAACTCTTCCCTATGCTGTGCCGCTGCCCTCCGCAGCACTCAGATAGTCCGCCCAGTCCTGCAACAGTGCCCTTCTCTGATCCAGCAACAGCGCCTTGTTGTAGGTCGCCCGCACCTTGTTGCTTTCCACGTGGGCAAGCTGCCGCTCAATCGCATCAGGCCGGTAACCGTTCTCATTGGCCCAGGTCGAAAAGGTCGTCCGCCAGCAATGCGGCGTCGTACCCCGCCCCAGGTTCATGTCACGCATGGCATAAGTGAGCCGGTTGGGCGTAGTGAAGCCCTTGCCGCTCCGGTGTGGGAACAGATAGCAGCCACCGCCCGTGATGCACTGCAAATCCTTCAGCACGGCAATGGCCTGCGCGGACAACGGGCTGACATGGTCACGCCGCGCTTTCATCTTCGCCGCAGGCCGACGCCACAGTGCATCCTCAAAGTCGAACTCGTCCCACTCGGCATCCGCCGCCTCCCCTGGACGGCATGCGGTCAGCGCAATCAGCCGCAGGCACAACGAGGTTTCCGGATAGCCCCGGTAGCTGCGTAACTCCTGATAGAACTTCTGGATTTGCTCTCGCGTCATCGCCGCCTTGCTCTCGCTGAACGGCACGCGTAGCAGCCCGCGCAGGCTGGGAATTGGATTTGCCTCGACCAGCCCCCGCACCACCGCAAACTCAAAGATCGCCGAAAGATCACCTCTGACATGGATGGCCGCCCACGCGCCATGAGCCTTGCATTCCTCCAGCAGGGGGCGAATCTGCTTCACGCCTATGTCGCTCATCGGCATCCCGTCGAACTTCGGCGACAGGTACTTCCTGATACGGGACTCTTTGGTGCGGTAGGAACTGAGCGCAAAAACAGGCTTGATCTCGGCCAGGTACGCCTGCGCTACCTTGGCGAACGAGCTTTCACGAGCGCGCTTGCGTTCCTCCAGTGCTTCCAGGTTGCGCTGCTTGACCTGCTGCCGCTCATGAGCAGGATGGATGCCTTGCTTGACCAAAGCACGCGCTTTCTCTCGAACCGCGCGCGCCTCCGCAAGACTTACTTGAGGAAAACCGCCAATGGCAAAGAGGTTCCCCTTGCCTTGCAGGCGGTACTTCCACCGCCAGAGCTTGCCGCCGGTGGGCTTGACCAGCAGGAACAGGCCCCCGCCGTCTGAAAGTTTCCAGTCTCGATCAGTCGATTTGGCCGACCTGACCTTGAGGTCGGTGAGTAGATTTTCGGGCATCGTCGGACTCCACTGCGGGGAGATGTACCCCCACGGTTGAACACGAGTACCCCCAACGCTACCCCCGAATTTTCTAGACCTCGATGAACAATAGGAACGCTCAGCAGACCGTATTGTTTCTGCAACCCATTGATCTCAAATGGGCTAGCCTGTCCACCAAGCGCTACTGAGCGCCACCGAGATCCAGCAAAAATTGTCAGACGTTGATCACACGTTAAACAAGAAATTCATCACGTCCCCGTCCTGCACGATGTATTCCTTGCCTTCGGCGCGCATCTTGCCGGCTTCCTTGGCGCCTTGCTCGCCCTCGTACGTGATGAAGTCTTCGTAGGCGATTGTTTGCGCGCGGATGAAGCCGCGTTCGAAGTCGGTGTGGATCACGCCGGCCGCTTGCGGGGCGGTGGCGCCGATGGGCACCGTCCAGGCGCGCACTTCCTTCACGCCTGCCGTGAAGTAGGTTTGCAGGCCCAGCAGTTTGAAGGCGGCGCGGATCAGGCGGTTCAGGCCCGGTTCTTCCATGCCCATGTCGGACAGGAAGGCCTGGCGGTCGGCGTCGTCCAGGTCGACGATTTCGGATTCGATGGCGGCGCAGATGGCGACGACCGGCGCGTTGCGCGCGGCGGCGAATTCGGTCAGGCGGTCAAGCAGCGGGTTGTTGGTGAAGCCGTCGTCGGCCACGTTGCCCACGTACATCGCGCGCTTGGCGGTGATGAAGCACAGTTGGGCGATGTCGGCGTGTTCTTCCGGGCTGAGATCCAGCGCGCGGATGGGCTTGGCTTCGTTCAGTTGGGCCACGCACTTTTCCAGCACGGCCACGATGCGCTGCGATTCCTTGTCGCCGGAACGCGCGGTCTTCTGATGACGCTGCAGCGCTTTTTCAGCGGTTTGCATGTCGGCCAGCGCCAGTTCGGTTTCGATGACTTCGATGTCGGCGATGGGGTCAATCTTGCCGGCCACGTGGATCACGTTGGGGTCTTCGAAGCAGCGCACCACGTTGACGATGGCGTCGGTTTCGCGGATGTGCGACAGGAACTGGTTGCCCAGGCCTTCGCCCTTGCTTGCACCAGCCACCAGGCCCGCGATGTCCACGAATTCGACGGTGGCGGACAGGATGCGCTCGGGCTTGACGATTTCAGCCAGCTTTTGCAGACGCGGATCCGGCACTTCGACCACACCGACGTTGGGCTCGATGGTGCAGAACGGATAGTTCTCGGCGGCGATGCCGGCGCGGGTCAGAGCGTTGAAAAGAGTCGATTTGCCAACGTTGGGCAGGCCGACGATGCCGCATTGCAGAGCCATGGGAATCCTGTGTAAGTACGGTAGTGATCGTTAACGTTCTAGTTTACCCCGGGCGCGCCCTGGGGCAGCTTCATCAAGGCCGGCGATATGGCCCCGCTATTTGACGACGGACGGCGCCCAGCGCATGACGGCCCAGATCATCAAAATGGGGCCGGCGTTGAATGTGGCGTGCAGCAGGATGGCCGCGCCGATGCCGCGTCGCACCCGCGTCCAGCCCAGCACCAGGCCCGTCAGCCATTGCGGCAGCACCAGCAGCGGCATCAGCCAGTACGGCGTCTTGCTATAGACGAAGTTGGTCAGGTGAACCGCGGCAAACGTCAGCGCGACCAGATGGAACACCAGGCCGAAGTGCTTCAGGTAGTAGCGCCGCCATGTCGTGTCCCAGCCTGACAGCATCGTCGCGCGGGGACGCACGCCCCAACAGGCCAGCAGCATAAAAGCGGCCAGCAGCAGTCCCGTCCACAGTTGCGGGCCATACAGGACCACGGGCATCAATGCGGGCACCAACCAAAGCGCCTGCAAGGGCCGGCGCAAACCGTAGCGAAACAGCATTTCTTCAACGAGCGGCGCCCAGATAACCGCCGTCAGCCACGGCAGGTTGGCCGGATCGATGCGGTGGGTGGCGCCGCCCAAGCCAGCAGCCATCACAGCCACGGGGCCCAGCGCAAAAAGATTCAACGCCCACAGCAGCCCGGCCCAGGCCAACAGGCGTCCGGGGCGAATGCCCGGCCACCAATCAGCCAGAAACCCATTACCCACACGCCCCGCCGCACGCCCCGAAACGCGCGACACTGGACGCGGGTGACGGATATAGCGCCAGAAGTCCGCGACTTCTAATCGAAAGCGGGTTTTACCAGCGGGCGCGGACTGCGGGTGCTTGTTCATCCGGCAACGTTGCCGCTATGCAATTGGCGCGTGGCCAATGGGAAATCACCCGCCAGCATCGCCGGCACCACGGCGCGGCAGCGGTCGATGACGGCATCGATTTCCTTCTGCTCATCGCGACGCGGCGGATGCAGCACAAAGTCCGCCACCTGCTGGGCCAGGCCCAGCGTGCGCGGGTGGCCGATACCGATGCGCAAGCGCCAGAAGTTCGGGCTGCCCAGCACCGCCTGAATGTCCTTCAAGCCGTTATGCCCCGCATGGCCACCGCCCTGCTTGAGCTTGACCTGTCCGGGCAGCAGATCCAGTTCGTCATGCAAGACCAGCACCTGTTCGGGCGCCAGCTTGTAGAAGCGCGCCAAGGCGCCGACGGCCTGGCCGGATTTATTCATATAGGTAATGGGCTTGAGCAACAGCACGTTGTCCGCACCCAGGCGCGACTTGGCGACCATGCCGAAAAAAGATTTCTCAAGCGCAAAAGAAGTGCGCAGATCGTCCGCCAGATGGTCGGCCAGCCAGAAGCCGGCGTTGTGCCGTGTGGTTTCGTAGTCGGGACCGGGGTTACCCAATCCCACAATGAGGCGTATGGGAATAGACATGATGGAGGGTGTTTAAACCAAAAAACCCTGCGCATGCAAATGCACACGCAGGGTTTCGGGCACAAGCCGCGGAAAGCCCGAAGGCTTTCCAAGAAGGCTTAGGCAGCCGGAGCAGCTTCTTCGGCGTCGTCGGCAGCGGCGGCACCGCCGCCCTTGACGATGGCGGCAGCCAGCAGCGGGTTGTCTTCACCGCCGTGGGGCACGTAGGTGACGCCCATGGGCAGCTTGATGTCGGCCAGGTGGATCGAAGCGCCAGCCAGGGTGTTGGACAGGTCGATTTCGATGAACTGGGGCAGAGCCTTCGGCAGGCAGGTGATTTCCAGTTCGGTCGTCACGTGGCTGATGATGGCGCCGGCCAGCTTCACAGCGGGCGAGATTTCGGCGTTGACAAAGTGCAGCGGCACCTTGGTACGCAGAGCCTGGTTGGCGTCCACGCGCTGGAAGTCCACGTGCAGGACTTGCGGCTTGTAGGCGTGCCATTGAACCGAACGCAACAACACTTGCTCATCCTTCGAGCCTTCGAGCTGCATTTGCAGGATCGATGCGTGGAATTCTTCCTTACGCAGGGCGTGATAGATCTCGTTGTGGTCGAGTTCGATGTTCAGGGGGGCAGCCGTACCACCATAGACAATGGCGGGAACGCGGCCCGCGCGGCGCAGGCGGCGGCTCGCACTCGAACCCTGGACGCTACGCGCAGTGGCGATGAATTTCATGGAAAACTCCAAAAACAAAATAAGGTGAAGAGGCTTCACCAGTTAACGGCACGGCGCGCAACATGCGCGCCGTGTTGATTGCGCCTTGCCGCGACCAGCAAGGTGCAAAAACTAAAAGTAGGCTGTGGCCTGACCGACGCGAAGCGCGTCAGTCGACGAACAGCGAGCTGACCGATTCCGCGTTCGAGATACGCAGGATGGTCTCGCCCAGCAGCGCGGCGCACGACAGCTGGCGGATCTTGCCGCTGGCCTGGCCTTGCTCGGAGAGCGGGATGGTGTCGGTGACGACCAGTTCGTCCAGTTCCGACGCTTCAATGCGATCAATGGCGCCGCCCGACAGCACGGGGTGCGTGCAATAGGCGTAAACGGCGCCGGCGCCGCGGTCTTTCAGGGCCTGGGCCGCCTTGCACAGCGTGCCGGCGGTGTCGACCATGTCGTCCATGATGATGCAGGTGCGGCCGTCGACTTCACCGATGATGTTCATCACTTCCGACACGTTGGCGCGCGGACGGCGCTTGTCGATGATGGCCAGGTCGGCTTCCAGTTGCTTGGCCAGGGCGCGGGCACGAACCACGCCGCCGATGTCCGGGGACACCACGACCAGGTTCGAGAAATTGCGGCGCCAGATGTCGCCCAGCAAGATCGGACCGGCGTAGATGTTGTCCACGGGAATGTCGAAGAAACCCTGGATCTGGTCAGCGTGCAGGTCCATCGTCAGGACGCGGTCAACGCCAGCCACTTGCAGCATGTTGGCCACCACTTTGGCCGAGATGGCGACGCGCGCCGAGCGCGGGCGGCGGTCTTGGCGGGCGTAGCCGAAGTACGGAATCGCGGCGGTGATGCGGCCGGCCGACGCGCGGCGCAGGGCATCAACCATGACCATGATTTCCATCAGGTTGTCATTGGTGGGCGCACAGGTGGGCTGCAGAACGAAGACGTCCTTGCCACGCACGTTCTCGTTGATTTCGACCATCACCTCGCCGTCTGAGAAGCGACCGACGGTCATCTTGCCCAGGGACATATCGAGGTGGTTGACTACGTCCACGGCCAGCCGAGTGTTGGCCGTGCCCGTGAAGATCATGAAGCTATCGTTTGCCATGATGGATGATGCGATGGTCGTTGTAAGACACTAACGAGTGATGCGGGGTGAAAACGCCAGCGGATCCGGAAAATAAAAAAGCTGCTGAACCCGGGCCAGTGTCTTACAGGCGTGTTCAACAGCTTTTTTATGTATTCGGTTGGCTGGGGAGGAAGGATTCGAACCTTCGCATGCCGGAATCAAAATCCGGTGCCTTAACCAGCTTGGCGACTCCCCAACTATCTTGCAATCCAATTCCGCAACGGATGTTCAGTTAAACCAGTACAAGCCTGCACTAACCGAAACCGTGGATGCGTTGTGCTGTTTGTTTTAACAGCGCCGCGCATTATAGCGGATATTTCTGCTTTCGCCAAAACGGCTTCGGAAAGTTCTGAGAATTCGGCGAATAAACACGCGCCTGATCCCGACATGCGTACAGGGTAACCCTGTTCTGCAAGCCACCGCGATGCCCTGGAAACTTCAGGATAAAGACGGTGAACCACCGGCTCCAAGTCGTTTTTCCCGAAGGAAAAAGTTGGCGAAGCAAGAAAGTCCGCTATTGTGATGTAAGAAGAATCCCTTGTCAAATCGGGCGCTGAAAATATTCCAACAGTCGGCACGCTAGTGTCCGGCTGCGCCACCAGGTAAGCGCGTTCGGGCAGCGTCACGGCGGTGAGCGCTTCGCCCACGCCCTCCGCGAAGGCTGATTGCCCGAACACGAATACCGGCACGTCGGCGCCCAAAGGCAAAGCCAGGTCCATGAGTTCGCGCCGCGTCAGCCCCGTGTTCCACAGTTTGTTCAACGCGATCAGCACAGTAGCCGCATCGCTGGAACCGCCACCCAACCCGCCGCCCTGCGGGATGCGCTTTTCAAGACCGATCTGCACGCCCTGGCGCGTGCCCGTGGCTTGCTGCAAGGCACGCGCGGCGCGCAAGGTCAGGTCATCGGCTTCGGACACGCCGGCAAGCTCGGTGGCCCGGCTGATGACGCCATCGGCGCGCGCATCGAAATGCAGCGTGTCGCACAGGTCGATGAAGCGGAAGACGGTTTGCAGCAAGTGGTAGCCGTCTGCGCGGCGGCCCACCACATGCAGGAACAGATTCAGCTTGGCGGGAGCGGGAACGTCGTACAGAGTCACAGAGGGCAGCCGATGCGTGCGGGACAAGCCCACATTCTAGCCACGCGCCGGACCTTGCGCCGTGTAGTAAGGCACCTCGGCGCGCGCAAGCGGCGTGCGGCCGCGAAGGTGGTCGGCGATTTTCTCGGCCATCATGATGACCGGGGCGTTCAGGTTGCCCGTGACGATATCCGGCATGATCGATGCGTCGATCACGCGCAAGGCCTCCAGCCCATGCACGCGGCCGTATCCATCCACCACCGCCATCGGGTCGGACGCCGCGCCCATCTTGTTCGAGCATGATGGGTGATACGCGGTTTCCGCTTGCGCGCGCACGAAGGCATCCAGTTCTGCGTCGGTCTTATATGCGGCGCCGGGCGAGATCTCGCGGCCGGCGTATTGCGCCAGGGCGGGCTGCGCGAACAGCTCGCGCGTGATGCGCAGCGCCGCGCGGAACTCACGCCAGTCCTGCGCATCGGACATGTAGTTGAAGAGGATGCTGGGATGATCGCGCGGCGAACGCGAACGAATGCGTACGCGCCCCCGGCTGGGCGATCGCATGGAACCCACATGCATCTGAAAGCCATGCACCTTGATGGGGTTGGACCCGTTGTAGTTGATGGCAATCGGCAAGAAGTGATATTGCAGATTCGGCCATTTGAAATCGTCATGGCTGCGGATGAAGCCACCCGCTTCAAACTGATTGCTGGCGCCGATTCCCGTGCCCATGAACAACCACTGCGCGCCAATGGCGGCTTGATTGCGCAGCTTCAGCGACGGAGCCAACGACACGGGTTGCTTGCATTCGTATTGCACGTATAGCTCCAGGTGATCTTGCAGGTTCTCGCCCACGCCGGGCAGCTCGTGCTGCACGTCGATACCCAGGCCGCGCAGCACTGAACCCGCACCCACACCGGAACGCTGCAAGATCTGCGGTGATGCGATGGCGCCCGCGCACAACAGCACTTCGCGCAGCGCGTAGCTGCGGTGATGCTGACCGTGCTGTTCCCACGCCACCCCTTCTGCGCGCTTGCCGGAAAACAGAATCACATCAGTCCAGGCCCGCGTGACGATCGTCAGGTTGGCGCGTGCGCGCGCCTGGTCCAGATAGCCGCGCGCCGTGCTGGCGCGCCGACCGCGAGGCGTCACCGTGCGGTCCATCGGCCCGAAGCCTTCCTGGCGATAGCCGTTCATATCTGGCGTTTGCGCGTATCCCGCCTGCTCGCCCGCCGCCACCATGGCGGCAAACAGCGGGTTGTTGCCGGCCTTGGGGGTAGTGACGCTGACCGGCCCCGAGCCACCGTGATAGTCACACGCGCCCACGTCGCGGCTTTCGGCCTTCTTGAAGTACGGCAGGCAAGACAGGTAATCCCAATGCGCCAGGCCATCGATGCGCGCCCAATGGTCGTAGTCCAGGGCATTGCCGCGCACGTAGCACATGCCGTTGATCAGCGACGACCCGCCCAGCCCCTTGCCGCGCCCACAATCCAGGCGACGGCCATTCAGATGCGGCTCCGGATCTGTCTTGTAGCCCCAGTTGTAGCGCCTGCCCTGCAAGGGCATGGCCAGCGCGGCCGGCATCTGCGTGCGGAAGTCCAGCCGGTGATCTTGCCCACCCGCTTCCAGCAGCAGCACGGTCGTGCCTGGGTCCTCGGTCAGCCGCGCGGCCAGCGTGTTGCCCGCCGATCCGGCGCCGATGATGATGTAGTCGTACTCGCGCTTGATGGACATCGTCTTCCCCTCGAACACGTACAGAAATCGGGCTGCCCGCCAGCGCGGCGGGCGCCCGTCGCCGAATCGTCAGTACGATCAGAACACCGACGCGAAAGGGCCGAGTTCGACCTGCACGGATTTTGTCTGCGTGTATTGGGCCAGCGCATCCATGCCGTTTTCGCGTCCAAGGCCAGATTGCTTGTAGCCGCCCACCGGCATCTGCGCGGGCGATTCACCCCAGGTGTTGACCCAGCAAATGCCCGCCTGCAAGCGATGCGCAACGCGATGCGCGGCGGCCAGGTCGCGGCTGACCACGCCCGCGGCCAGGCCGTAGCGGCTGTCATTGGCGCGCTGCACCGCTTCGTCTTCGGTATCGAACGCCAGGATGCTCATGACGGGGCCGAAGATCTCTTCCTGCACGATCTCCATGCGGTCTTCGCAATCTGAAAACACCGTGGGCGCCACATAAGAGCCCTTGCCCAACGCACCGTCTGTCAGCCGCACCCCGCCCGCCAACAAGGTGGCTCCCTCGCGCTTGCCGATTTCTATCCAGCTCAACACGTGGTCCATGTGCGCCGCGCTGACCAGCGGCCCGAAGTTCGTGCGCGGATCGAAGGGGTCGCCAATGCGGATGCGCGCCACCCGTTCCAGCACGGCAGCCTCAAACGCCGCCTTGTGCGATCGGTGCACGAACACGCGCGTGCCATTGGTGCATACCTGGCCCGAGCTGAAGAAGTTGGCCATGACGGCGATGTCTGCCGCGCGTTCAAGGCAGGCATCGGGCAGCACGATCAACGCCGATTTTCCGCCGAGTTCCAGCGTGACGCTTTTGAGCGTTGCCGCCGCCACGCCCATCACTTGTTTGCCGGTTTCCACGCCCCCAGTGAACGACACCTTCGCCACGCCGGGGTGGCCGGTCAGCCAATCGCCGATTTCACGGCCGCTGCCCAGCACCACGTTGAAGACGCCGTTGGGCACGCCTGCCTGGGTGTAGATCTCGGCCAGCCGCAACGCCGTCAAGGGGGTGATCTCGGCGGGCTTGAACACCATGGCGTTGCCGGTGGCCAAGGCCGCGGCCGATTTCCACATGGCAATCTGGACGGGATAGTTCCACGCGCCGATGCCCGCAATCACGCCCAGCGGTTCGCGGCGCGTGTAGAAGAAGCTGGATTCGCGCAGCGGCACTTGCACGCCCTCCACGGCCGCGGCCAGCCCCGCGTAATACTCGATGACGTCCACGCCGGTGGCGATGTCGACGGTACGGGTTTCGGACAGCGGCTTGCCGGTATCCAGCGTTTCAAGTTCGGCCAATTCGTCGTTACGTTCGCGCAGCATCTGCGCCGCCTTCAGCAGCACGCGCCCGCGCTCGGCGGGGGTGCGCGCCGCCCATACCTTCTGCCCTTCCTGCGCGCTGGCCACGGCGCGGTCGATGTCCTGCCGAGCGGCCACCTGCACTTCGGCCAGCACCGCGCCGTTGGCGGGGTTTACCGTGGTGATGGTCTTGCTGCTGATGGCGTTGGTGCGCCGGCCATGGATGTAGAGTTGCTGGATAGGCAAAGGCATGGGAGTCCGTCCTATTGTCAAAGTGAGGGCGGGCCCAAGGCCGGTTCGCCCTTGGATTGGCTGCGGTCAAGCAGCAGGTCCACATAGTCGTAGGCAATGTCACGCGCCTTGTCGCCGGCAAAATCCGCGCCCTGCAGGCTGCCCCGCAGCCACAGGCCGTCGATCAGGGCGGCAAGGCCACGCGCGGCGTCTCGCGCTTGCGCCTGCGGCATCACGCGCCGGAACTGGCAGCACAGGTTGGAATGCAGACGGCGGTCGTTGGCGCGTTGCAACCGGCGCAGGCGCGGCTGGTGCATGCTGGCCGCCCAGAACGTCAGCCACGCGCGCATGGCGCTGCCCGACACCTGGGTGGGCACGAAGTTGCCGTTGATGATGGCGCGCAACTGGGCGCGCGCTGCGGCCGGCGCATCAAGACGCGCGCGCGAGACGGAATCTCGCAGGTTGCGCAGCAATTCCCGCATGGTGGCTTCCAGCAGACCGTCCTTGTCGCCAAAGTAATGGCTGATGATGCCGGTGGACAATTTGGCCGCGCGGGCGATATGGGCGATGGAGCTTTCCGCCAACCCGACCTGATCGATGGATTCAAGCGTGGCTTGGATGAGTTGATTGCAGCGGATGGGCTGCATTCCGACTTTTGGCATGATGAATGCGGTTCCTGGGCGAGCAAGCGCTGGCAAGGGCGGGGCAGGAAAAGGGGGGCTGCCCAACCGGGTGCGGTCGAGTCTAATTTATATTGATTGATCATTCAATATAAAAACAGTAAGGTCCGGCAGACACGATCAAACAACGATCGGAAGCAGCACGGGAAGCACCACGGCAGTATCACCACACGGGGAGACAGCGGTGCAGCATGATCGGAAGAACTCGGCGCGGGATCTCGGGGCCGCGCCGCCCAGGCGCGGCTGGCTTGCGCATACCAACCCCATCGTTTTCCTCTGTGCGTCCGGCGCCGTGCTGCTTATCGGCGCCCTGCTCATCGTGCAGCCGGGCGAATCGCAAGCCTGGCTCGAGGCCACCCAATTGCTGGTGGCCGCGCACTTCGGCTGGTATTACATGCTGGCCATGGCGGTCAGCGTGGGCTTTGCGTTGTGGCTGGCGCTATCGCGACACGGTGCGCTGCGCCTGGGTGACGACGGCGAATCGCCAGAATTCAGCTACCTGTCCTGGGTATCGATGCTGTTCTCATCCGGCATCGGCATTGCGCTGGTGTATTACGGCGTCTACGAGCCGCTGGACCATTTCCTGATGCCGCCCACCGGCGCGGGCGGCACCCAGGAAGCGGCGCGCAATGCGCTGACCCTGACCTTTCTGCATTGGGGCATCCATGGCTGGACGCTCTACGCCTTGACCGCCACGGCGCTGGCCTACTTCGCGTATCGTCACAAGCAGCCCCTGGCGCTGCGTTCTCCCTTGCAAGGGCTGTCCGGCAAGCCGCTGCCCAAGGGCGTGGGCCACGCGGTCGATGGCTTTGGCGTGCTGGCCACCATCGTGTCCATGGTGACCAACCTGGGGTTGGGCGCCTTGCTGCTGCATGCCGGGCTAACATACCTGTGGGGCGTGCCGAACACGGCCGCCGTCCAGGTGCCCATCGTGATCATCATGATGGTGGTGGCCACGGGCGCGGCGGCGCTGGGCATCAAGCGCGGCATCGCCATCCTGTCGAACGTCAATACCGCGCTGATGTGCCTATTGCTGCTGTTCGTATTCCTGGCCGGCCCCACGCGCCTGCTGCTGGACGGCCTGGTGCAGAACCTGGGCGACTATCTGAACGCATTTCTGGGCAAAAGCTTCGACATGTACCTGTATGACCGCAAGGCCGTGCGCTGGACCAGTTCGTGGACCATCTTCTACTGGGCGTGGTGGATAGGCTGGGCGCCGTTTGTCGGCATGTTCATCGCCCGCATTTCACGCGGGCGCCGAATTCGGGAATTGATCTTCGGCGTCATGCTGGTGCCGCTGGGTTTCACGCTGGCCTGGCTGTCCATCTTTGGCAATACCGCCATCAATCTGGTGCTGAACGATGGCGCGGCCAGCCTGGGCCAGATGGCCATGGCCGACCCGCCGATGGCGTTCTACACGCTGATGGAATACCTGCCGATGACATCGCTTGTGGCCGGCGTCGGCGTGGTCATGTCATTCATGCTGTTCCTGACACCGGTCGATTCGGGCACGCTGATGATCGCCAACCTGTCGGCCCGCAACGCCGACGCCGGCCACGACGCGCCCATCTGGTTGCGTGTTTTCTGGGCGGCGCTGACGACGATGCTGGGGGTAGGCCTGCTGCTGGCGGGCAACTTCAATGCGATGCAGACCGCCGTGGTGCTGTGCGGCCTGCCCTTTTCGGTGATCTTGCTGTGCTACATGGTCAGCCTGTACAAGGCGCTGGTCCGAGACAACCCCGAAGCCAGCCACCTGCCCGCCACGCGCTAAGAGCCGGGGTTCAGCGTTCAGAACTCAGAACCCTGAACTCAGAACTCAGGGCTGGTTGACCACCAGCCGCACCATGATGCGGCGGCCCGGCTCCTGGCGTTGCAGCACCAGCATCTGCGGACCCAGCGTGTCGTAGCGCGACAGGTTGGCACGCCAGCCGCCTTGCTCGAACGTTGTGGGCCGACCGAGCTCGTCGCGGGCCACATCCGACGCTTCCGGCTCGGCCGGCAGCTTGCCGCGCAGCCAATCGCGCAGGCCGGACACGGGCATGCTGCTGCCCAGGGCTTCTTCGGCCAAGGCATCGGGGTTATCGGCCAACAGGCGGGTGCCGTCGGCCTTGGTCAAGCTGGCTGCGCCGGGGCGCCCTTCCACGCGGGCTTCGGTTGAGCCTAGCGGGTTGGTCAGGTCCAGCACGTAGCGCTGGCCATCGTCCGACCATGAAAAACCGCCTTGCACGGCATTCTGCTTGCCGCCTTCTTCGTTGACCGTGATGGCAAAGCGGCCGATGCGTGAAAAGGCGTCGGCGCTGGCGCCCTCAATGGGTTTGGGTGTGGTGGTGCAGGCGGCAAGCGCCATGGCCAGCATCGTCACCAGCGCCAGCCGCAGCCAGCCGGAAAGGCCGGCCAAGCTTCGCATAGCCAACACGCTCACAGGTTGACCCCCAGGCGCTTGACCACATCTTGCACGGTCCTGTTCTTGGGATCTTTCATCAGCGCGGCGCGCAGCAGTTCCATCGCCTGATCGCGCTTGCCTTGGCTCCACAGCACTTCGGCCAGGTGGGCGGCGATATCGGCTTCCGGGCGCACGCTGTAGGCGCGGCGCAGGTATTCCGCCGCGGACTCGGATTCACCCATGCGGTACTTGACCCAGCCCATGCTGTCCAGAATGAAGGGATCATTGGGCGACAGTTCAAGCGCCTGAGTGATCAGGTCCAGTGCTTCGGGCAGGCGCTTGTTGTGATCCGCCAGCGTGTAGCCCAGCGCGTTATAGGCGTGTGCGTGGTCCGGATCCAGCGCGATGACCTGGCGCAGCATGCGTTCCAGATCGTCAAGACGGTTCTGGCGTTCATACAGCATCGCCAGTTCGTACTTGATTTCAACGGTGTCGGGCAGCGCCTCGTCAGCGGCTTCCAGGGTGCGGATCGCCTGGGGCACGCGGTCGGCGTCGCGCAGGATCTGTGCCTTGGTCAAGACGCCCAGCGTGCGTTCTTCTTCGTCTTGCGGGCCGGCCGCGTCAATCATGGTCAGCGCATCGTCGACGCGGCCACTCTTGGCGCGCAGCGCCGCCTGCCGCATGCGCACGGAATACCGCAGCGTCGGGTCGTCGATGCGGCCCAGTTCATTGATGGCTTCGTCGTAATTGCCCTGGTCTTCGGCAATGCGCGACAGCAGCACATGCGCATCGGCGGCGGCCGCGCCAGCGTCGGTCGCGCCCGGCACCGTGGCGCGCTGCCGCTGCTGCTGCACGTCCAGGTACTGCTGAAGCAGGGTCTTGGCTTGCGGCAGTTGGCCGGCCTTGTAGGCCAGTTGCGCCTGCATGAAAAGCAGGTCGAAGTCTTCCGGCGAGCGGCGCGACATGGCTTGCAGTTCGGCCAGCGCGCCGTTGTAGTCGCCGCTGTCGGCCAACTGACCCGCCAGCATCAGCCGAACCTTGCGGGCGCCGGGATTGCGGTTGATATAGGCGCGGGCATCGGCCTGGGCACGCTGCGGATCCACCCTGAAACCGTATTCCAGCACGCGCTGGGCGGCCGGTTCGGATTTGGGATCGGCGGCCAGCGCGGCGCGGGATTCCTGCGCGGCGCGCGGGTAGTCGCCGGCGGCGGATGCCACGTCGGCCAGGGCCAGATGGGCGGCGGGCAGCTTGCGCACGCTGTCGCTCAGGGATTCGTCAAGAATGCGCAGCGCCAGGCGGCGGTCGTTCAGGCGGCTGAGCACGGCCAGCGCCTGGCCGATGGCGGCCGGCTTGTCGCGCGATGCGTCGATGCGGTTGCGCAGCGCCTGGGCCAGACCCTTGGTCTGGCCATTGGCGGCGGCAAGCGCCAGTTCGGTGGAACTGGCTTCGACATCGTTGGGAGACAGGCGTGCCCAGACCCGGGCTGCTTCCAGCGCGCCGGGCAGGTTGCCGCCCGCCAACTGGAATTCCAACCCGCGTCGCGCCAGGCGGGGGTCGCCTGTGTCGCGGGCCAAGCCCACCATGGTGGTGGCCGCCGTGCCGTACATGCCGCGCTGGGCGGCAATTTCTGACGCGAGGACGCGGTAGAAGATGTCGCCGGTCAGCGAAACATAGGGCAGTTGGCCCGGCCGCAGACGGATCACTTCGGTTTCAGGCTGACGGTTCTGCGGGGCCATGCGTGGCCCGGTTGCATCTCGCGTCCGGCTGTCGGCCGCCTGGGCCGGCAGCGCAAAACCTGTTGCAAGCGCAAGCGCCAACGCGGCGATCCCGATATTCATTTGTTTAAAAGACGACTTCACGCGGCCCGTCCGGTTGATGGCACAATCTTCGTACACGCAATTGATGATCTTACACTGGCTCATGCCGGAACTGCCTGAAGTCGAAACTACGCGCCGAGGAATCGACGCCGTCATCACCGGCCGGACGCTCAGGCGCCTGGTCATCCACGAACCCCGCATGCGCTGGCCGATTCCCGCGGAATTGCCGGCGCTGATCGGTGGCCGCGCCGTATTGGAATGCGCGCGCCGGGGCAAATATCTGCTGCTGCGGTTCGAGCACGGCACGCAGATTGTGCATCTGGGCATGTCGGGCTCATTGCGCAGCGTGGCGCCGGGTGAATTCCTGCGCAAGCACGATCATGTCGAATGGATTTTCGACGACGCCGTGTTGCGCCTGCATGACCCCAGGCGTTTCGGGGCGGTGCTGTGGCATGCCGATACCGACGGCCCCATCGACGCCCATCCCTTGCTGGCCAAGCTGGGCATCGAACCCTTCGACCCGCGCTTTGACGGCGCCTGGCTGCATCGCCACTTCAAGAACCACGGCGCCGCCATCAAGCAGGTACTGCTGGCGGGCATGGCGGTGGTGGGCGTGGGCAATATCTACGCATCTGAAAGCCTGTTCCGCGCGCGCATCAACCCCAAGACGCCCGCCAACAAGCTGTCACTGGCGCGTTGCGAACGGCTGGCCGACATGGTGCGCGCCACCTTGGCGGACGCGCTGACTTCCGGCGGCAGCACGCTGCGGGACTACGTGGGCGCCACGGGCGAACCCGGGGCGTACTTCGAGATTCATGCCGCCGTCTATGAACGCGAAGGCCTGCCGTGCCGAGTCTGCGAAACGCCCATCCGGCGCTTTGTCCAAGGACAGCGCGCCACCTATTACTGCCCAAAATGCCAAAGGAACTAAGCCCCAAGGCCCTGAAATTATTGGGGAAATCCCTGTAAAGCCTCGATCATTTGTTTATAGCGAACGTATTGCACAAACACTAACGCCAAGCTATATTCCTTCCACACACCTATTCCTATAACAGTGGAAGGAGCCTCCATGAGCAAGCAATTCGCCTCGCACGCCGATATGGACGACAAGGTCGTCTCGTTCGAAAAACTGTCCGACAACGCCTATGCCTACACGGCCGAAGGCGATCCCAATACGGGCGTGATCATCGGCGACGAGGCCGTCATGGTGATCGACACCCAAGCCACGCCGGTCATGGCGCAAGACGTCATCCGCCGCATCCGCGAAGTGACGGACAAGCCCATCAAGTACATCCTGCTGTCGCACTATCATGCCGTGCGCGTGTTTGGCGCATCCGCCTACAACGCCCAGGAAATCCTGGCCAGCCGCGACACCTATGACCTGATCGTCGAACGTGGCGAGCAGGACAAGGCCAGCGAAATCGGCCGCTTCCCCCGCCTGTTCCGCAATGCCGAATCGATTCCGCCGGGTTTGGTCTGGCCGACGATGACGTTCAAGGGCGAAATGACCGTCAACCTGGGCAACCTGGAAGTCAAGCTGCTGCAAGTGGGCCGTGGCCACACCAAGGGCGACACCATCGCCTGGCTGCCCGAGCAGAAGATCCTGTTCGCGGGCGACCTGGTCGAATACCAGTCCACCCCGTACTGCGGTGACGCCTACTTCCGCGACTGGCCCAGCACGCTGGACGCGCTGTCGGGCTTTGAAGCCGAAAAGATGGTGCCCGGACGTGGCCCGGCATTGAAAGACGCCACCGAAGTGCGCCAAGGCCTGGCCGGCACCCGCGCTTTCCTGACGGACCTGTACGGCGCGGTGAACCGTGGCGTGGCCGAAGGCAAGGATCTGAAGACGATCTACCGCGAGGTCTACGACTTCATGAAGCCGCGCTACAGCGACTGGGTGATCTTCGACCACTGCATGCCGTTTGACGTGTCGCGAGCCTATGACGAGGCCTCGGGCCACACGCATCCGCGCATCTGGACCGACAAGCGCGATCTGGAAATGTGGGCGCAGTTGGAAGGCTGAGCCTGCCGGGCCGACGGGCTGGTGCCCTTCGGCCCTGTGAATGAAACTGCAAGAACAGAACCGCGCGTCGCAAGACGGCGCGCGGCTTCGCACATAAAAACAAAATGACCCACACAGGAGACAACCGTGGGAGACATCGACTTTCAGGCGATGGAGTTCGCCTATGAGAAGCACGCCGACCAAAGCGCCGGCGCCGCGGCGCGGCATCCGGTCATCGTGGTGGGCGCGGGCCCAGTCGGCCTGACCACCGCCCTGGATCTGGCGCGCCAAGGCGTGCGCGTGGTGGTGCTGGACGACGATTACCGCTTGTCCACCGGATCCCGCGCCATCTGTTTTTCCAAGCGCACACTGGAAATCTGGGACCGCCTGGGTGTCGGCCAGCGCATGATCGACAAAGGTGTGTCGTGGAACGTGGGCAAGGTGTTCTTCCGTGAACAGGAAGTGTGGCGCTTTGACCTGCTGCCCGAACCCGATCACCGCCGCCCCGCCTTCATCAACCTGCAGCAGTATTACGCCGAAGGCTATCTGTACGAGCAGGCGCGCCAGGAACCGAATATCGACCTGCGCTGGAAAAACAAGGTTGCGGGCGTGTTGCAGACCGATGCTGGCGTTGAACTCAGCATCGACACGCCCGAAGGCCCTTACACGCTGCATGCCGACTGGTTGATTGCCTGCGACGGCGCACGCTCGCCCGTGCGCAAGCTGATCGGCCAGGAAAGCCATGGCCGCATCTTCCGAGATCGCTTCCTGATTGCCGACGTGAAGATGAAAGCCGACTTTCCGACCGAGCGCTGGTTCTGGTTCGACCCGCCCTTTCATCCCAATCAGTCCGTGCTGCTTCACCGGCAGCCGGACAACGTCTGGCGCATCGACTTCCAGCTTGGCTGGAACGCCGACCCCGTTGAAGCCGTCAAGCCTGAAAACGTGCTGCCGCGCATCCGCGCGCTGCTCGGCCCCGACGCGCAGTTCGACCTGGAATGGGTCAGCGTCTACACCTTTGCATGCGAACGCATGGACAAATTCCGCCATGGCCGCGTCGTGTTCGCGGGTGACTCCGCGCACCGCGTTTCGCCGTTTGGCGCGCGTGGCGCCAACAGCGGCGTGCAAGACGCTGAAAACCTGGCCTGGAAACTGAAGCTGGTGCTGGCGGGCCTGGCGCCCGACGCGCTGATCGACAGCTACGCCGCCGAACGCGAGTACGCGGCCGACGAGAACATTTTGAATTCGTCGCGGGCCACGGACTTCATCACGCCCAAAAGCGATGTCAGCCGCAGCTTCCGCAACGCCGTGTTGAACCTGGCCAAGACGCATGCGTTTGCGCGGTCGCTGGTCAACAGCGGTCGCTTGTCGCTGCCGGCCACGTATGTCGGGTCGCCGTTGAATACGCCGGACGCCGACGCCTTCAGCGGCCGCATGACGCCCGGCGCCGTCGCGCTGGACGCACCGGTGTCGGTGAATGGCGCAGATGACTGGTGGATGGCGCAACTGGACGGCAGCTTCGTGCTGGCCGTGTTCTGCGGCAGCACCCTGCCCAACCGTGACACACAATCGGCCTTGCAAGCGCTGCGCATGGCCCCGGTGCCGGTCAAGGCGGTTCTGGTGGTTGACGCGCAGTGCGATGTGTCGGGCTTGTCGGCGGACTTGCCAGTGGTGGCCGACCGCCAAGGATGCCTGGCCAAGCGCTATGACGCGCAGCCCGGCACCACCTACCTGATCCGCCCCGACCAGCACATCGCCGCCCGCTGGCGCGCCTTCCATGCCGACGCGGTTACCGCCGCCGTCAAGCGGGCCACGGGCCACGCCTGATTCCTGAGGTCACAAACTCATGCTGATAACCGATACCAACCTGAGCGCGCCCGACGATTTTTACGAAGCGCTGATCGAAACACATCGCGACCTGACGAACGAGCAAAGCCAGGAACTGAACGCCGCGCTGATCCTGCTGCTGGCCAACCACCTGGGCGACATGGCACTCTTGCGCGAAGCATTGCAGCAAGCCAGGGAGTCAGTAGTGGGATCGTAGGATGGGTGAAGCGCGAGAAAAAACAAAGAAGAACGAAAACGCCGAACGCGCGCAACCCATCAAGCAACGGTGAATTCCGGAAGGATTCAGCCATAACGCAGCCGCTGCATGATGGGTTACGCGCGTTCCACATCGGTTTTCTTTTTGCCGATTCTTCGCGCTTCACCCATCCTACGAGCATCAAGCGTCCCCAAACGTATTCACAATCAGCCCGCGCAACCATTGGTTGCCACTATCCCGGTCAACCCGGCGTTGCCAATACATGTTCGTCTGCAGCGCAGGCACCTTTACCGGCGGCGTCATGAAGCGCAGGCCAAACGGCGCCGCGGCGCTGGCGGCGAGCTTTTCCGGTACGGTGGCCAGCAGATCCGTTGCGCTCACGATATATGGCACGGCCGAAAAGTGCGGCACGCTGAAATGTTCCGCCAGCACCACCCCCGCGCGCTCCATCGACTGGTTCACCTGCCCGTAGGGCGCGGCGCGCGATACGATCAGATGGCGTTCCGCGCGAAACGCCTTGATGCCCATCCCCGCATGCGCCGTGGGGTGTGCCTGCCGGAACAAGGTTGCATAACCCTGGCGAAACAGCATGCGCTGCAGCGTGCCCGCCCCCATTTCGTCAAAGGCGCCGATCGCAAGATCCACCCGGCCGGACTCCATCTCGCGCGGCAAGTCCGGCCCCTGCACCCGCACCGAATCAATCCGCACCTGCGGCGCCATTTGCACGCAGACCTCCATCAAGCGCGGCATGAAGTGGATTTCACCCACATCCGTCATGGCCACCCGAAAGCGCCGGTTGCTGGTCGCGGCGTCGAACACGTCCTGATCCTGCAGCGCCTGCGTCAGCACGGTCAGCGCCTCGCTGACGGGGCCGGCCAACCGCTGCGCGCGCGGCGTGGGCAGCATGCCCTGCCCGGTACGCACGAAGAGCTCGTCGCCAAAAGCCTCGCGCAGACGGCGCAATGCATTGCTGACGGCGGGCTGCGTCAAGTCCATGCGACGTGCCACCGCCGACAGGTTTCGGTCTTCCATCAAGTGCT
Source organism: Achromobacter sp. JD-1 (assembly GCF_038594925.1). Lineage (NCBI taxonomy): Bacteria > Pseudomonadati > Pseudomonadota > Betaproteobacteria > Burkholderiales > Alcaligenaceae > Achromobacter > Achromobacter sp. JD-1. The sequence continues at coordinate 281,700 of NZ_JBCGCS010000007.1, read as the reverse complement.
GGAACAGGACCAGCAGGTTCAGATCGACGTTGCGCAGTTCGGCCATGCCGCCCCCTACTATTCACAAAATTTATAGTCTGTATTTTTACATTCCCGTAGCCGTATTGGCAGTTTTTTCCGACAATGACGCATCGCCGCTGCGTTCGTCAGACGGCCCCATACCGACCGCGCGGCCACGCACCGCGCCGCCACCCAGGAGGATTCCATGGAACTGCAATATCTGACCGGCTTTGGCAACGACTGCGCCACCGAAGCCTTGCCCGGCGCGCTGCCCGTGGGCCGCAATTCGCCGCAGCAATGTCCGTATGGCCTGTATGCCGAGCAGCTTTCCGGCACAGCCTTCACCGCCCCTCGCAACGAAAACCGCCGTTCCTGGCTGTACCGCATCCGGCCGGGCGCGCAACACAAGCCGTTTGAAGCGTTTGACGGCGCCGCCGGCTGGGAAAGCACGTTTGGCCATGGCCCGGTCACGCCCAACCAACTGCGCTGGAGTCCGCTGCCGATTCCCGCCGCCCCCACCGACTTCCTGGAAGGCGTGAAGACCTGGGGCGGCAACGGCGGCCCCGACGAACAGGGCGGCGTGGCCATCCATCTGTATGCCGCCAACCGCTCGATGCAGGGCCGTTACTTCTACAACGCCGACGGTGAACTGCTGCTGGTGCCGCAGCAGGGCCGGCTGCGCCTGGCCACCGAACTGGGCCTGATTGATTTGGAGCCCCTGGAAATTGCCGTCATCCCGCGCGGCGTACGCTTTCGCGTCGAACTGCTGGACGGCGAGGCGCGCGGCTACATGCTGGAGAACTTTGGCGCGGCGCTGCGCCTGCCAGAACTGGGTCCCATCGGTTCAAACTGCCTGGCCAACGCCCGCGACTTCAAAACGCCCGTGGCCTGGTACGAAGACGTGGAAGGCGACTTTGAATTGATCGCGAAATTCACCGGTGGCTTCTGGCGTGCGTCCATCGACCATTCGCCGCTGGACGTCGTGGCCTGGCACGGCACGCACGCGCCCTACAAATACGACCTGCGCCACTTCAACACCATCGGCTCGATCAGTTTCGACCATCCGGACCCGTCGATCTTCACCGTGCTGACCGCGCCGTCGGACACCCCGGGCACGGCCAACATGGACTTCGCGATTTTCCCGCCGCGCATCCTGGCCATGGAAGACACCTTCCGTCCGCCCTGGTTCCACCGCAACGTCGCCAGCGAATTCATGGGCCTGATACAAGGCGTGTACGACGCCAAGGCCGATGGCTTCGCGCCGGGCGGCGCCAGCCTGCACAATTGCATGAGCGGCCACGGCCCCGACGCCGAGACCTTTGAAAAGGCCTCACGCGCCGACACGCACAGCGCCCACTACATCCGCGATACGATGGCGTTCATGTTTGAAACGCGCCGAGTGATTCGCCCGACCGCGCAGGCGCTGGCTTCCGACGCTCTGCAAGACGATTACTACCGGTGCTGGCAGGGTATCGTGAAGCACTTCGATCCCACCAAGGCGTGACGGCGCCCCCTCGCTGACCCACGCTCACGGCGATGCGCGAAAGCGCATCGCCGTTTGGCGTTCACCATCTGGCGTTCATCCTTTGTTATCCGCCGTTCAGCATTCGTACGGCTTGTCGGCCCTTCAACACACACATTAACGAGACACGCAGCCATGACCACCACCATCAACGAAACCCACGATCCGTCCTTGAAGAGCTGGGTTGCCAGCGCCAACACCGGCACGTCCGACTTTCCGGTGCAGAACCTGCCCTATGGCGCCTTCCGCCGCAAGGGCACGAACGAGTCGTTCCGCCCCGGCGTGGCCATCGGCGACCAGATCCTGGACCTGGCTGCGCTGGCAGCGGCAAAGCCGTTTGAAGGCCAGGCCGCCGAGGCGCTGGCCGCTTGCGCCAGCGACAGCCTGAATGCGTTGATGGCCTTGGGCAAGACACATTGGAGTGCCCTGCGCCTGGCCCTGTCGCGTGCGCTGCGCGAAGGCGCCGCGTTGCGCAACGTGGTCGAGCCGCTGTTGGTGGCGCAAGCCGATGCAGAACACACCACGCCCGCGCGCATTGGCGACTACACCGACTTCTACATCTCGGTGCACCACGCCACCGCCATCGGCAAACAATTCCGCCCCGACAACCCTTTGCTGCCGAACTACAAGTGGGTGCCCATCGGCTACCACGGTCGTGCGTCCAGCATCGGCGTAGACCAGAAATTCCCCCGGCCCGTTGGCCAGACTCGCCCGGCCAACGAAGGCGAAGCGCCGCAGTTCGGCCCGTGCGCCCGCTTGGATTACGAACTGGAACTGGGTATCTTCGTGGGCACCGGCAACGTCCAGGGCGAGCGCATCAACCTGGCTGACGCCGACGGCCACGTGTTTGGCCTGTGCATTCTGAACGACTGGTCGGCACGCGACATCCAGGCTTGGGAATACCAGCCGCTGGGGCCTTTCCTTTCCAAGAACTTCGCCTCGACGATCTCGCCGTGGATCGTGACCATGGAAGCGCTGGAGCCGTTCCGCACGCAGTACAACCGCGGGCCGTCTGAACCGCAACCGATGCCGTACCTGGCATCCGATGCGAACCGCGCCAAGGGTGCCTACGACGTGCAACTTGAAGTGCTGATGACCACCGCCCAGTCGCGCGATGCCAAGCAGCCGCCGGTGACGCTGTCGCGCAGCAATTTCCGCGACGCGTACTGGAACGTGGCGCAGTTGATTGCGCACCACACAGTGAACGGCTGCAATCTGCAACCGGGCGACATGCTGGGCACGGGCACGCTGTCCGGCCCGCAGCCGTCGGAAGCGGGGTCCTTGCTGGAATTGAGCAACGGCGGCAAGACGCCGATTGACTTGCCCTGGGGCGAAAAGCGCACCTTCCTGCAAGACGGCGACCAGATCATCATGCGCGCCGCCTGCGAGAAAGCGGGCTACCCGAAAATCGGCTTCGGCGAATCCTCAGGCGTGGTGCTACCCGCCAAACAGTAGGATGGGTGAAGCGCGGCAAGCCGGGTAGAAGAACCCCGGCATTCGCCGCGCGCAACCCATCACGACTGCGTTCAGGAAGGATTTCTCGCTTGCCGGGCGTGAGGGGTTACATGCGATGAGAGGTGGGGTTCTTGGGTGAAGATTTTTCGCACTTCACCCATCCTACGTGCCACGACTTCATCACGGCTGACGCGAGAAGCCCTGCTCGGCAGCCGATACTTTGCAACCCATCACGGCAACCGATACTTTTCTTCCCGATACGCCCAGCTTGCCCACAGGGCATGCGCCAGCGCCTCATCGGTCAACGTCGGGTCGGCGGGCTGCACGGGCGCATACGTTTCATTTTGGCCTACCGGCGCCGCTTCGTAGCGGAATTCGCGTGGCGGCTTCGCGGGTTCCAGCACCAGCAGCTTGTCGCCCTGCAAATACCCGAAGTTGTCCGCGTACTGCATCATCGCGCGGTTCGGGTCGCGCTGCGTCAGGTCGGCGCCCAGCATCGGGTTCACGTTGTCCAGGCCAATCAGAGACAACAGCGTCGGCGCCATATCGATCTGGCTCACCAGGCGTTCGTCCTGGCGCGGCGTGATGCCGGCGCCCAGGAACAGCGCGGGTATCTGGAAATGGCGCACCGGCACGGGTATCGACCCATACACGCGCGAATCGTGGTCCGCGATCACCAGGAACACGGTGTTGTCCCAGTACGGCGCCTGCTTCGCCTTTTCAAAAAACTGCCCTAACGCCCAATCGGCGTAACGCACCGTATTGTCCACCGTGGCCGGGTCGCCCACCGGCTTGATGCGGCCTTCCGGGTATTCCCAAGGTGAATGGTTCGACACGGAAAACGCCAGCGTGAAGACGGGCTTGTCGCCGTCAGCACGCAACAGGCGGTCGACCTGGTTGAACATGTCTTCGTCGGACGCGCCCCATGAGCCTTCATACACCGGATTCACGAACTTCGGCCGGTCCACCACTTCGTCGAAGCCGTTGCCCAGGAAGAACGCCCGCATATTGTCAAAGTGCGACTCGCCGCCATACACGAAGCGTGAACGGTAGCCGTGCTTGCCCAGCACCTGCGCCAAGGTGAAGAAGCCGGTTTGCGAACGCGGCAGCTTGACCACCGCGTCGGCCACGCTGGGCAGAAAGCCCGCCGTCACCGCTTCAATGCCGCGTACCGAGCGCGTGCCGGTGGCATAGGCGCGATGAAACATCCAGCCTTCCTTGGACAGGCGGTCAATATTCGGCGTCAGGTCGCGTCCGCCCAAACTGCCCACATACTGCGCGCCCAGGCTTTCCTGCAAGATGATCACCACGTTCAGCGGCTTGTCGCGCCGCACCGTGGCCTTTTGTTCATGCAAGCTGGGGTAGCGCGCATCCAGTGGCGCGCCGGTCAGGCCGGCCTTATCGCGAACAATGGCGTTCATCTGGTCCACCGGCATCTTCGGATACATCGCGGCCGACGAGCGCTCGTCCTGCATGCGATAGGCCGCGTCGAACACGCTGTACAGCGAATTCAGCGCCAAGGCATTAACCATGGAATCCGAGCTGAACGCCACCTTGGCCGGATTGATAGGGCGATGCTCCAGCGTGCCGCGCGCGCCCAGTACCGCCAGCGCCAGGATCACGAAGGACGCAATCGGTCGCTTCCACCACGCCATGAACCCGTCTTGCGAACGCGTCGGAAACAGTTTGAACGCCAACCAGGCCGCCACCACCAGCACCACGAACGCAGCCAGCAACACGCCCTTGTAGCCTTGCCACAGCATCGACCCCACTTCCTTGGGATTGAGCAGGTAGATGAAGTACAGCCGATTGGGCCGCGTGTCGTATTCCGTGATGAATTGCGGCGTGGACACCTCCAGCAGCACATACAGCATCCACCACACGCGGAACCACCACGCAGTGATGCGCGCCGCCAGCGGCCGATGCCCGAACCACGGCGAGAACACAGCAGGCAACGCTATCACCATGGACAGCAGGCAGACGTCGATACGCAACCCGCCCAGCAGCACCGGCCACAAGCCGCCAGCCGCTTGTACGCGGTCCCACATCCAGAACGACAGCCCAAGCCGCGACAACGTCAGCAGCACCAGGACGGCGAGAATGAATCGAAGTGTCAGGCGACGCATGCGGCAGCCCCTCGCAAGCGTCGAATCGCGTTTGCCGCTACTGATAAAAGAATGCCGTTATCCATGCCGAGCAAAACCATGCCGCCTCGTTGTCCGAAATTGAAACCGGGCAAAGATTAACGCGGTTTTGCCAGATCAGCGGTGATATCGAATCGGCGGGCCGCGTTGCACGACATCGCCGGCGCAACAGAGCGCTTGCGCGGCCCAGCAGCTTGCCCTATTGAACGCGTCGCAGCCGTTCTCGGCTGTTGCTCAGGTGCGTGCGCATGGCGGCGCGTGCCGCCTCCGCGTCCTGGCGCAGGATCGCGCTGTAGATGTCTTCGTGTTCCAGGTTCACGCGGGCCAGATAGGCCGCCCGATCTTCCTGCGCAAACTTGGCGGAATTGATGCGGGTACGCGGGATGATCGCCGAACCCAGATGCGACATCAGATCCGCAAAATATCGGTTGTCGGTGGACTGCGCCACCAGGAGGTGGAACTGGAAGTCGGGGGTGATCGTGTCGCCGCCGCTTTCCAAGGCGCTCTTGAAAAGGTCCAGCGCGCGCCGCATGTCCTGCAACTGTGCGTCGCTGCGACGCGTGGCGGCCAGGCCCGCCGCCTCGCTTTCCAGGCAGATGCGCAGCTCAAGCAGCACCAGCACGTCGCGCACCGTGGCGATGTCCGCGGGGTCAATGCGAAAGTCGGCGCTGCCGCTGGGTTCCAGCGCATACGTGCCAACGCCGTGATGGGTTTCCACCAGACCTGAGGCCTGCAGGCGGGAAAGCGCTTCGCGCACAACGGTTCGGCTCACGCCGAACTGACTCATGATCGCGGACTCGGTGGGCAGCTTGTCGCCAGGACGGATCGCTCCGCTACGGATTCGCTCGGAGATGCTTTCGACCAAGCCTTGAGCCAAGTTCCGGGGACGACGCTGCGGCAAAACGGGGGTATCGACAGGCGCGTTCATCTGGGTTGATCCGACAATGATTACAAGGGCTTGGTGCGTGAATTTGGGGCTGATTGTACTTTGCACAAGTTGTACGACAACATACCAGATACGCCCGCCTACGCGCCATCGGCGGGCGGGCTGCGTGCGCGGTCATGGGCACAAATTCACCATTTCAGGGGGATGGGTCGTGCCCACCGGCGCGTGCCACGATGGTCGGAAGGAAAAAGAGCGCCGCCAGAAACCACAGCAAGGTGGCGGACCACAGCGTCTGGCTCAGGAAATGCGCACCTTGCAATATGCGCACCAGCGAAAACAAGACCCCGGCCGACACCCCCACCGCCAGCCCGCCCCAGCGCCACGCCGGCCGCTTCAGCGCCCAGCCGACAAAGTACAGCGTCAGCATCGAATAGCCCGCGCCCGCGTGGCCGCTTGGCAAGGCCCCCCCGGCCCGTGCGCGCACCCAGGTCCACCAGTGCAGCGGGTATGGCGTATAGCCGCCCAGTGTGTCCAGGTCGTACGGGCGCGGCAACGTCGTGTAGTGCTTGAGCTGGTTCACCAGCACTTGCCCGACCAGGCAAGTGGCCGCCAACGCCAACGCCGGCGCGCGCCACCGACGCCAGGACGGCACACGGAAACTGGCGGCCGCCACGCTTGCGGCCCCCAGGGCCACGCCGATGGGCAGCACCAGTACCAGGCGGTGCCCCAGCACTTCCAGCAAACGGTTCGCGCGCAAGGGAAAGTCGTCCAGCGCCGGGCTGAACAACGCATGTGCGATGCGCAGGTCCAGCCCCGACGTATTGGCCCACCACGCCGCCGCCGCCCACGCCAAGGTCATGCCGATGAGTTGGCTGCATGCATACCAGGCAAGCGTGGGTGCACGCGCGGGCAGCAGGGAGGAAGGCATGAAGAAAAGTCGACGAAGATCGGTTCGGAAGCAAGCGCAGAGCTTAGTCGCCCGAAGGTCGAAAATTCGTCAAATTCACGCGGGGGCTTGTGGAGCGGCAGCGCTGGCATGGGCGTCCAGGCGCAGCAGGAACTGGGTCCCCCGCGACGCCGGTTCGCGGGAAGACGCGACGGTCAGTTGCCAACCCTGCATGTCGCAGACGCGCTTGGCGATTGCCAGCCCCAAGCCGCGCGCCGTGTCGTGCTGGCCCGCGGCCGCCGAATCCCGCATGCGGCCGCTGTAATAACGGCGGAACAGGAAGGGCAGGTCGTCGGCCGCAATGCCTTTGCCGTCGTCGCTCAATTCCAACAAAGCACCCGCGTGAAACCTGGCGGTAAGCGTGGCCGGCGCGGCGTGCTCGACGGCGTTGCGCACCAGATTGCGCAGCACGATCAGCAGCGCATAGCGGTCCAGGGTCAACACGTGGCCCGCTTCGATCTGATTGTCGAAGCGCAAATCCGCCTGTCCGGCCTGGGCTTCATAGCCGCGCCAGGCATCATCCATGCAGACGCCGATATCCACCGGCGCGGGCGGCAGCAACTGATCGCGCGCCATCGCGCGGGCGCTTTCCAGGCACACGATCACATCGTCCACGTTGTCCACCACGCGCGTCAGACGCTGATGCTGGTCGGGCGTCAAGGACTGAGTCAGCAGCATCAATTCGCTGTCTGACCGAATGGCGGCCAGCGGCGTGCGGATTTCGTGGCTCAGGTTGCCCGCAAACTCGCGTTCGCGCGCGATGGATCGGTCCACCTGATTCTGCACGCGGTTGAAGGCTTCGATCAGGCGGCCGGCTTCGTCGTCGCGGGTAACGGCCATGTCGGGCGCGCCGGGGGCCCAGGTGGCCAGCCGGTCGGTCAGGTCCAGCAAGGGCCCCACCGCCACCGCCGCCACGCGCCGCGACAAGGCGTACGCGCCCAGCACGCAGATGGCGCCCACGCCCAGCACGATCAAGCCGAAGTCGTGGACCCGTTCTTCATTGTCGGTGGCGTCGTACAGCAAATACACCTTGCCGCGGCCGGTATCCGCCACCATGACGTGCCAGGTATAGGCGTCGGGCTCGATCAGGTGCAGGCCATTGTCCAGCCCCAACACCTCATCGGGAATGCCGGCGGGACGCTGTCCGTCCACACTCATCCAGGCTCGCATCGAGCCGCCCAGTTCACGCGCGCCCTGGCGCGGCACGAACTCGTCGCTGGCGCGCGCGTGTTGCACCAGTCGGTCCATTTCGGTGTTGAGGATGTCGTTGACCAGGTCGTCTTCCATCTGGTCGAACGTCAGATAGGCCAGCAGCGCCAGCGCAGTCACGAACAGCGCCACCGTTCCCGTCAGCGCCCACACGACCCGCTGGGTCAGTGTGCCGCCCGCCGCGCGCGTCATGCGGCGGCTCCGTTCAGCGTCAGGCGCCAGCCTGTGCCGTGCAGGGTTTCGATGCCGTCGAACCCAGCATCGGCCAAGGCGCGGCGCAGCAGGTGCACCTGGCTGCGCAGCGCGTCCGAGGACGGCGGTTCGTTGCCCCACAGCAGGGATTCGAGTTCCTCGCGCGCCACCACGCGGCCAGGATCGCGCATCAGCGCGTCCATGATCAGGCTGGCCTTGCGCGTCAGGTGCACGGGCTGCCCGTTGACTGACACGCTACGGCTGCGCGTGTCGTATTGCAGCGGGCCGAACACGCGCACTACATCCACCGTTGCGCCCTTGGCGCGCTGAATCAAGGCCAGCAGCCGGGCCTCGACTTCAAGCAGCGCGAAGGGCTTGGTCAGGTAGTCGTCGGCGCCATGCGAGAAGCCCGTGAGCTTGTCTTCCAGGCTGTCGCGCGCGGTCAGCATCAGCACCGGCACATCCGCGCGCATGTCGTTGCGCAACGCATGCAGCACCGCATTGCCGTCCATGCCCGGCAAGCCGATGTCCAGGATCAAGGCATCGAAGCGCTGCGCCTTGACGCACGCCAACGCGGCGTGGCCGGTATAGGCGACGTCAGGCAGAAACCCGCGAACTTCCAGAAAGGAATACAGGTTGCCGGCAATGATGTGATCGTCTTCGACGATCAGCACCCGATAATTCGCACCCGCCGCGGGGCTGACTGCCATGGTTGGCGCTCCGTATGGATTGACCGCGAGTCCGTCGCAGGCACGTGCTACGCCTGCAACACCTTGCCCGGATTCATGAGCCCCTGGGGATCCAGCGCGCGCTTGATCCGGCGCATCAGTGCCAGTTCAACCGGGCTTTTGTAGCGCGGCAGCTCGTCCCGCTTGAGCTGCCCCACCCCATGCTCGGCGCTGATGGAACCCTGGTGGGCATGCACGCTGTCATGCACCACACCATAGATCTCGCTTTGCAGCGCCAGCAGTTCGGCTTCGGTCTGCCCCGGCGCGTTGGCCACGTTGTAGTGCAGGTTGCCGTCGCCCAGATGGCCGAAGATGACGTGGCGCACGCCCGGAAAGCGTGCCTGCAACAGGGCATTGGTCTTGTGCACGAAGCCGGCGATGGACGAAATGGGAATGGACACGTCATGCTTGACCGACTTGCCCAACTCGGCTTCGGCCAGCGGAATGCTTTCGCGCAAATGCCACAGCGCCTTGCTCTGCGCCACATTGGCGGCAATGGCGGCGTCGTTGATCAGGCCGGCGTCGATGGCCTCGCCCAACACGGCTTCGAAGCGCTCGCGCGCGTGCGCCTCGCTTTCGCTATCGGACAACTCAAGCAGCGCAAACCAGGGGGATTCAGCGGAAGCGCCTTCGAAAGGCAGGCGCTGTTGCGGGAACAGGCGCACCACCCCTTGCAGGCAGGCGTTGCTCATGAGTTCGAAGCCCGTCAGCGCCGCGCCGAAGCCGGCGCGCGCGCGTGACAGCACTTCCACGGCCTGGTCGATGGTGTCCAGCGTCAGCAGCGCGGTGCAGGACGCCACCGGGCGGGGAAACAGTTTCAGGGTGGCGGCGGTGATGATGCCCAGCGTGCCTTCGCTGCCGATGTACAGGTCGCGCAGATCGTAGCCGGTGTTGTCCTTGCGCAGGCCGCGCAGCCCGTCCCAGATTTCGCCCTCGGCCGTCACCACTTCCAGGCCCAGCGTCAGGTCGCGCGTGTTGCCGTAACGCAGCACTTGCGTGCCCCCGGCATTGGTGGCCAGGTTGCCGCCAATGGTGCAACTGCCTTCGGCGGCCAGGCTCAGGGGAAATAAGCGGTTCGCCCCCGCGGCGGCTTCTTGCACCGCTTGCAGAATGCAGCCCGCTTCCACTGTGATGGTGTCGTTGTCGGTGTCCAGGTTGCGCACCGCGGTCAGGCGGGCCGTGGACAGCACCACGGCGCGGCCGGTGTCGTCAGGCGTGGCGCCACCGCACAGGCCCGTATTGCCGCCCTGCGGCACCACCGGCACGCCATGGTGCAGGCACAGCTTCACGGCGTCGGCCACTTCCTGCGTGGAACCCGGCCGTATCACCGCGAGTGCCGCGCCCCGATAGCGGCGGCGCCAGTCAAGCACATAAGAGGCGGCGTCCTCGCCGGTCAGCACATGGGTAAAGCCCAGGAGGGACTGTAGATCGCTCAGCAATGTCATAGGCGCCGCACAAGAAAGGCCTGGAGCGCGCCCCAGGCTGGGGTGTAGGGATGTGCGGGCTATTGTAGGGGCGGAATCGCGCGGGCCGAAAGCGCCGCGCTAGCCCACGGCCTGGTCGAGCCGGGTGCCGGTCAGGCCCGAGCAGTACGCGCGCGAGGCGATGCGGTTCATCAGGAAAGCGCGGTCGATACCGGCCGGGCCGGGCATTTCAGACAACGCGCGGTAGGCACGGCGCAATGCTTCGCCGCGCGTGGCGCCGTACACCAGCAGCCGGGTGCAGGGCAGGCGGCGGTCAACGCAGCCGTCGATACGCATTTCCAAGGCGTGGGCGCCGATGGCGTCGGGGCTGGCCGCGATGGCGCCGGCATGCGGCTGCACGTTGGCGCTGATCACGCGGAATACGCCGCTGCGGTCGTCCAGGGAAAAGGCCACGGCCCCGGTACCCTTCCAGCCACGGTCGCGTGCGACCTCGGTGGCGACGCCACGCAAGGCTGCCTCGATGGAAGGCGGCAGATGCGGGGCGGGGCATTCGGCGATCAGCACGCGGGCCTCGCGCCAGACGCAGCGTTCCCAGGCACGGCCCGCGACCATTTCGCCCGTCTCGGACACGAATACATGGATATCAAGCCGGCGTTCCTGGCCAGCGCCCGGCCCGGCGTAGTCCGTGGGAGGACCGCGCCGGCTGGTGGCGCGCCCCGATGACATCACAGTGGAAACTTTGGCACCCATGGCCCCTCCTGTCTTTCTGCTTGCAGCGCAAGCGTATCACCTTCGGATGACGAGCAAATTGTGTGCCATGCGCGCGGCCCCCGGAACGGCCCCGTCCCCTCTTCTCTCGCGCACCGGATCAAGGCGGCACGCCACGTGCTACGCACCAATGCAGGGCGGGCGCCACCCCTAAGACGTCCTACTGCTCCCGTCGGATGAGAGCCATGCGCCAATGGGGGATAATTCACTTTTGATGCTTAACCCAGCCGGGTTCTGATATGCGGGTTTACCACTAACCCCGTCAGCGCTGGCGCTGCAACTCCCTACTCAAGGAATCGTCGTGGGTAACAACAACACGCAATTTCCCGCTTCTGTCTTCAAGGCTTATGACATTCGCGGCACGGTGCCGGACCTGATCGACGCGACGTTCGCGCGCGCCTTGGGCGTGGCATTGGCCGCGCGCGCGCGCGACGAAGGCGTGCAGACCCTGGTTGTGGGCCGCGACGGCCGCCTGAGCAGTGAAATGCTGTCCGACGCCTTGCAGGAAGGCATGCAGGAAGGCGGCGTAGACACGCTGGACGTCGGCATGGTGCCCACGCCCCTGGTGTACTTCGCCGCGAACATCATGCAGACCGGCTCCGGCGTGGCCATCACCGGCAGCCACAACCCACCCAAGTACAACGGCTTCAAGATGATGATGGGCGGCCGCGCCCTGTATGGCGAAGAGGTACAGGCTTTGGGCACCGCCATGAACGGCGCGAGCCCGGCCCCGGCCGAACGCCCCGGTGTGCGCCGCCAACTGGACCTGATTGCCGCCTATATCGCGCGCGTGGCCTCCGGCGTGAAGCTGGCCCGCCCCATGAAAATCGCGATCGACTGCGGCAACGGCGTGGCCGGCGCGGTGGCCCCGCAGTTGTTCCGCGCGCTGGGCTGCGAAGTGACCGAACTGTTCTGCGAAGTGGACGGCACCTTCCCCAACCATCACCCGGATCCCGCCGAACCCAAGAACCTGCAAGACCTGATCAAGTGCGTGGCCGAGACCGACTGCGAGCTGGGCCTGGCCTTCGACGGCGACGGCGACCGCCTGGGCGTGGTCACGAAATCGGGCCAGATCATCTGGCCCGACCGCCAACTGGTGCTGTTCGCCCGCGATGTGCTGGACCGCAACCCCGGCGCCACCATCATCTACGACGTCAAGTGCAGCCGCCACGTGGGCCTGTCCGTGCAAGCTGCTGGCGGCGTCCCGCTGATGTGGAAAACCGGCCATTCGCTGGTCAAGGCCAAGCTGGCCGAAACCGGCGCGCCGCTGGCCGGCGAAATGAGCGGCCACATTTTCTTCAAGGAACGCTGGTACGGCTTTGACGATGGCCTGTACACCGGCGCGCGCCTGCTGGAAATCGTGTCGCGCGAAGCCGACGCCTGCGCGCCCCTGGAGGCCCTGCCGCAAGACGTTTCCACGCCGGAACTGAAGCTGGAAATGGAAGAAGGCCAGCCGTTCACGCTGGTGAAGGCCTTGCAGGACCAAGGACAGTTCGCCGACGCCAAACGCGTCATCACCATCGACGGCGTGCGCGCCGAATACGCCGACGGCTTCGGCCTGGCCCGCCCGTCGAACACCACGCCCGTCGTGGTGCTGCGCTTTGAGGCCGAGAACGCCGAGGCACTGCAACGCATCCAGGCCGACTTCCGCCGCGAATTGGGCAAGCTTGCGCCAGAAGCCAAATTGCCGTTCTGATCCTCTCATGTCGCTACCGAACAGCCCAGCCTGGCAACAATTCACCGCGGCGGCCAAAGCCGCTCCCTTGCGCGGCGAGCAACTCAGGGTGATCAACGCGCCGGGCCTACGCCTGGATCTAAGCACCCAGGCGCACTCGCCCGCCTTGCACGCAGCGTCTGAAGCGCTGCTGGCTCAGCAGCAGTTTGACGCCGCCCGCGCCACGCTGTTTGACGGCGGCCACGCCAACTGGACCGAAGGACGCGCCGCCTGGCACACCGCCTTGCGCGCGGCCGAGCCCCCCGCCCCGGTTGCCAGCGCCGTGCAGGCCGAACGGGATCGCTTGCGCGAATTCGTGCGCGAGGCCGACCGCAGCGACCGCTACGGCTACGTGCTGCACCTGGGCATCGGCGGCAGCGATTGGGGGCCGCGCCTGGTGACACGTGCGCTACGCCATGGCGGCGCGCGGCGCGAAGTGCGGTTTGCATCGAACGTGGATTCGCACTCCGTCGCCGACGCCATGAGCCGGCTGGATCCGCACGACACGCTGGTCATCGTCGCGTCCAAATCGTTCACCACGACCGAACCGCTGGCCAATGCGGAAGTGGCCATGAACTGGCTGCGCGACGCCGGCGTGGCCGACCCCATCAAGCAGGTGGTGGCAATTACCGCCAACGTGGAAGCCGCGCTCAACCTGGGCATCCTGCCCGACCACATCTTCCAGATCTGGGACTGGGTCGGCGGCCGGTATTCGCTGTGGTCCGCCATCGGCCTGCCCATCGCGCTGGCCTTGGGCAACGACGCATTTGATCAACTGCTGGCGGGCGCCGCGGCCATGGACGACCATTTCCGCACCGCGCCCAACGCGGAAAACGCGCCGCTGCAAATGGCGCTGGCCGGCGTGGTCAACCGCAGCGTGCTGGGTTATGACTCGCTGGTGATTGCCCCCTACGACTCCCGGCTGGTTCACCTTGTGCCGTGGGCCCAGCAGTTGGAAATGGAATCGCTGGGCAAGATTGCCACGGCGGACGGCAGCCCCGTCGGCTTGCCGACCGGCCCCGCCGTCTGGGGCATGTCCGGCACCGACTGCCAGCACACCTTCTTTCAATGGCTGCATCAGGACGTCATGGGCGCGCCCGTGGATTTCATTCTTTGCGAGCAGCCCAACCACGCCTATGCGCGCCACCATGAACTGCTGATCGCCAACTGCCTGGCGCAGCGTTCGGCGCTGCTGCGCGGCAAATCCTTTGACGACGCACTGGCCGAAACCTCGGCCACGGAAAGCGATCCGGCGCGCGCGCGGATGCTTGCAAAGCACCGGGTTCACCCGGGCGGCCGCCCGTCATCGCTGATCGTGCTGCCGCGCCTGGAAGCTTATACCCTGGGTGCGCTGCTGGCCATGTACGAACACAAAGTATTCGCGCAAGGCGTGATCTGGGGCATCAACCCGTTTGACCAATGGGGCGTGGAATTCGGCAAGGCGCTGGCCAAGCACATCATGCGCGAACTGGATTCGCCGCAGACCAGCCAGCAAGATCCCTCCACCCGCTTCTGGATCGACGCGATCGCGCGCGGGCGCTAGGCGGGATCAAACCGACATCAAGCGACTCAGCCGCTCAGCGCGTCGTAGAGTTCGACATGGATGCGGGCAACCCGCCCGATGTCGAATTCGCGCTCAGCCAGCGCACGGCCCGCCGCGCCCAGGGCCTGGCGCAAGGCGGCATCTTCGACCAGCCGCGCGATGGCGTCCGCCAGCGCCTGCGCGTCACGCACCGGCACCAGCAGCCCGGTTTGGCCCGGTTCGATGGCGTCGCGGCAGCCCGGCACGTCGGTCGTCACCACCGCCCGCCCGCATGCCGCCGCCTCGATCAACGATTTCGGCAAACCCTCGCGGTAGGAAGGCAATACGGCGACATGGCTGGCCGCATACAACTCGGCAATGTCCGACCGTTCACCCAGCGCCTGCACGGCACCGTCACGTTGCCAGGCATCCACCTCTTGCTGCGTGGCCGACGCGGGGTTGCCCGCGTCCAGCCCACCCACCAATTGCATGACCACCGGCACACCACGCGCGCGCAGGATAGTGGCTGCCTCGACGAATTCGCGCACGCCCTTATCGCGCAACAGGCGCGCCACCATGGTGACCACGACGGGCGGTGAAGGCGGCTCGGGCGACGCGCGGTAGGCATCCAGGTCCACCCCCGCGCCGCGAATCATGACGACCTGCTCGTCGCGCACCGCACCCAGTGACTTGAGCAGGTCGCGGTCATTGGCGTTCTGGAAAATCACGCGGCTGTTGGGGTGACCCAGCGCCAAGCGATACAGGCGCGCCACCACGGCGCGCACCAATCGCATCTTCAGGGAATTCGACAGGAACACGAAGCCCAGGCCGGAAATCGCCGCCACCATGCCGGGCACGCGGGCCAGGCGCGCGGCAATGCCGCCATACAGCACGGGCTTGATCGTGACCAGATGGACCACATCGGGACGCACGCGACGAAACAGGCGCAGCAAC
This sequence comes from Achromobacter sp. JD-1, assembly GCF_038594925.1. Taxonomy (NCBI): domain Bacteria; kingdom Pseudomonadati; phylum Pseudomonadota; class Betaproteobacteria; order Burkholderiales; family Alcaligenaceae; genus Achromobacter; species Achromobacter sp. JD-1. The sequence goes on along the minus strand of NZ_JBCGCS010000007.1, from coordinate 266,236 downwards.
GCCAGCAATGTGCCCAGTTCCTGCAAAGGATGTTTGCCACTGCGCGTCATGGGAATGGCGTGATGCGTCATGCCCAGCGCCTGGATGTCGGCCACGGCGGGACCATCCATCGTGGCCACATGCACGTCGTAACCCGCCTGTTGCGCGGCCAGCGCCACCGGCACGCGATGCGACATGAAGAAGGCCGGGTTGTTGACCACGAACATCAGGCGGCGGCTCATGCCTGGCCTCCCGCAATATCGCGCCATACGGCGATGTAGCGCTGCACCATGCGCGCCAGATCAAAGTTTTCAAACACGCGCGCGCGCCCTGCCTCGCCCGCGCGCCCGTGGCCGCGCGCAGCCACGTCGCACAAGGCAGTCTCGATGCCGCGCGCCAGCGCCTCGGCTTGCTCGGGCGGCACGATGAGGCCGGTATCGCCAACGATATAGGCGGCGTCGCCCACGTTCGTCACCACGCAGTAAACGCCGCAGGCCATGGCCTCGGCCACCACGTTGGGAAAGCCCTCGGCGCAGCTGGACAGCACATGCACGTCCAAGCCGTTCATCACCGCCGGCACGTCGTCGCTGGGGCCGGCAAGAATCAGGCGGTCGCGCAGGTTCAGCTTGTTGATCAAGGCGGCAAGCTCGGCGTTGTCGGCCGTCATGCCGCGCCCGACCAGCACGCAGCGCAAGCCGCCGTCGCGGCCATCGCGCACCAGCGCGGCCACGGCGCGCAGCAGGTTGGCGTGGTCTTTCAGCGGGTCCCACCGGGCCACGCTGCCGATCACGGGCGCGTCTTCCGACAAGCCCCATTGCGCGCGCACGCGCGTGCGCGCTTGCGCATCGGGCGCATAGCGCGACAGATCGTAGCCGTTCGGAATCACCACCATGCGGTCGCGCCGGTAGCCTCTGTCGGCATGCCGTTCGGCCGCGTTCTGGGCGGCGCAAACGATGGCACGCGGCACGCGGCCGGACAGCCATGCGCAAGCCCGCAAAACCAGGCGCGCCGACCGGCTGCTGCGTTCAAGGTGCGCACCGGAATTGCGGATACCCCAGGCGATGGCACGCACGCCCGCCAGCCGCGCGGCCAGGCCGCCGATCAGGTCCGCGTGATACATCCACGTCTGCACCACGTCGGGGCGCTGGGTGGCGATCAGCCGGCGCAGCGTCAAAAAGCCGCTTGGGCTGACACGCCCGCGCTTCATGCCCAAGGCATGCACCGCCACGCCCGCCGCGCGCAGGCGCTCGCCGTAGATGCCTTCATCGGTCAGCGACACCACGGTGTGCGACACGCCGGCCTCCGGGTAGGTGGCCAAGCGCAGCAACACGGATTCCGCGCCACCCTGCCCCAGGCCGGTAATAACGTGCAGGACGCGCAATGCCGGGACGTTCATCGCTCCTCCCGCACCGCTTCGAACAGCTCGTCCCATTCCGACAGCACAGTGGCCAGGGCGTAGCGCTGACGCACAGCGGTGGCGGCGCGCACGCCCAACTGCCGACGCAGCAGCAGGTCGCTCATCACGCGCTGCAAGGCCTCTTGCAAGGCGTTGCGGTCGCCCGCGGGCACCAGCAGCGCATCCTGGCCGTCGCGCGTCATTTCGCGTGGGCCGCTGGGGCAGTCGAAAGCCACGCAAGGCAGGCCCAACGACATGGCTTCCAACAAGACATTCGGAAAGCCTTCCACCAGCGAGCTCAGCACGAACGCCTGGCCGCGCGCCAGTTCTTCCCAGGGCGCTTCGGTGCGGCCCGGCAGGCTGATGCGTGCTTGCAGGCCCAGTTTTTCCACCTGCGCTTCCAGAGCCGCGCGCTCGGGGCCTTCGCCCCAGATACGCAGGTGCCAGTCGGGGTGCGACGGCGCCAATTGCGCGAACACGTCGATCAACAGATCAAACTGCTTGTCAGGCACCAGCCGGCCCATCGCCAACAATTCACGCGGGCCATCGTCTTCACGCTGAGCCACGCGCGGCGCGTCGAGCAAGGGCGCGGGCAAGGGGTTGGGAATGACGGCCAGGCGCTTGATGCCCGGCACCTGGCGCGAAAAGGGACCAGCGGTGTCTTCGGCCTGCACGGTAACCATATCGGCGCGCGGATACAGCAGGCGGCGCAGCCTGCGCCACACCGTGCCGGTGGTGGTTTCGGCCACGGGGTTGGTGCGTTCGCAAACGATAAGCGGCACGCCCAGGCCCCGCGTGGCGAGGATGGCGGCCACGTTGACGTTGGTCAGGAACGACACGACCACATCGGGCTTGGTGTCGCGGATATGCTTGCGCAAGGCCATCAGGCGCTTGAACGCGGCCATGCCGCCCGACGCCCGCGTGCCGGCGATATCGGCCAGCCAGGCGAGTGTGACCTTGTCCGACACGGGATAGAAGCAGGTGCCCTTGGACGAATAGGTAGGCGTCAACGTGACGGTGTCGCCGCGTTCGGCCCATGCGTTGACCAGCGTCGCGGCCACCCGTTCGGCGCCGCCCGCGTGCATGGAACTGACCAGCATCAAAATTTTCATGCGTCAACGACTCCCAATAGTTCCCCCTTGATCCGGCGCGGCGCGATAGCGGTCCAACCAGGCTTGCATCATCAAGACGCCCCACAGGTGGCTGTCCCAATTTCGATGGCCCGAGGTGTGTTCGCGCCATTTGCGCAGAATGGGTTCGGGTTCGAACCAACCTTCCTGGCGCAGCCGCGCGGGGTCCAGCAACGCATCGGCCCATTCGCGCAGCGGCCCGCGCAGCCACGCGGCCAGCGGCACGGCGAAGCCGCGCTTGGGGCGGTCCACCAGCGCCTGCGGCACATGCCGATGCAGCACCTGGCGCAGCAGCCATTTACCGGTATTGCCGCGCACCTTGTACTGATGCGGCAGGCTCCAGGCGAATTCATAGACACGATGGTCGATCAGCGGCACGCGCGTCTCCAGACTCACCGCCATCGCGGCGCGGTCCACCTTGACCAGGATGTCGTCGGGCAGATAGGTAATCGTGTCCAGCTTCATCATGGCTTCGAAGGTCGAGCCCTGCATGGCGCGCGCGAATTCCGACACCGGTTCCACGCCGCCCTTGACGACTTGCGTGGGGTCGGCCCAGTACGACACGAAGTGGCGGTAGAAGTCGCCACGCGTATCCGTGCGCAACAGCTCGCCCAGCTTGCCGACCTTGCCGCGCCACGCGCCACGTCCGGGAAGATGGGTGGTCGCGGAAAGCAGCGCGCCAGCCGGCTTGCGCAGCATGGCGGGCACGCGCTCGCATTGCTGCCACCAGTTGTTCACGCGGAAATAACGCGAATAGCCGCCGAAGAGTTCATCGCCGCCGTCGCCCGACAAGGCCACGGTGACATGCTGGCGCGCCATCTTGGTGACGAGCGACGTGGGAATCTGCGACGAATCGGCAAACGGTTCGTCGTACATGTCGGCCAGCGACGGCACCACCGCCAACGCGTCGTCCGCGGTGACGTAGAGTTCGGTGTGATCCGTGCCCAGATGCGTGGCGACGGCCTTGGCGTGTTGCGCCTCGTCGTAGCCTTTCTCGTGGAAACCGATGGCGAAGGTGCGCACCGGCTTGGCGCTTTGCGCCTGCATCAGCGCCACGATGGTGGACGAATCAATGCCGCCTGACAGGAAGGCGCCCAGGCTGACGTCGGACAGCATCTGGCCACCCACTGCCTTGGACAGCACGCTTTCCAGCGCCTGGGCAGCCTCGTCGTCGGAGCCGAAGGTCAACGGCGACCGGGCCGCGCTATCAGCGGCTTCGCGGGCGGACCAATACACGCGCGGTTCCGGCATGCGGCGGCTGCGGGCGTCGTCGGCGGTGAATTCAATCCAGGTGCCCGGCGGCAACTTGTTGATGCCCTGATAGATGGATTGCGGCGCCGGAATGTAGTTGTGGCGCATGAAAGACGCCAGCGCATTGCGGTTCAGCTCGCGGCCAAATCCCGGGATGGGCATCAGCCCCTTCAACTCGGATGCAAACACCAGCTCGGCGCCCGAAAAGCCGTAGTACAGCGGCTTTTCGCCCATGCGGTCGCGCGCCAGCGTCAGCTTGCGCGACGCGCGATCCCACAGCGCAATGGCGAACATGCCGACCGCGGCCTGCAAGGTGGCTTCGATGCCCAGGGCAGTGAAACCGGCCAGCAGCGTTTCGGTATCGGAATGACCCCGCCAGGACGGCGCCAGCCCTGATTTTTCAAGCTGCTGGCGGATGTCCAGGTGGTTGTAGATCTCGCCGTTGAACACCATCACATAGCGGCCGCAAGCGGACGTCATGGGCTGGTGGCCGGCTTCGGTCAGGTCCAGGATGGCCAGGCGCACGTGGCCCAGCGCCACGTCGGCTTCCGGGTCTTCCCAGAAGCCGTTGCTGTCTGGTCCGCGATGGCGGATGCGGCGGCAGCTTTCGGCCAGCACGCGCTCCTTGTTCCCGATGGGGCCCCAAATTCCGACTATTCCACACATGATGAAGTTCTCGTGGTCACCGTAGCAACGGCGCGCGCCGCGCGGACCCTAGCGGCCCGGCTTGCGCGCGTCGTCAAAAAGTTCTTGCCATTGCTGCAACACGCGCGCGGCGGAAAAACGGTCGCGCACATCGGTTGCCGCTTGCGCCATCCGCTGGCGCCTTGCGTCGTTTTCCATCACATCGGACAGCGCCTTGCACAAGGCCGGCACATCGCCATTGGGCCGCACCAGCACGCCGTCGATGCCATCGCGCACGATCTCGCGCGGTCCGGTATCGCAATCGAACGAGACGGCGGCCAGACCGCTGGCCATGGATTCAAGCAAGGTATTGGACAGCCCTTCAAAGCGCGAGGTCAGCACATACAGGTCTGCGCTGTCGTACCAGTCGCCCACGTTGCCGGCGCGGCCGGGCATCGAGATGCGCGAGGCCAGGCCGGCCTGGTCGACTTGCGCTTGCAGCGCGCCGCGTTCATGGCCTTCGCCCAGAATAACCAGATCCCAATCCGGATGCGATGGGGCCAGCGCGGCAAACGCCTGGATCAGCAGATCAAACCCCTTGTCCGCGTGCAACCGGCCAACCGCCAGCAGGCGCTTGCGGCCGTCGGTCGTGGTGGGAACCAACAGGGGCTCGGCGCGCGGCAAGGGCCAATGCACCGGGTTGGGGATGACGGCCAGGCGCGAGCCCGGCACGTGCTGTTCGATCCAGTCGGCCGTGCCACGGGTCAGCGCAACGACTCGCGCCGCGCGCGGGTAGGTGATGCGGCGCAGGCGCTGCCACAGGCCGGACAGCGTCTGCGACGGCGGATGCGTGTGCTCCGTGGCGATCACCCGGCAAGGAATGCCCGTGCACGCCAGCACCGACAGCACCGACGCCGTGGTCATCATGCCCAGCACGATGTCGGGGCGGAATTCCTTGACCACGCGACGCAGCGCCCGCACGCGCTGCACGTTGCTCCAGAGGCCGCGCAAGCCGCCGCCCTCGCCCGCCGTATGCAGGACTTCGCGGCGCACCTTGGGATGCAGCGCGTAGACGTCGCCGTCCGCGCTGGCCTGCGTCACCACCATGACCTCGCGGCCCATGTCGGCCCAGTGCGCGCTCAGGTCGGCGGCAACGCGCTCAGCGCCACCGCCATGCAGTGAATGGATGAACAGCAGCACGCGCAATGCGCGGCCGGAGTCGGCGTCGGACATTCAATCGGCCTCCTTGGGTTCAGCCTTGCGCATCGCCACGACGAGGTAGCACGCGAAGGACAGCACATACATGAGGCTGGTTGCCAGCATGATGCCGGCTGCGCCCATCTTGGGCGCCAGCACGGTGTTCAACACGGCCTTCAGCGCAAAGTTGGCCACGGCGATGGCGGCCATGATGCGATAGCGGTTCTGGCTCGCCAGCAATTGCACCAGGATCAGCACGCCAAAATAGAAAGGCAGTTGCAACAGGCCCCAGCGCAGCACGTGCGCAACGACTTCGGTGTTTTCAGCCGTGAAGGCGCCGCGCTCGAACAGCACGGCCACGCCCCACGGGGCCAGCACCCAGCCGATGGCGACGACCACGGCGCCCGCGCCCACCATCAGCACGGACCACTTCAACGCCATGCTGCGCGCGCGGGCGGTGTCGCCACGCGCCTGCACATCGGCCAGCACCGGCAGCGCGGCGCGCCCGACCGACACCGCGCCTATGCCCAGCAGCAACGACAGCAGCCGGCTGGCGTAACCCAGCGTGGCGTTGGCGTTGGCGCCCAGGTTGGCGGCGGCGTATTGGTCCAGCGGGCCGACAAAGCTCATCGCCACCTGGCCGATCAGCATGACCCCAGCCGCGCCCATCAGTTCGGGCCAGTGCGGCGAACGCAGCGTCAACCGTGGCGCGCCCCAGAATCCGCCATCGGCACGCGCGGCCAGCCAGGCAAGCCACACGGTCTGGATGGCATAGCCCACCAGCGTGCCCCACAGCAGCGGGCCCACGCCGTCGGCGCTGACAGCCAGCATGACCCAAGCCAGTGTCGCCACGGCAGGCACGCTGTCCAGCAAGGTATTGACATGGCGTTCGTGCGCGCGCAAGCGCGCGGCGCTGATGCCGGCGATGAGCAGCAGCGCCGACACCGGAGCGAAGGCGATGAGCAGGTCGCCCGTCATGCCGCGCACGCGCTCGGGCAAGCCCTTGCCCAAAGCGTCCACGACGTAGGGCCAGGCGAACCAGGTTGCGATGGCCAGCGCGATACCGGCCGCGGCCACCCAGCCTTGCAGTTCTTTGATGAATTGGTCGCGTTCAGTGTCGTCCGCGCGGCGCAGGCGGACCAGCACGGGAATCAAAACCACCGACAGCACGCCCACGATGGTGACCGGTAGCCAGGTGGCCATGGTCATCGTGAACTGATAGGCGTCCACGGCGTCGCTGACGCCGTAGCGGTACGCCACCGCCATCTCTTTGATGGCGCCGGCGGCCTTGCCCAGCAGCAGGAACACAGCCACCCGGAACGCGCCCTTGAAGATGCGCTGGTGGTCCGGGTGGATGTTGCCGAGTTTGCGGACGAGTGCTTTCAAATCAACGCAGGAATTGCGTGTACCAGGGCATGGCCACTTCCAGGCCTTGCAGCACGGTGTGCGACGGCGCGTAGCCCAGCAGTCGACCCGCCTTGCTGACATCGGCCTGCGAATGGCGCACGTCGCCGGCGCGGAAATCCGCGTAGACGGCTTGCTTGTCGTAGTTCACGTTCTGGTTGCCCAGGGCCTTGACCAAAAAGCCGAACAGGTCGTTCAAAGTGCTGCGACCGCTGACGGCCACGTTGTAGACCTGGTTGCGAGCTTCGGGCGGCGCCATGGCGGCCAGCAGGTTGGCCTGTACCGCGTTATCCACAAAGCAGAAGTCGCGGCTGGTTTCGCCGTCGCCGTTGATGGTGACGTCTTCGCCCTTGATCATGGCGGCGGTCCACTTCGGGATCACGGCGGCGTAGGCGCCGTCCGGGTCCTGACGCTTGCCGAACACGTTGAAGTAGCGCAGGCCTACGGTTTCGAAGCCGTAGGAACGCGCGAACACGTCGGCGTACAGCTCGTTCACGTACTTGGTGACGGCGTAGGGCGACAGCGGCTTGCCGATGTGTTCTTCCACCTTGGGCAAGGCCGGGTGGTCGCCGTAGGTCGAGCTGGACGCGGCGTAGACAAAGGACTTCACGCCGGCGTCGCGCGCGGCGACCAGCATGTTCAGAAAGCCGCCGATGTTCACTTCATTGGTGGTGATCGGGTCTTTCAGCGAACGCGGCACGGAACCCAGGGCGGCCTGGTGCAGGACGTAGTCCACGCCTTCGGTCGCGCGTTGGCAAGCGGCCAGGTCACGAATATCGCCTTCGACGAAGGTGAAGCGCGCCCATTGCTCGGCCGTGACCGAGGTGCGCACCTCATCCAGATTGCGCTGGTGGCCGGTGGCGAAGTTGTCCAGGCCGGTCACGGTCTGGTTCAACGTCAACAAGGTTTCCAGCAGGTTCGAGCCGATAAAACCGGCGCAGCCCGTTACCAGCCATTTACGCGGCGCGGCGGCCAGTTCCTGCTTGATGGTTTCGTAGCGCGTGGTCATGGCGGAATCCTTACAGACGCAGGTCGGATTCGGCGGGCGACAGCACGTACTTCAGGTCGTACAGCACGTGTTGTGGCTTGCCCAGCTTGCGGATGCCGTCGGCGCCAAGAGCCTTGAACTGGTTGTGCGCCACCGCCAGGATCACGGCGTCGTACTTGCCCTCTTCGAGCTTGGCTACCGGGGTCAGGCCGTATTCGTGCACCGCTTCGTCCGGATCGACCCACGGGTCGTAGACGTCCACATCGACGTTGTAGTCGCGCAGCTCGCTGACGATGTCAACGATGCGGGTGTTGCGCAGGTCGGGGCAGTTTTCCTTGAAGGCCAGGCCCATGACCAGCACGCGCGCGCCTTGCACATGGATGCGCTGCTTGGTCATGCACTTGACCAACTGCGACACCACGTAGCCGCCCATCGAATCGTTCAGGCGGCGGCCCGCCAGGATGATTTCGGGGTGGTAGCCGATGGACTGCGCCTTGTGCGTCAGGTAGTACGGGTCCACGCCGATGCAGTGGCCGCCCACCAGGCCCGGGCGGAACGGCAGGAAGTTCCACTTGGTGCCCGCGGCTTGCAGCACGGCTTCGGTGTCGATGCCCATCTTGTTGAAGATCAGGGCCAGTTCGTTGATCAGCGCGATGTTCACGTCACGCTGCGTGTTCTCGATCACCTTGGCGGCTTCGGCCACGCGGATGCTGGACGCCTTGTGCGTGCCGGCAGTGATGATTTCCTGGTACAGCTGGTCGACCAGCTCGGCGACTTCGGGCGTGGAGCCAGAGGTGACCTTCTTGATGGTGCTGACGCGGTGTTCCTTGTCGCCCGGGTTGATACGCTCGGGGCTGTAGCCCGCGTAGAAGTCCACGTTGAACTTCAGGCCGGACACACGTTCCAGCACCGGCACGCAATCTTCTTCGGTGGCGCCGGGATAAACGGTGGATTCATAGATGACGATGTCGCCGCGCTTGAGCACCGCGCCGATCGTTTCGCTGGCTTTGACCAGCGGGGTCAGGTCGGGCTGCTTGTAGTCATCGATGGGCGTGGGAACGGTCACGATGAACACGTTCGCCCGACCGAGTTCGGCGCGGTCGGCTGTGTAGCTCAGTTGAGCGGCTTCGGCCAGCTCTTCATCACTGACTTCCAGCGTGTGGTCGTGGCCTGCCTTCAAGGCGTCGATACGGCGCGTATTGATATCGAAACCGATAACCGAACGCTTCTTCCCAAACTCCACCGCCAGGGGCAAGCCGACGTAGCCCAGTCCCACGACAGCGAGTTTCACATCCTGAATTCGCAACATAACTCTCCCTTCACCGTAAAACGTTTACGGCATTTTAAATGTGGTCGGGTAAATGATGATTAACGAGCCCCCGACGGCAATCGCCGGGGCACTCAAACCTTAATCCGAGGTCTTCAGCACGGACGGCAACAGCAGCCACCCCGGGCGACGCCAGGACACCAGGCGGGCGTACAGCCAGACGTAGACGCTGGCGAACACCACCAGGCTGGCGCCCAGGGCCCACGCGTTGTCCCACCAGATGGTGGCCGGCACCAGGCCGATCAGCGCCAGCACCCACATGTAGGGCGACGCCATCGCGTTGCACAGCGCCGGCACCGCATGGCGGCGGCCACGGCTGAAGGTCACGCGAACCAGGCGGCGGAACACCAGTTGGTGCAGGTGCAGCGCGTCGGGCTGGTCAACCGGCACGCCGCGCTTGAAGCGGCGGCGCCAGATCGAAAAGCCGGTTTCGAAAACGGGGTAGAACAGCACGGCCAGCGCATAGAAGGGCGACACCGACGGGTTGCGCACCACCAGCAACACGGCCAGCTCGGCCAGCATGAAGCCCAGGAAGTACGCCCCACCATCGCCCAGGAAAACGCGGCCGAACGGGAAGTTCCAGACCAAAAAACCCAGGGTGGCGGACGCCAGGGCGGCCGCGATCATGAAGATGGGCACGTCGCCCACTTGCAGGGCCACCAGGCTGATCGACACCGCCATCAGCGTGGCGACCATGCCGGCCAGGCCGTTCATGCCGTCCACGATATTCAGCGCATGGGTACAGCCGCCCACGGCAAACATGGTGAACAACAGCGATACGGGCCAGTACGACAGCACGTAATCCACCGGGGCCATGCCGACACGGCTGACCCCGCCCAGCAGCCACCAGGCAATAGCCGCCGACAGGAACGCCGCCAGCAAGCGCTTGCTGGCGCCGATATCTTTCGTAATGTCTTCAAGCAGGCCGGCCACGAAGACCGGCAGGGCGGCAACGAACAATGCCGGCCAAAGCCAGGTCAGCGTCATGTTGGCGGGGCCCAGCACCAGCAGGCCCAGCAGGGTGCCGGCCAGTACGGCCAGGCCGCCAACGCGGGGCGTGGCTCGGGAATGATTCGCTTGCGGTTTGTTGAGGTCGCTGTCGCCGGTGAAGCGGCCATGCCAGCGCTCCGACCACACGATGAGTCCCCCCACCATGAACGCGACCACGCAGATATACAGCCAGGTCACTTGATCACCTTTCTTGGTCTATGGAGACAGGCCCGCCATTATCGGGGGCAGGTGTAACGCCCATATATGGGAGGAATAAGGAAGTGCAATTCACGGGCACGAAACGTAACTCCCGGGTCAGGGGCGTTCTTTCGCACGGAAGTCCAGGATTCATGCAGGCGATTGTAGATCTTTCCGCCTTGGCGCATGCGAAATATCCCAGGGAAAACGCGGATGCCTCCATAGGGAGGAGGCACCGTCATTCCAAGGCCTACGATGAACCTGCACTTACAAATAGGGACACATCGAAGGCGCGCAAAAAAAAGCCCGAGATCGTAAGATCTCGGGCTAAATCCACCAAAGGAGGAGGGTGGAGGAGACAACCGTGGCATGTTGGGAGCTGACCTTCTGCTCGCTTTGCTGTCGGGGTTTTGCACCGCGCCGACTGCGTTTCAACATCCGATGTGTGAATATTAACGAGGTTTTTTGTGCGATGCAAGAATTTTTTTGATCTCTGTAGAAGGTCAAATTCCGCGTTGCGTTTTTGCTGCAAATTTACGGCTACCCCCTTGGAAACCCGCAGCCACAAATGACTTGGCCGAAAAAAGGGTTTTTGCCGAACGGGTAAACCCCTTGGGGATTTACCCTCGTCGGTTTCGGGTAATCCCGCCTGAATTGTCGCACCATTTTGGTGCAATCTGCACCACGATGCGACCAAATTGATGCGTCGCAACATTTCTGCCGGCGGGGCCAAAACCGTCACACTTCAGATCCAATACGCCGTCGTGGTCATCACTTTGGACATCGCCCGCATGGCCGTCTTTACAGGGCCTGGCAGCGGTACGCCCCCTGCCCGCTCGGCGCTGGCGCGGTGCTCCGCTTCGTCGTCTTTCATCTTCCGAACGACCTCGCGCGAACGTTCGTCCTGCACCGGCAAGGTGCGTAGATGCTCTTCCAGATGGGCCTCGACCTGCTTTTCGGTTTCGGCCATGAATCCCAGATTGCGCGGCACGCCGGCGGCGCTGGCCAGCACGCCCAGGGCGAAAGAGCCGGCATACCAGACCGGGTTCAGCAGGCTGGGCCGGCTGTTCAATTCCGTCAGGCGCTCGTTGCACCACACCAGATGATCCACCTCCTCGGCGGCGGCATTCAGCAGCAACGCGCGCGGGGCGGGCTCACGGCACACCGAGGCTTGCCCCCGGTACAGCGCCTGAGCGCAGATTTCGCCTACGTGGTTCACGCGCATCAATCCGGCGGCGTGGCGTTTCTCCTCTGCCGTCAGCGTATCGGGCGCTTCCGGCGTCTTGGCGGGATACGGCCGCCCGGCCGTGGCGCTGTTGGACAGGACACGCAAGGCGCGGTCGGCTTCGGCCAGCAGGGCATCCAGGGGGCCGACGCGACGGCGCAAGGAAACAGTTCCAGATTGGGACATGGCGATGGGCATGGGCGACTCCTCTGCAAGACTGAGCACACACCCCTGATGCGGGGCGGGGCTCTCATGCCTGGAATTGTACGCAACGGGTATCATCGGCCATTGACTGCGCGCAATGTGGAAGGACACTCAAAATGGAATGCACGATAGACTGGGGCGGCCCCAACGGCATGCTCTTTACCGCCAGCACCGGCAGCGGCCATGTGGCCGTGATGGATGGCGCCGTGGATGGCGGCGGACACAACCTGGCGCCCCGCCCGATGGAAATGCTGTTGGCCGGCACCGGCGGCTGCACGGCCTACGACGTGGTGCTGATCCTGAAGCGTGGACGCCACGCCGTCACCGGTTGCAGCGTCAAGCTGCAAGCGGATCGCGCCGAAACCGACCCGAAAGTCTTCACCCGCATCCATTTCGCCTTCACCGTCACGGGCCGCAACCTGCCGCAGGCGGCGGTGGAACGCGCCGTGCAGTTATCGCACGAAAAGTACTGCTCGGCCTCGGCCATGCTTGAGAAAACCGCGGCGATGACCTTTTCGGTCGAGATCGTCGACACCCAGGACGCGCCGGCCGCAGCCTGAGGACCGCCATGAAACAATATCTAGACCTCGTCCAATCCATCCTGGACACCGGCTCGTGGCAGGAAAACCGGACGGGCATCCGCACGATCAGCATGCCGGGCGCCTCGTTGCGCTTCGACCTGCAAAAAGGCTTTCCCGCCGTCACCACCAAAAAACTGGCCTTCAAATCCGCCATCGGTGAAATGGTCGGATTCCTGCGGGCCTCGCGCAGCGCGGCCGAATTCCGTGAACTGGGCTGCAAGGTCTGGGACCAGAACGCCAATGAAAACAGCCAGTGGCTGGCCAACCCGTACCGTGAAGGCCCGGACGACCTGGGCCCGGTTTACGGCGTGCAATGGCGCCAATGGCCGGCGTACAAGCTGTTGGACGCCAGCCGCCCAGCGCAGGTACAAGATGCCTTGGCGCGCGGCTACGCCAAGGTAGCCGACCTGGAAGAAGGCGGCGTGGCCAAAGTCTTGCTATATAAGGCGGTGGACCAGTTGCGCCAGTGCCTGGACACCATCCACGAGCGGCCCGGCGACCGCCGCATCCTGTTCCATGGCTGGAACTGGGCCCAAATCGAAGAAATGGCGCTGCCGCCCTGCCATCTGCTCTACCAGTTCCTGCCCAACGCCACGACCCGCGAGATTTCGCTGTGCCTGTACATCCGATCGAATGACGTGGGCCTGGGCACGCCATTCAATTTGACGGAAGGCGCCGCGCTGCTGCATCTGGTGGGCCGCTTGACCGGCTACACGCCGCGCTGGTTCACCTACTTCATCGGCGACGCGCACATCTACGAGAATCACCTGCCGATGCTGCGCGAACAGCTCACCCGCGAGCCCTACGAATCACCCAAGCTGGTGCTGTCCGACCGTATTCCGGATTTCGCTGTCACCGGGCGCTATGAACCGGAATGGCTGGAAAAGGTGGAACCCTCCGACTTTTCACTGTCCGGCTACACCCACCACGCCCCGCTCACCGCCCCGATGGCCGTGTAAGGTCGCGCTGGGCCGGCCGGCCGCTTCGGCGGCTGGTACCCGCCGAGCGCACGGACGCTATGTGAAGATTGGTGAGCTTCTGGACGCGCGATTTCGGTATAACCCATCCCTTAGCCCGGGACGCGCGTCCAGAACCGCGTGCGCGCCCAGGCTTCCGACCGGCTCATGCCGCGCCGCGCCCGCCGCTTGCCGCGCTACCGCGGCGCGCCCGGCAGCGCAGACCGCAGGCATTGCTTGCCACCTCCCCCTACCCGACAAGAGAGTACGTAAATCGCCAGCGTCGACAGCAGCAATCGTCTTGCGACCTGATTGCAACTGTTGACTACTAATTGATTTGATTTGAGGCCGGCGTGACGGCAGTAAGCGCTTAGGACAGGACCGCACAAATGCTCGTTGGAACTTATAACCCTTCGCTCGTCCTCGTATCTCTAGGGGTCGCCATCCTGGCGTCATATACGGCGTTGGGCATGGCCAACCGCGTGCGGGCCTCGAACGGGCTGCCGGCCGCGCGTTACTGGCTGGCGGGCGGGGCGTTCGCCATGGGCGTGGGGATCTGGTCGATGCACTTTGTGGGCATGCTGGCCTTCAACCTGCCCATCCCGATGGGCTACGACCTGCCCTTGACGATACTGTCGCTGGCCATCGCGATCGGCTGCTCGGCCTTTGCGCTGTGGATCGTGTGCAAGGACGAACTGCCATGGCAGCGCCTGCTCAGCGGCGCGTTGCTGATGGGCGCCGGAATCGCCGCGATGCACTATCTGGGCATGGCCGCCATGCGCATGGCGCCCGGCATCATTTACGACGCAAGGTGGTTTGCGCTGTCCATCGTGATTGCGGTGGTCGCCTCGGGCGCCGCGCTGTGGATCACCTACCGTCTGCGCCACGACGGACCGCGCCTGGCCCTGTCGCGGCCGCTGGCGTCGGTGGTCATGGGCATTGCCATTGTCGGCATGCATTACTCGGGCATGGAAGCCGCCGCCTTCCCCGCCGGCAGCATCTGCATGGCGGCCGACGGCGGGATTTCGGCAGGCTGGCTGGCCATCGCCGTGACCGCAGTCACCTTGAGCGTGCTGGCGATTGCGCTGGTGGTGGCGGTGCTGGACAACCGGCTCGAGGCGCGCACATCGGCGCTGGCCTCTTCCCTGGCCGAGGCCAATGAAGAATTGGTGCAACTGGCCCTGCATGACACGCTGACCAAGCTGCCCAACCGCATCCTGCTTGAAGACCGCATGGAGCAGGCCATCGAAAGCGCCAGCCGACGCAAGGGCTATTTCGCCGTGCTGTTCTTCGATCTGGATGGCTTCAAGGCGGTCAATGACGCCTATGGCCACCACACGGGCGATGCCTTGCTGATCGACCTGGCCCAGCGCATCCGCCAGGCCCTGCGCACCCAGGACACGGTAGCGCGCCTGGGGGGTGACGAATTCATCGTACTGAGCGAAGTCATCGAACCCACCGACGCCGCCAACGTGGCAGACCGGCTGATCGAAGCCATTGCGCGCCCGGTCATGGTCTATGGCCACGAAGTGCTGGTGACCTCAAGCGTGGGCATCGCCATCTACCCGAACGACGGCGAAGACACCCACACGCTGCTGACCAACGCCGACGCCGCCATGTACCACGCCAAGCGGCTGGGCGGCACCGGCTACAGCTTCTTCGAGCCGTCCATGAACGCGGACGCGCACGAGCAGATCGAGCTGCTTCACGACCTGCGCCTGGCGCAGGAGCGCGGCCAGTTCGTGCTGCACTATCAGCCCAAATATGAAGCCCCATCGGGGCCGATCATCGGCGCCGAGGCGCTGCTGCGCTGGAACCACCCCACGCGCGGCCTGGTCGGGCCGGACCAGTTCATTCCCACCGCCGAAAAGACCGGCCTGATCCTGTCGATCGGCGAATGGGTGATCAACGAGGCGTGCCGACAGATGCGGGAATGGATCAACGCCGGCCAGGCGCACTGGACCATCGCCGTCAATATTTCGGCTCTGCAGTTCGCCCACGCCAGCCTGGTGGAGACGGTGCGCGTGGCGCTGGCGCGGCACGACGTGCCCCCCTCTTGCCTGACGCTGGAAGTCACCGAGTCCACCGCCATGCGCGACGCCGAGGCCAGCCTGGCCGTGCTCAAGCGCCTGTCGGGCCTGGGCGTCACCATCTCGATCGACGATTTCGGCACGGGCTATTCCAGCCTGCTGTACCTGAAGCGCCTGCCGGCGACTGAATTGAAGATCGACCGCGGCTTTGTGAATCAGTTGGAAAACGACAATGAGGATGCGGCGATCGTCGCGGCCATCGTCGCCTTGGCGCAGCAGTTGAATTTGCGCATTGTTGCAGAGGGCGTGGAAACCGCTGCGCAACAGACGTTCTTGACGGGGCTGGGCTGTGATTCCCTGCAAGGTTTCTTGCTGGGCCGGCCGATGCCCGCAACTGAATTTCTGGAACACGCGACGAACTAAGGGGGAGCGAATTTGCTACGCTTACGCCGTCGCGCGGGCCGACCCCCGGCCCCGCCCCAACCGTAGCCAACCCGCATGCCCGCCAGCCTTACCCTGATCGTCGCCTACTCCACCAATCGCGTCATCGGACGCGACAACGCCCTGCCCTGGAAGCTGCCGGGCGATCTGGCGCATTTCAAACGCAGCACGCTGGGCCATCCCATCATCATGGGCCGCAAGACCTGGGATTCCCTGGGGCGCCCGCTGCCGGGCCGCAGCAATATCGTCATCAGCCGCAATCCAGACTTCAGCGCAGCCGGGGCCACCGTGGTGCCGACCCTGGAGGCCGCCATCGCCGCTTGCGGCGACGTGCAGGAAGCCTTCGTGATCGGCGGCGCGCAGATCTACGCGCAGGCACTGCCGATGGCGCAACGGGTATTGGCAACGGAAGTGCACGCCGACGTTGAAGGCGACGCGTTCTTTCCGTTGTTGCCGTCGTTTCAGTGGAAGGAAACGGGACGTGAAGCGCAGCCGGCGGAAAACGGCTATGGCTATGATTTTGTGGTGTATGAGCGGTAAGGGGTGTGGGGGGAAGTCGATGGGTTTCGCGCGATAGGCACGGGCATTCTTCGTGAATCCGTGCCGCGCTTCACCCATCCTACCGATTGAGTCCGGTGGCTGTGCGTAGGATGGGTGCAGCGCGGCACAAGCGTCAGAAGAACGCCTTGGCCAATCGCGCGAAACCCATCATGTAGCCTTCCTCGAACCCCATCGCGTCGCCTTCCGCCGCACGCATCACGCCGCCCCCGCATTCCGCATGAACCGCCACAACGCTGGCGCCTCGGAATACGCCACGTTGAAACGGACCCAGGGCGTATCGGCCTCGTCCACATCAAAATACGATCCTGGCGCCAGCCAGATGCCGTCCTTCAAGGCCAGCTCCGCCAGGCCATTGGCGCCGCGCTCGCGCCATAGCCCCGCCACCTTCGCCCACAGGAACAAGCCGCCTTGCGGCCGGCCATGGATCTCGAAACCGTGTTGCCGCATCTGCTCGGCCACCACCCCATGCGCCTCGGCCAGCCGTTCGCGGGTGCGGGCGATGTGCGCGCGATAACGGCCTTCACGAATTACCTGGTGCACGATGCGTTCCATGATCTCCGGTGACGTCAGCCCCACCGCCATCTTGGTGCGCGCAATATCCCGAACCAGGTCACGGTGCGCCACCACATACCCCACGCGCACCGACGGGCTGATCACTTTGGAATACCCGCCCAGGTAGACCACCCGCCGCGCGCCATCCAGCGCTGCCAGCATCGGCGTCACGCCCGGCGCCAATTCGCGCGAGATATCGTCTTCAATCACCCACAAGCCATGCCGCTCGGCCGCTTGCAGGATGCGGAACGCATTGGCCATGCCGATGCTGGCGCCCGACGGATTCTGCAACACCGTATTGATGAACAGCGCGCGCGGCCGATGCAGCGCCGCCACGCGCTCCAGCGCTTCGCAGTCCAGTCCGTCCACCGTGCGCGGCACCGACACCACGCGCAGCCCCGCCAGCCGCAGCAGTTGCAACAGGTTGGCGTAGGCGGGCTGCTCGACCACCACCGTGTCGCCTGGCCGCAGCAAGGTGCGGATCACCATGTCCAGGCCGTGCGTTACCCCTTGGGTCAGCAGCACCTGTGACGCTTCCACCTCCATCCCTTGTGCGCTGAGGCTGGCCGCGATGGTTTCGCGCAGCGGCGCATAACCGTAAGGGTGTCCGTAATTGGCGATGCGCATCGCGGGCACCCGGCCCATGTGGCGCAGGGCAACATGCAGCCCCTCTTCATTCAGCCATTCGCCGGGCAGCCAGCCACAGCCTGACTTGATGGGGATGGAGTGGTCGGCAAAGATGTCCGACAGCAGCCAGCCGGCGTTCAGGCGCGGCGGTTCCCATGACAGCGGTTCGCCCCGGCGGGCCGGCGCATCCGGCGACGCCACCCGATAACCCGCGCCCGGCCGCGCGGCCAGCCAACCCAGCGACACCAGGCGGCTATAGGCGCTGGCCACCGTGAAGGTGCTGACGCCGTACTGGCGCGCGAACTCGCGCACCGAGGGTAGGGACATACCCGGACGCAGCGTCTGTTCCTCAATAGCCCGCAGAATGGCCGCGACCAATTGCTCCACCAGGGTCGGGGCCAGTCCGCGCGCACGGTTGGGCTGAAAATCAATCACGTCGAAGATAACTGTACAGTTGTGGCACCCGCAACTATACAGTTAGCGGTCTTTGCGCAGATCGTATATTTTCATTCCCCGTGGGACGGACCAGAATCAACTGAATCCCGGCGGCAGCGCCTTTCCCCTTGCCGTGCCGCCGTTTCGTTCTCCCTGGAGCCGCCATGAACGCCCCCGCCAATTTGCCCGACTTGTCCCATCTCTGGATGCCCTTCACTGCCAACAAGCAGTTCAAGGCCCACCCGCGCATGCTGGCAACGGCCAAAGGCATGTACTACACGTCGGCCGATGGCCGGCAAATCCTGGACGGCACCGCCGGCCTGTGGTGCGTCAACGCCGGCCACGGCCGCGAGGAAATCGTCGAGGCCATCTCCCGCCAGGCCGGCATCATGGACTACGCGCCGGGCTTCCAACTGGGCCACCCGCTGGCCTTCGAAGCCGCCACGGCAGTCGCCAGCCTGATGCCCCAAGGGCTGGACCGCGTCTTCTTCACGAACTCGGGCTCCGAATCCGTCGACACGTCCCTGAAAATTGCACTGGCTTATCACCGCGCGCGCGGCGAGGGCCAGCGCACCCGCCTGATCGGCCGTGAACGCGGCTATCACGGCGTGGGCTTCGGCGGCATTTCGGTCGGTGGCATCTCGACCAACCGCAAGACCTTCTCGGGCGCGTTGCTGCCCTCGGTTGACCACCTGCCGCACACCCACAACCTGGAACAGAACGCCTACTCCAAGGGCCAACCCGCCTGGGGCGCCAACCTGGCCGAAGAACTGGAACGCATCGTGGCGCTGCACGACGCGTCCACCATCGCCGCCGTGATCGTCGAACCGATGGCGGGCTCCACCGGCGTGCTGATTCCGCCCAAGGGCTATCTGGAAAAGCTGCGCGAAATTACCTCCAAGCACGGCATCCTGCTGATTTTTGACGAAGTCATCACCGGCTACGGCCGTCTGGGCGCCGCCACCGCATCCGAATTCTTCGGTGTCACGCCTGACATCATCGCCATGGCCAAGGGCGTCAGTAACGCCGCCGTGCCGGCCGGCGCGGTCGCGGTCAAGCGCGAAGTCCACGACGCCATCGTCAACGGCCCGGCGGGCGGCATTGAATTCTTCCACGGCTACACCTATTCGGCGCACCCGCTGGCCGCCGCGGCCATCCTGGCCACCTTGGACATCTACCGCCGCGAAGACCTGTTCGGCCGCGCCCGCAAGTTGTCGGGCGCGTTCCAGGAAGCCGCGCACAGCCTGAAGGGCGCGCCGCACATCATCGACGTGCGCAACCTGGGCCTGGTTGCCGGCATTGAACTGTCGCCGCGCGCGGGCGCACCGGGCGCACGCGCTGGCGAGGTCTTCCAGAAGTGCTTCGACAGCGGCCTGATGGTGCGCTATACCGGCGATATCATCGCCGTATCGCCGCCGCTGATCATCGACGAAGCCCAGATCGGCCAGATCTTCGAACAGATCGGGAAGATCCTGAAAGAAGTCGCGTAACTCCGATGATGACGCTGCCCTTGCGGTCGCGCCGCATCCACTAACACCTCTTGCGGGCGGCCCTGTGCCGCCCGCAAGAGGTTTTTGAAGAATCCCGCCTAGAAGCCCCCGCACCATGAAGAAGATCCCCCATTTCATCAACGGCCAGCATTTCGATGGCCGCAGCAGCCGCTACGCCGACGGCTTCAATCCGGCCACGGGCGAAATCTGCTCGTCCATTCCGCTGGCGTCCAACG
Organism: Achromobacter sp. JD-1; assembly: GCF_038594925.1. NCBI lineage: Bacteria > Pseudomonadati > Pseudomonadota > Betaproteobacteria > Burkholderiales > Alcaligenaceae > Achromobacter > Achromobacter sp. JD-1. The sequence goes on along the minus strand of NZ_JBCGCS010000007.1, from coordinate 246,414 downwards.
AAGACGTGGCGCTGGCCGTGGCTGCCGCCAAGGCCGCATTCCCGGCCTGGTCGGAAACGCCCGCGCTCAAGCGCGCCCGCATCCTGTTCAACTTCAAGGCGCTGCTGGACCAGCACCAGGACGAACTGGCCGAGCTCATCACCCGCGAACACGGCAAGGTGTTCTCGGATGCCAAGGGCGAAGTCATGCGCGGCATTGAAATCGTCGAATTCGCCTGCGGCATTCCGCAACTGCTCAAGGGTCAGTACTCCGACCAGATCGGCGGCGGCATCGACAACTGGAGCATGCGCCAGGCCCTGGGCGTGGTAGCCGGCATCACGCCGTTCAACTTCCCCATGATGGTGCCGTGCTGGATGTTCCCCGTGGCCATCGCCTGCGGCAACACCTTCGTGCTCAAGCCTTCCGAACGCGATCCGTCGGCCTCGCTGCGCCTGGCCGAGCTGCTGACCGAAGCCGGCCTGCCCGCTGGCGTATTCAACGTGGTGCACGGCGACAAGCTGGCCGTGGATGCGCTCATCAATCACCCCGACGTCGAAGCCCTGTCGTTCGTGGGCTCGACGCCCATCGCCGAGTACATCTATTCCGAAGGCACCAAGCGCGGCAAGCGCGTGCAAGCCCTGGGCGGCGCCAAGAACCATTTGGTCGTCATGCCCGATGCCGATCTGGACCAGGTTACCGACGCCTTGATGGGCGCGGCCTACGGCTCGGCCGGCGAACGCTGCATGGCGATCTCGGTGGCCGTGGCGGTGGGTGACGTGGCCGACAAGGTCGTCGAACGCCTGACTCCCCGCGTGAAGGCGCTGATCGTCAAGGACGGCATGAACGCCGACGCCGAGATGGGTCCGCTGGTGACCGCGCAGCATCGCAACAAGGTCATGGGCTACATCGAAGACGGCATCGCGGCGGGCGCGGACCTGGTCGTGGACGGCCGGGGCCTGACCGTGCCCGGCAACGAAAAGGGCTATTTCCTGGGCGGCACGCTGTTCGACAACGTCAAGCCCGCCATGAACATCTATCGCGAAGAAATCTTCGGGCCGGTGCTGTGCATCGTGCGCGTGCCCGACTTCGCCAGCGCGGTTGAACTGATCAACGCACACGAGTTCGGCAACGGCGTGGCGTGCTTCACGTCGGATGGCGGCGTGGCGCGTGCATTCGCGCGCCAGATCAAGGTGGGCATGGTGGGCATCAACGTGCCGATTCCCGTGCCCATGGCCTGGCATTCGTTCGGCGGCTGGAAGCGTTCGCTGTTTGGCGACCACCACGCCTACGGCGAAGAAGGCATCCGCTTCTACTCGCGCTACAAGAGCGTGATGCAGCGCTGGCCGGACAGCATTGCCAAGGGCGCCGAATTCACCATGCCCGTGGCGAAGTAAGCCACGCGCGCGCCCTTACGTTTTTCATCGCACCGTATTCAAGAAGGATGCATTACCCGGCTTTTGCATAGGGCGCGGCTTCGGCCGCGCCCGGCCAGTACCACGACACAGCAACATCAAACAACACAAGGGGATGCCTGATGCGCATCGGTATAGGCGGCTTTCAGCACGAAACCAATACGTTCGCGCCTTCGCGCGCGACGTGGGAAGATTTTGCCGAGAAAGGCGGCGGCTGGCCAAAACTGGTCAGCGGCCCCGCGATGTTCCAAGCCGTGGCAGGCGCCAACATTCCCGTGGCGGGCTTCATCGAAGCCATGAGCCAGCACACGCTTGTGCCCACCACCTGGGCTGCGGCCAGCCCGTCGGGCCCGGTCACCAAAGACGCCTTTGAACGCATCAGCGCGCTGATCCTGCAAGGCTTGTCCGACGCCTTGCCGCTGGACGGCGTCTACCTGGACCTTCATGGCGCCATGGTCACCGAACACCTGGACGACGGCGAAGGCGAACTGCTCAAGCGCGTGCGCGACCTGGTCGGCCCCGACGTGCCTGTTGTCGCCAGCCTGGACCTGCACGCCAACGTCACGCGCGCCATGGTGCGCCACGCCGACGCGCTGGTCTGCTATCGCACTTATCCGCACATCGACATGGCCGAAACCGGGCAGCGCGCCGCCGCGCTGCTGTCGCTGCGGCTGGCCGGCATGCCGCGCCCGTACGCATCGCTGCGTGCCCTGCCCTACCTGATCTCGCTGTGCTGGCAGTCCACCGACATCGAACCCTCGCGCAGCCTGTACGCGCAAGTGGGCGAGATTGAATCGCGCGGCGCCACCAGCTTGTCGTTCGCCACAGGCTTTCCCGCCGCTGACTTTCCCGAATGCGCGCCCACCGTGTGGGCCTATGGCACGACGCAGGCCGAAGCCGATGCCGCCGCCGCTGAAATGGCGCGCGCCGTGCTGAACGCTGAACGCGAATTCGGCGGCAAGCTCTACACGCCGGATGAAGCCGTGGAAGAAGCCATGCGAATCGCGCGCGACGCCAACAAGCCCGTTGTCATCGCCGACGCGCAAGACAACCCCGGCGCGGGCGGCAGTTCCGACACCACGGGCATGCTGCGCGCCTTGATCCGCCATGATGCGCGCGACGCCGCCATCGGCCTGATCGTCGACCCCGCCGCCGCGCTCGCCGCACACCGCGCGGGCGTAGGAAACAAGGTACGGATTGCACTAGGTGGACACTCGGGTATTCCCGACGACGAGCCGCTGGACAGCGAATTCATCGTCGAGAAAACTTCAGATGGACGCTTCGATACGCACGGCGCGTTCTATCGCGGCTTCCACATGGACCTGGGCCCCAGCGCCTGCCTGCGCATCGGCGGCGTACGCATCATCGTCGCGTCGAACAAGGTGCAGATGGCGGACCAGGAGATGTTCCGGTTCGCCGGCGTGGAACCCACGCGCGCCGCGATCCTTGTCGTGAAGAGCTCCGCGCATTTCCGCGCGGATTTCACGGCCATCGCGCAAACGATCCTGGTCTGCGCCGCCCCCGGCTCCATGCTGATGGATGCGGCAAAACAACCATGGACACGGTTGCGTCCCGGTATCAGAATGGCGCCTTGCGGACCGGTGTTTTCCGGCCGGACCGCAACCGCCTGACCCTCGCACGCCGCCATCGAGCGGCGCGTTAACGACGTAGCGGCCGACCGTGCCGCTCACACCGCTTCAAGGGGAATCTCCATGCTCAAGTTTGTTCGAGCGGCCGCGCTGGCCGGTGCAACGTTGATGATGGCTCACGGCGCTTACGCCGAAACCGTCATCAAGTCCGTCATGCACTCGCCGTTGCGCCTGACCGACCCGCACGCCACCACCGCGTACATCACGACGTGGCACGGCTACATGATCTACGACACCTTGCTGGCCACCGACGCCAACAACAAGATCCAGCCGCAGATGCTTGAGAAGTGGGAAGTCTCGCCCGATGGCAAGACCTACACGATGACCTTGCGCGACGGCCAGAAGTGGCACGACGGCAAGCCGGTCACGTCCGAGGATTGCGTGGCGTCCATCAAGCGCTGGGCCGCCGGCGACGGCATGGGCCGCACGCTGCTCAAGTTCACCGACAAGATCGAAGTCATTGACGACAAGAGCTTTCGCATCGTCATGAAAGAACCCACGGACCTGGCGCTGCGCGCCCTGTCCAAGCCCACCGGCACCGCGCCGTTCATGATGCCCAAGCGCATCGCCGAACAGCCCATCGGCAAGCCCATCACCGACATGACCGGTTCGGGTCCGTTCAAGGTTGCCGAATTCAAGCCGGGCGTGAAGACGGTGTACGTGAAAAACACTGACTACGTGCCGCGCAAGGAACCCGCCAGCGGCCTGGCCGGCGGCAAGGTCGTGAACGTGGACAAGGTGGAATGGGACGTCATGCCCGACGCGCTGACCACCGCCAACGCCCTGCTGGGCGGCGAGATCGATTTCGTCGAACAGTTCCCGTATGACCTGTTGCCCATGATTGAAGGCAACCCCGACCTGAAGGAAGAATCGCTCAGCCCGGTCGGCTACTTCACGATGTACCGCTTCAACTTCAAGTACCCGCCCTTCGACAACAAGAAGATCCGCCAGGCCGCCATGTACGCCATCGGCCAGGAAGACGTGATGAAGGCATTGGTGGGCAACCCCAAGTACTGGAAGACCTGCGCATCGCTGTGGGGCTGCGGTACGCCGATGGAATCCGATATCGGCAAGGAAATAGTCGTGCCCTCGAACATCGAGAAGGCCAAGGCGCTGCTGAAGGAAGCGGGCTACGACAACACGCCCATCCTCATGATGCACGCGACCGACGTGGGCACGCTGTCGGCTCAGCCGGTGGTGATGGCCCAGGCGCTGCGCAAGGCGGGCTTCAACGTCAACCTGGCCGCGATGGACTGGCAAAGCGTGGCCACGCGCCGCGCCTCGAAGGCCGCGCCGGCTGAAGGTGGCTGGAACATCCACAACACCAACTGGTACGCCACCGACGTGATGGACCCGGTGCGTTCCGCGCCCGCCGCCGCCAACGGCGACAACGCCTGGTTCGGCTGGCCCGACATGCCGAAGGTGGAAGAGCTGCGCACCAAATTCGCCCTGACGTCCGACCCTGCCGAGCAGAAGAAGATTGCCGACGAACTGCAGCGCATCGGCATCGACGAGGGCCTGTACGTGCCGCTGGGCCAGATGTCCGTGCCCACCGTCTACTCGACCAAGCTCTCCGGCCTGGTGCATGCACCGGTCTTTGCGTTCTGGAACGTCAAGAAAGCTCCTTAAAGGGGCAAGCAGTTCAGGGGGAAATACATGCTGGCATTTGTCTCACGCCGGCTCCTCGCGACCATCCCCGTTCTGGTGATGGTCGCGGTGGTGGTCTTCGCGATATTGCGTTTCAGCCCGGGTGATCCGGCCATCATCATGGCGGGCGACGGCGCCACGCCCGAACGTATCGTCCAGATACGTCAGACGATGGGCCTGGACCAACCGGTCATCAAGCAGTTCGTCATCTGGGGCGGCAGGCTCCTGAAGGGCGATCTGGGCACCTCACTCATGTCCGGCGTGCCGGTCACCAAACTGATTGGGCAACGTCTGGAACCGTCCATGAGTCTGGCGGTACTGACACTGGTCTTCACCTTGCTGGTGGCCATTCCGCTGGGCATCCTGGCGGCTTGGCGGCAAGGCAAGCTGCTGGACCGCGCCGTGATGGGCTTTTCAGTGCTGGGCTTTTCCGTGCCGGTGTTCGTCACGGGTTACCTGCTGATCTGGCTATTCGCCATCAAGCTGGGCTGGTTCAACGTGCAGGGCTATACGCCACTGGCCAAGGGATTCTGGCCGTATCTGCACCGGCTCATCCTGCCGTCACTGGCCTTGTCCACGGTCTACGTCGCACTGATCGCCCGCATCACGCGCACCAGCGTGATCGAGGTCATGGGTGAAGACTTCATCCGCACCGCGCGTTCCAAGGGTCTGGGTGAAACCGGCGTGCTGCTTGGCCATGCGCTGCGCAACGCCGCCGTGCCCATCGCCACGGTGGTGGGCCTGGGCATTGCGCTCTTGATCAGCGGCGTGGTCGTGACCGAATCGGTGTTCAACATCCCCGGCCTGGGCCGCCTGGTGGTGGAAGCCGTGCTGGCGCGTGACTACCCCGTCATCCAGGGCCTGACGTTGTTCTTCGCGTTCGTCTACGTGTTCATCAATCTGGTTGTCGATTGCGCCTACACGGTGTTCGACCCGCGAATCAGGTACTAGGGCAGAGCCATGCAAACGCCAACCGATGCCGCCGCGCAAGCGGCCGCCGACCTTCCCGGAGGCGGCACTCCTCACGTCACCGCCTGGCGGCAAGTCCGCCAGGGCCTTAAAAGCTGGCCGGTCATGCTGGCGCTGGTGGTGCTGGTCGCCATCGTCGCCATTGCCGTGTTCGCGCCGCTGCTGGGCACGGTGGACCCCACCTTCATCGACCCGGGCTCGCGCCTGAAGCAGCCCTTTACCGACTTCCTGTTCGGCACCGACGCCTTTGGCCGCGACGTCTGGTCGCGCGTGGCCTACGGCGCGCGCATCTCGCTGATCGCGGGCCTGGGCGCCGCGGTCGTCAGCGTCGTCATCGGCCTGATCATCGGCGTCATCGCCGGCTGGTTCCGGTCGCTGGACGGGCTCATCATGCGGACCATGGACGCCATCATGGCGATTCCCGGCATCCTGCTGGCGATTGCCCTGGTGTCCGTCACCGGCGCCAGCATCATGACTGTGCTGATCGCCATCACCATCCCGGAAATTCCCCGGGTGGTGCGACTGGTGCGCGGGCAGATCCTGACGGTGCGCGGCGAACCCTATGTGGAAGCCGCGCTGGCGCTGGGCACGCCCTTGCCGCTGCTCTTGTGGCGCCACATGGTGCCCAGCACCATCGCGCCGCTGACGGTGCAAGGCACGTATGTGTTCGCCTCGGCCATGCTGACCGAGGCCATCCTCAGCTTTCTTGGCGCGGGCATCCCGCCCGAGATCGCGTCGTGGGGCAACATCATGTCCGAAGGCCGCATGTACTTCCGCATGCTGCCCGGCCTGATTCTCTTTCCCGGCCTGTTCCTGTCGCTGACGGTGCTTAGCGTGAACATCCTGGGTGACGCCCTGCGCGACGCGCTGGACCCGAAAATGGTGCGCAGGATCTGATGCCGATGACCTACTCCCCTACTCCCCCCGCGGGCGACACCTCGTCCGCCATCCTGGCCATTCGCAACCTGTCGGTGGAAGTGGCCGGCGCGGGCAACCGCGTCGTGCGCAACCTCAGCCTGGACGTGCACGCTGGTGAAACCGTGTGCGTGGTTGGCGAATCCGGCTCCGGCAAATCGGTCACGTCGCTGGCCGTGATGGGCCTGTTGCCACCCGGCGTCCTGTCGATCAGCGCGGGATCCATCCGCGTGGAAGGCGAAGACGTGGCCACCGCGTCGCAGCGACGGCTGCGCGAAATGCGCGCGACCCGCATGGCCATGGTGTTCCAGGAACCCATGACGGCGCTTAACCCCGTGCACACCGTGGGCAAGCAGGTGGACGAAGTGCTGCGCCTGCACCGCAAGGGCATGAGCGCCGCCGAACGCCGCGCCAAGGTGCTGGACATGTTCCAGTCGGTGCACCTGCCGGATGTCGAACGCATATTCGAGGCTTACCCGCATCAGTTGTCGGGCGGCCAGCGCCAGCGCATCGTGATCGCGATGGCGCTGATCCTGGAACCCAAGCTGCTGATCGCAGACGAACCCACGACCGCGCTGGACGTGACCACACAAAAGCAGATTCTGGCGCTGATCAAGGAACTGCAGGTCAAGCACAAGACGGCGGTGCTGTTCATCACGCACGACTTCGGCGTGGTGGCCGAGATTTCGGATCGCATCGTGGTGATGAACCGCGGCGACCTGATCGAAAGCGGCACGCGCAACGAAATCCTGGCCGAACCCAAGCAGTCCTACACGCGGCGCCTGGTGTCGTCCGTGCCCAGCCTGGTGCCCAACCGGCGTGACGCGCCCGACGGCCAGTCGGTGCTGCACGTCAAGGGCCTGGGCCGCACCTATGCCGGCAAAAGCTCGCTGTTCTCCCGCACGGCCGCGCAGAACGTCATAGCCGCGTCCGACGTGAACCTGACGCTGCGCAAGGGTGAAATCCTGGGCATCGTGGGCGAATCCGGTTCGGGCAAGTCCACGGTGGCGCGTTGCATCGTGCGTCTGATCGAACCCACGGCCGGCCACATGATGATGGGCGGCGAAGACCTCAGCACGCTGTCCGGCTCGGCCTTGCGCCCGGTGCGCCGCCGCATTCAGATTGTGTTCCAGGACCCCTACCGGTCGCTGAACCCGCGCCGCACGGTGGGTGAATCCATCATCGAAGGCCTGCTCAACTTCGGCATGCCGCGCGACCAGGCCGTGAAGCGCGCGGGCGAAACGCTGACCGTGGTGGGCATGAGCCCCGACGCCATGCGCCGCTACCCGCATCAGTTCTCTGGTGGCCAACGCCAGCGCATCTGCATCGCGCGCGCGCTGGTGATGGACCCGGAAATCCTGGTGGCCGACGAAGCCGTGTCGGCGCTGGACGTATCCGTGCAGGCGCAGGTGCTGGAACTGCTGGAACAGGTGCGTCAACGCACGGGCGTCGGCGTGCTGTTCATCACCCACGACTTGCGCGTGGCCGCGCAGATTTGCGACACCATCATGGTCATGCAGCGCGGCAAGGTCGTTGAAACCGGCTCGGCCGAAACCGTGCTGACCGACCCTCGGCATGAGTACACGCGCACCTTGATCGACGCGGCCCCGGGGCGCGACTGGGACTTCCGCAACTTCCAGCCCGTGGCCACCACGCTGGCGCAAGCCGCCGCATCCTGATGCGCTGGTGTGCTGATGTGCTGATGTCCTGATCACCCGAATTGCCTTCCTTTGCAACACTGGAACCCAGATGTCACAACCGCATGAATTGTCCGCCCAGGAACTGCTGCAGGCGTATCGCGACAAGACCCTGTCGCCGGTCGAAGCCACGCGCTCCGTGCTCGAACACATCGAGCGCTGGGAACCGCACCTGAAGGCCACCTATGCGCTGGACCCCGACGGCGCGCTGGAGATGGCCCGCGCCTCGGAGGCCCGCTGGATGAAGGGCGAGCCGCAATCGGCCGGCGGCTATTCGCTGGACGGCGTGCCCGCCACCATCAAGGAAAACATCGCCACGCGCGGCACGCCCGTGCCCCTGGGCACCGCCGCCACCGAGCTGACCCCGGCGGCTGCCGACGCGCCGCCCGCCGCCCGCATGCGTGAAGCGGGCGCGGTGCTGCTGGGCAAGACCACCATGCCCGACTTCGGCATGCTGTCCTCGGGCCTGTCCAGCTTTCATGAGCTGACCCGCAACCCCTGGGACCTGACGAAGAACCCGGGCGGCTCCAGCGCCGGCGCGGGCGCGGCGGCCGCGGCGGGCTATGGCCCCTTGCACATCGGCACCGACATCGGCGGTTCGGTGCGCCTGCCGGCCGCCTGGTGCGGGATTGCCACGCTGAAACCCAGCCTGGGCCGCATCCCTATCGACCCGCCCTTCATGGGCCGTTGCGCCGGCCCCATGACGCGCACCATCACCGACGCCGCGCTGATGATGGGCGTGCTGTCGCAGCCCGACGCGCGCGACCACATGAGCCTGCCCTTCCAGGACTTTGACTGGCTCAACCTGGCGCAAGACGTCAAGGGCCTGCGCATCGGCCTGCTGATGGACGCCGGCTGCGGCCTGCCGCTGGACCCGGAAGTGCGCGACGCCGTGCAAGCCGCCGCGCAAGCCTTCGAGGCGGCGGGCGCCATCGTCACGCCCATGCTGCCGTGGATGACGCCCGACATGCTGGAAGGCGTGGACCGCTTCTGGCGCACGCGATCGTACATAGACCTGGCCGCGCTACCTGAAGCCCGCCGAGCCAAGATCCTGCCGTTCATCCGCGCCTGGGCGGAAAGCGGCGGCGGCCAGAGCGGCGAAGCCGTGTTCAAGAGCTACTACGAAACGCTGAACGTGCGCGCCAAGACCGTGGCCGCCTGCGCGCCTTTCGACTACGTGCTGTCGCCCGTGGCGCCGGTGGTGGCGTACAACGCCGAATGGCCGTCGCCCACCAATGAAGTGGCCACGACCATGCATCACATCGGCTTCACGCTGCCCTTCAACATGAGCGAACAGCCCGCCGCGTCCGTCAACTGCGGCTACACCCGAGCGGGCCTGCCAATTGGCCTGCAAATTGCCGGGGCGCGCTTTGACGACCTGGGCGTGTTGCGCGTGGCACGCGCGTGGGAACAGATGCGCCCCGCGCAGCAGCCGTGGCCGCAGCCCCCCAAGACGAACTGAGCTTCCCCTACCCTTTCCACAGGAATTCCCATGCGTTGGCTCTTGGCAATGATCAAGCACGAGACGAATACCTATTCGCCCGTGCCGACCCCGCTGGAACGCTTTTTCCGCGGCAGTCCTGAAATCCTGGCTGGCGAACGCGCCATCAAGGCCTACGAAAACACCGACAGCGGGCTGGGCGGGTATATCGAAGTGGCCCGCCGCGAGGGCGCGGAAATCGTGGTGCCCGTGGCCGCCGAGTCCTGGCCCAGCGGCCCCACCAGTGCCGACACCCACGAACGCCTGTGCAAGCTGGTGCTGGACCAGGTCAAGCTGGGCGGCTTTGACGCCATCTTGCTGGACCTGCACGGCGCCATGGTCGCCGAAGGCGTGGAAGACGCGGAAGGCGACCTGCTGCGCCGCCTGCGTGAAATCGACCCGACCACGCCCGTGGCGGTCACGCTGGACATGCACGCCAACATCTACGACGACATCGTCCACAACGCCACCGTCATCAGCGGCTTTCACACCTATCCACACGTGGACATCCGCGACGCCGGCGTGCGCGCGGCCAACGTCATCGTCCGCACGCTCAAGGGTGAAATCAAACCCGTCATGAGCTGGGCCAACAAGCCCATGCTGCCGCACATCATGTGCCAGGGCACGCACGCCGCGCCCAACAAGCCCTTGCAGGAGCGCTGCAAGGAACTGGAAGCGGGCGGCGTGCTGGCGGCGTCGGTCTTCGTGGGCTTTCCGCACGCCGACATCCGCGAAGCCGGCTTGAGCGCCGTCGTCTGTACGGACGGCAACCTGGCCGAGGCCGACAAGTACCGCGACGAACTGCTGGAACGCGCCTGGACGGGCCGCGCCGACTGGGTGTTCCACCCCGAGCCGCTGGAACCCACCATCGCGCGCGCCAAGCAGATCGAACAAGGCCCCGTCGTGTTGCTGGACCACTTCGACAACACCGGCTCGGGCGGCACCATGGACACCACCGCCGTGCTGGCCGAAGTGCTGCGTCAGGAACTGGACAACGTGGTGTTCTACGCCATCTGCGACCCGGACGCGGCGAACGAAGCTGCCGCCGCGGGCGTGGGCAAGACCATCACGATCAAGCTGGGCGGCAAGCTGGCCATGCCCGCCATCAAGCAGCCGAGCGAACCGCTGGAAGTGACGGGCCGCGTCAAGCTGGTGTTTGACGGCGTCTACCTGAACCGGGGCCCCATGTACCGGGGCGTGCGCAACGACACGGGCCTGACCGTCGTCATCGACACCGGTCGGGTCGAGATCGTGGTGGTGTCGCGTCACCAGGAACCCTTTGACATCAACTGCCTGCTGTCGGCCGGCATCGACCCGCTGCAAAAGCGCTATGTCGTATTGAAAAGCCGGGTGCACTGGCGCGCGGGTTTTTCCGACATGGCGACAGAAGTCATCGAATGCACCGGCGTGGGCGTGACCACATCCGACTACAGCCAGCTTGAATTCAAGAACGTGCGCCGCCCGATCTACCCTTTGGACCCGCTGTAAATCACGCTAAAAACAACTGAACCCACGCGATAACCGCGGAATTGTCGACAAAAAGGCCAGCGTTGATCGCTGGCCTTTCATTTTGAAACCTCCCGTAACTGTGCGCACGGTCATGTGTCCCTTCGCGTCGGTATACTCCGCCGCGGGCCCTTACAGGCCGATGAATACGTATACGCCGGCAGCCGCGCGTGGGTAACCACGGCGCGATGGCTCAGTGCCTTGCCTGCCGGGTATGACTCGACAATCAACGAAGAAGCAAAACGATGAAAAAGAGCGTAGCGATCACCCTCGGCGTGGTCATAGTGGGAGCGGGAAGCTGGATAGGCGCCACTTGGTATACCGGCAAACGCATTGAGGAAAGCTCGCAACGCCATCTGGCCGAAGCCAACGAAAAGCTGGCCAAGCTGACGCCGTTGTTCGGGTTTCGCATTGACCAGCTCAAGTACGAGCGCAGCCTGTTCTCGACCCAGGCACGCTACGGCCTGTCGCTGGTGAAGAACGACAAGAGCCTGGACGACATGCCCGCCGGCATGATTGAGTTCGACGCGGTCATTGAACACGGCCCCTTCCCCAAGACCGCCCTGTCGCGCGGCGCCCTGGCGCCCAAGCTGGCTTTCGTGCACGCTGAAATCGCCAAGACGGACAACCTGAAGGAAGTGTTCGCCCTGACCAAGGACGTCTCCCCCCTGGTCAGCGACGCCATGATCAGCTACAGCGGCACCACCAGCTCCACATCGAAGATTGCGCCGGTGTCGACGGCCGTGGACGGCAATTCGATCGACTTCAGCGGCATGCTGATCACCGGCACGTTCGACCGTACGCTGGAAGCCGTCACCGCGCACGGCGTGATGGACAAGCTGGCCATCGACGGCACGAAGAGCAACGACCCGGTCGTCATGGCCATCACCGGCATGACGATGGACGTCAACAGCCGCATGGGCAAGTTCGGCGTGTCCATGGGCGACTCCGATCTGAAGATCAAGCGCGTCGACGTCACCCGCCCGGGCGACGACGTCAAGCTGTCGCTGGACAACTTCGGCTATGGCGTGAAGCTGTCCGAAGACGACAAGGCCATCAACGTTCAAGCCACCTATCAAACGGGCGACATGACCGTTAACGACGTGGCGTTGGGCAACGGCCAGGCCGTGATCAAGCTGGCCAAACTGGACGGCCAGGCCGTCAAGCAACTGTCCGACACCTACAACCAGATGCTGCGCCAACTCATGGGGCATGCTGAAGACGAAGGCCTGAAGGACGAGCAGGTCCAGACCATGCTGGACGCCGCCGGCAAGCTGTTGGCGGGTAACCCGTCGTTCAGTATCGACCCCATCAGCTGGAAAACCGCCAAGGGCGAAAGCAAGCTGAACTTCACGCTGGACCTGGCCAACCCGCCCGACGTGAAGAACCTGACGCCGCAAGAGATCGCCGTCCAGGCCATCAAGCGCATCGACGCCACGCTCATCATCTCCAAGCCGATGGTGCAGGACCTGGCGACGCAGTACGCGATCAAGAAAGAAGGCCTGACGCCCGAGAAGGCCGCCGAAGGCGCGGCGGAAAGCGTGCGCCAGATGTCCGGCATGGCCGAGATGCTCAACGTGGGCAAGAACGACGGCGACAACATCGTCGGCAAGTTCACCTTCGCTGACGGCATGGGCAACTTGAACGGCAAGGAAATTCCCGCCGAAGAACTGTTCAGCGGCCTGCTGGGTGCAACCGGCATGGGCGGCGGCATGGACGACTTTGACGACGAACCGATGCCGGACATGGGCCAGGAAGAACCTGCCGCGGATGCGACGCCCGCCGTCGGCGTGATGCAGGATTTCAGCCTGGACACGGTCAGCAGCCTGCTGGACGACATGGGCATCACCGCCAACAAGCTGGATGGCGACGAAGGCCCCGTGCTGTTGCTGGATGCCGGCAACACCGGCGCCAGCGAGCTGCGCCTGGAATTCCTGTGCAACGACTTCACCGAAAAGTGCCTGGACCTGGTCATGACGGCCACGTACCAGACCAAGAAGCCGATGCCGCTGAAGGCCATCAATAGCTGGAACCAGGAATACCGCTGGACGCGTGCCTATCTGGACGACAAGAACCAGGCCGTGCTGCAGATGGACATGAACGCGGAAGGCGGCATCGGCAAGGACAACCTGCAGATCCTGCTGAATACCTTCATCAGCATCGCCGAAGACTTCAACACGGCGGCGCAGGCAGCGCCGGCCAAGTAAGCCTGATAGCCATCAGGGCAAACGCCCAGCAAAAAGCCTCCATCTTGCGATGGAGGCTTTTTTATCGCCGGGCGCCAAGCGCCCGGCTCGCCATGCGTTACGCGTAGGCTTCGATCGGCAGGCAGGCGCAGACCAGGTTGCGGTCGCCGTAGGCGTTGTCCACACGGGCTACCGGCGGCCAGTACTTGGCCTCGCGCAGCGACGCCACCGGGTAGGCGGCCTGCTGGCGCGGGTAGTCGTGCAGCCATTCTTCGGCCAGCAGCATCTGCGCGGTGTGCGGCGCGTTCTTCAGCACGTTGTCGTCGCGGTCACGCTCACCACGCTCAACCTGGGCGATTTCCTCGCGGATGGAGATCATGGCGTCGATGAAGCGGTCAAGCTCGGCCACGCCCTCGGATTCCGTGGGCTCGACCATCAGCGTGCCCGCCACCGGGAAGCTCATGGTGGGCGCGTGGAAGCCGTAGTCCATCAGCCGCTTGGCGATGTCTTCGGCGCTGATGCCGCTGGTTTCCTTCAGCGGGCGCACGTCCAGGATGCACTCGTGCGCCACGCGGCCATTGCGGCCCGCGTACAGCACCGGGTAGTGGTCGCGCAGGCGGGTGGCGATGTAGTTGGCGTTCAGGATGGCCACTTCGGTGGCGCGGCGCAGGCCGTCTGCGCCCATCAGCGCGATGTACACGAACGGAATCGGCAGGATGCCGGCCGAGCCGAACGGCGCGGCCGAGACCGGGCCAACCTTGGCGTCGCCGGGCAGCTTGCCCTGCTCGTTCACCACGCCCGGCAGGTACGGCGCCAGATGCGCGCGCACCGCCACGGGGCCCACGCCGGGGCCGCCGCCGCCATGCGGAATGCAGAAGGTCTTGTGCAGGTTCAGGTGCGATACGTCGGAGCCGAACTTGCCCGGCTGGGCCACGCCCACCATGGCGTTCATGTTGGCGCCGTCCAGATACACCTGGCCGCCGGCCTGGTGGACCAGGTCGCAGATTTCGGTGACGGCTTCCTCGAACACGCCGTGCGTGGACGGGTAGGTGATCATCAGCGCGGCGAGCTTGTCGCCCACCTGTTCGATCTTGGCGCGCAGGTCGGAAAGATCAACGTTGCCGTTGGAGTCAGACGCCACCACCACCACGTCCATGCCGGCCAGTTGGGCCGACGCGGGGTTGGTGCCGTGGGCCGAAGCCGGGATCAGGCAGACGTTGCGCTGATGCTGGCCGTTGGCCTGGTGGTAGCCGCGGATGGCCAGCAGGCCGGCGTATTCGCCCTGCGCGCCCGAATTGGGTTGCAGGCTGATGTTGTCGTAGCCGGTGATTTCGCACAGCGCAGCCGACAGGCGGTCGATCAGTTCGTTGTAGCCCTGGCTTTGCGAGGCGGGCGCAAACGGGTGGATCAGCGCGAACTCGGGCCAGGTGATGGGGATCATCTCGGCCGTGGCGTTCAGCTTCATGGTGCACGAACCCAGCGGGATCATCGTGCGGTCCAGCGCCAGGTCCTTGTCGGCCAGCTTGCGCAGGTAGCGCAGCATGTCGGTTTCGGATTGCACGCTGGAGAAAACCGGGTGCTTCAGGATGGCGCTTTCGCGCACGACGGATGCGGGAATGCCGCTGGCGGCGGCCGCGTCCAGCGCGTCGATGTCGAGCTCGACGTCGTCGCGTTCCAGGCCGGCGGCGAACACGTTGACCAGCGCTTGCAGATCGTCAACAGTGACGGTTTCGTCCAGCGACACTGCCAGGCGGGCGCCATCGACGCGGCGCAGGTTGATGTGCTCGCACTCGGCGGCGGTCAGGATGGCCGGGGTGGCGGCGCCCGTTTCCAGCAACAGCGTGTCGAAGAAGGTGTCGTTGACCACCTTCACGCCCAGCTTGATCAGTTCACCACGCAGGATGGCGGTGCTGCGCTGCACGCGCTGGGCGATGCGGCGGATGCCTTCCGGACCATGCCACACGGCGTACATGCCGGCCATCACGGCCAGCAGCACTTGCGCCGTGCAGATGTTGGACGTGGCCTTCTCGCGGCGGATGTGCTGTTCGCGCGTTTGCAGCGCCAGGCGCATCGCCGGGTTGCCTTGCGCGTCTTTCGACACGCCGACCAAACGGCCGGCCATGTTGCGCTTGAAGGAATCCTTGCAGGCCATGAAGCCGGCGTGCGGGCCACCAAAGCCGAACGGCACGCCAAAGCGTTGCGCCGAACCGATGGCGATGTCCGCGCCCCACTCGCCCGGGGCGGCCAACAGGGCCAGCGCCAGCAGGTCGGTGGCGCACGCCACCACGGCGCCTTGCGCGTGGGCGGCTTCCGCCAGCTTGCGGTAGTCGGACACGGAACCGGTGCTGTGCGGGTATTGCAGCAGCACGCCAAAGCACTCGGGCAGGCCTTCGGCCTCGTCACCCACGGCGATTTCCAGCCCCAGGCCTTCGGCGCGCGTACGCACGACTTCGATGGTCTGCGGATGCACGTGGCGCGAAATGAAGAACACCGGGCTCTGCGACTTGGCGCCACGGCGAGCCAGCGTCATGGCTTCGGCGGCGGCGGTGCTTTCGTCCAGCAGCGAGGCGTTGGAGATGTCCAGCCCGGTCAGGTCGGCGACCATGGTCTGGTAGTTCAAGAGCGCTTCAAGACGCCCTTGCGAGATCTCCGGCTGATACGGCGTGTAGGCCGTGTACCAGGCGGGGTTCTCAAGAATGTTGCGCAGTACGACGTTGGGCGTCTGCGTGCCGTAGTACCCCTGGCCGATGTAGTTGCGAAAGACCTTGTTGCGGCCGGCAATCTGCTTCAGCTCGGCCAGCACGTCGGTTTCGCTGCGCGAGGGCGGCAGCGCCAGCGGGGCCTGGCTGCGGATCTTGGCGGGCACGACTTCGTCGATCAGGGCGTCCAGGCTGACGCTGCCAATCACTTGGAGCATGGCGGCCTGGTCGGCGTCGGACGGGCCGATGTGGCGGGGGATGAAGTCGGTATGGGTGTCTAGGGCGCGCGACATGGAGAGATCTCGGGGTGGTGGTGCATTTCGCGAGCCGGGCGCGCCACGAGGACGGCGCGCCCGGCTCGAACCGGCTTAACCGTTGGCGACGGCTTCGTAGCCGGCGGCGTCCAGCAGCTTGTCGGCGTCGGCGGCGTTGACCGGCTTGATCTTGAAGATCCAGGTGGTGAAGGCCGATTCGTTGATCAGGCTGGGGTTGTTTTCCAGTTCGTCATTGAAAGCGACGATTTCACCGTCGACCGGCGCGTAGATGTCGGAAGCGGCCTTGACCGACTCGACCACGCCGGCGGTTTCGCCCGCCTTCAGCTTGGCGCCGACATTCACGTCGCCAACGAAAACCAGGTCGCCCAATTGGTCCTGGGCGGTGTCGGTGATGCCGACGACGAACACGTCGCCTTCAGCTTTGACCCATTCGTGGGACGGGGTGTACTTGCGATCGGTGGGCAGGCTCATGGGAAATCCTCTAGGGAATACGGGGTAGATGAATGGTGTTGCGCGCCTCGCGCGAACGCCGCGTGCGTCTGGGCAGGCGGCCGGTCGCGCGAAGCTTCGAGTTTACGAGTGTTCGACGGCTTTGCCGTTACGAACAAAAGGCAGCTTGCAGACCAGGGCGGGCACCCATTTGCCACGGATATCGACTTCGACCGTATCGCCCGGACGCACGCCTTGCGGCAGGCGGGCAAAGCCGATCGACACGCCCAGCGTGGGCGACATGGTGCCGCTGGTGAGTTCGCCCGTGCCGGCGGGTGTGCGCACAGCCATGTGGGCGCGCATCACGCCGCGCTCTTGCAGCTTCAGGCCGACAAAGGCGGCGGGGGTGGCGAATTGTTCTAGCGCGTCGCGGCCGATGAAGCGGCGCTCGGCGTTCTTCAAGGACACGGTCCAGGTCAGGCCGGCCTGGTCGGGCTGGGTCAGCTCGTCCATGTCTTGGCCGTACAGGTTCATGCCGGCTTCCAGGCGCAGCGTGTCACGCGCGCCCAGACCCGCCGGGCGCACGCCCTGGGCGGCAAGGTCGCGCCACAGTTGCACGACGTCGGCGGCGGGCAGGACGATTTCAAAGCCGTCTTCGCCGGTGTAGCCGGTGCGAGCAACCAGCGTGTCGTCGCCCACGCGGGCGGCGACGAAGGGAGTCAGGGGTTCGGTAGCGGCCTGCCAGGCCGGGCGCGCGGCCCAGACCTTGGCGCGGGCGTTGGGGCCCTGCACGGCCACCATGGCCAGGTCGCGGCGCGGGGTGATGGCAACGTCAAAATTGCCGGCCTGCTTCACGCGCTGCATCCAGGCCACGTCTTTGTCGGCGGTGCCGGCGTTGACCACCACGCGCCATTCGTCGGCGGCGAAGAAATAGATGATCAGGTCGTCGATAACGCCGCCCTGCGGGTTCAGCATGCAGGAATACAGCGCCTTGCCGGGCACGGTCAGCTTGGCGACGTCATTGGCGACCAGGCGTTGCAGGAAGGCGAAGGCGTCCGGGCCAGCGACATCGACATTCAGCATGTGCGACACATCGAACATGCCGGCGTCCTGGCGCACCGCGTGGTGCTCTTCAAGCTGCGAGCCGTAGGCCAAGGGCATGTCCCAGCCGCCGAAATCGACCATTCGGGCGCCGGAAGCGATGTGTTCGTCGGCCAGCGGGGTGCGTTTGAGGGTTGCGGACATGCGCGAGAACTCCGGGACGGCAATGCTTTGCCAGGGTTACGGAATGCCGGTCGTGACAAGCGGACTGCGCCCGCACGGCATCGGCTGAATCTTCCGCCCCTCTGTCCTTTTGCCTGAGAGTTGCCCCGCGCGTGGCGGGTTTGCACCTTCGGCGCCTGGGCTGCTCGCTGTGTCCCGAATTCGGGGCGGCGCCAGGTCTCTCCAGAGTACTGTTTTGCCGCATCCACACGGTAAAAACCGGGACGGGGCAAGCATGTGCGGTATCGGTTACCTGAGCGATTCTGGGCGAATTGCGCCTTCGGCGGCGGCCCACTGAAACGGCCGCTCTCTCCCGCAAACATGCGTGACAGCGGCGCCAAGCATACAACGAAAACCAGCCCCGGAAAAGCGCGATTTCGGGGCTCGCCCCCTTGGCAAACCACTGCCAGGAAGCCGCGCTCGGCTTGACGCCAGCGGAGGCTATCCCAGCGCCGTGTCCAGCAGCATCATCAGCACAAAGCCCAGCATCAGCCCGCAGGTGGCATAGACCTCGTGCCCCTTGCGGTGCGATTCGGGAATGATTTCATGGCTGATGACAAACAGCATGGCGCCAGCCGCGAAGCCCAGACCCCAGGGCAGCAGCATCGCCGACCAGCCCACGATGGCGGCGCCCAGCACGGCGCCCAGCGGCTCGACCAGCCCCGACAACATCCCCAGCGCCACGGCGAAGGTTCGCGTGTAGCCGGCTGCCAGCAACGCCACCGCCACGACCAACCCTTCGGGAACGTCCTGGATGGCGATGCCGGTAGCCAGCGCGGTGCCGGCCACCGGATCGCCGCCCGCAAAGCCGACCCCGATGGCCAGGCCTTCGGGCAGGTTATGCAGGGTGATGGCGATGACGAACAGCCAGGCCCGACGAATGCGGCGCGACTCGATGCCTTCGCGCCCCTTGATGAAGTGTTCGTGCGGCAGCGTGCGGTCCATGATGAGCAGCACGGCGGCGCCCAACAGAATGGCCGCCCCCACCGTCAGCCCCGCGCCCCATGGGCCCATGCCCTGGCTTTCGGCCGCCGCGATGCCCGGAGCCACCAGCGAAAACGCGCAGGCCGCCAGCATGACGCCAGCGCCGAAGCCGAACATGCTGTCCTGGACCTTTTGCGGAATGGTGCGGGCGAACAGAATGGGCAAGGTGCCCAGCGCGGTGGCGGCGGCGGCCACCAGGCCGCCCAGCAAGGCGTCAGCTACGTGCGGCGCGCGCACATCCAGATAAGCCCACAACTGGTGCAAAGCCAGGCATGACACCAAGACCGCCAGCGTCCAGACACTGATGCTGGTGGCCGCGGGACGCACGCGATGACGACTGAAGGTGTTCATGGGGCGGCTGCCTCCGTCACAGAGCGGGCTTAGCCCTTCGCAGCCGCATAGCGGCGAGCCACTTCGGACCAATTCACGACATTGTAAAAGGCGCCTATGTATTCAGGACGACGGTTTTGGTACTTGAGGTAATAGGCGTGTTCCCAGACGTCCAGACCCAGGATCGGGGTGTTGCCCTGCATCAGCGGACTGTCCTGGTTGGCGCTGCTTTCCACCACCAGCTTGCCGGCGGGCGTGACCGAAAGCCAGGCCCAGCCGCTGCCAAAGCGGGTCAGGGCGGCTTTGGTGAAGGCCTCGCGGAAAGCAGCCATGCCGCCCAGTTCGGCATCGATGGCGGCGGCCAGCGCGCCATCAGGCTCACCGCCGCCTTCGGGCGACATGACGGACCAGAACAAGCTGTGGTTGGCGTGCCCGCCGCCATGGTTGCGCACCGCGCCGCGTATGGCTTCGGGCAATTGGTCCAGGCGCGCGACCAGGGCTTCAACAGGCTCTTCCGTGCTGATGCCCGCGCCATCCAGCGCCGCGTTCAGGCTGGTGACATAGGTTTGATGATGCTTGCTGTAGTGGATCTCCATCGTCATCGCGTCGATGTGAGGCTCCAGGGCGTCATAGGCGTAGGGCAGCGTCGGAAGGGTATAGGGCATGCATGTCTCCGTGGGACAGGTGCCTTTGCATCGAAAGGCGCCAGTCGAAATCGAAAACATAAATGATATGTATTTTTATTTGATAAAACAATAACGACATTGTCATAAGTCGCGGAATGGTCCCGTCCTATGATCCCGCAGTCCTAGGGCGCCCACCCCGGACGCTTTAACTTCGAGTATCCGCCGTAAACATGATCGAAATTTCCACCACGAGCATCGCAAGCGCTCTGATAGTCCTGTTTCCCCTGGTAGCACTCATCCTCGTTTCCCTGCGCCGCGTTGTGCCCACCAACATGGTGCACATCGTGCAATCCAGCAAACAGACCACGCCCTACGGGCGCGGCAAGTTGGGCGGCAACACCTACTACCACTGGCCAAGCTGGGTACCGATCTGGGGCGTGGCGGTATCCAAGTTCCCGGAAAGCAACTTCCAGGTCGACCTTAAGGATTACGCTGCCTATGACGCGGCACGGCTGCCGTTCGAAGTCGACGTCACCGCGTTCTTCCGCATCGAAGACGCCTCGCTTGCCGCCCAACGCGTGTCCACCTTTGATGTCCTGGTCGACCAGCTTCGCAACGTGGTCCAAGGGTCCGTGCGCAGCGTGCTGGCAACGAACAAGCTGGAAGACATCATGCAGGCGCGAAGCACGCTTGCCGATGCTTTTACCGCGGCAGTCGACACCCAACTGGCCGAATGGGGCGTCAAGACCGTCAAGACCATCGAGTTCATGGACATCCGCGACAGCGCGAACAATAAAGTGATAGACCAGATCATGGCTCGCGAAAAGGCGCGCATAGACCGCCAGAGCCGTGAAGAAGTGGCCGAACACAATCGCGCGGCAACCGAAAAAGAAATCGCCATGAAGCGCGAAATCGACCTTCAACAGCAGAACGCTCGCCAACAGGTCGGCATGCGCAACGCGGAAACCGAACGCGAGGTCGGCATCGCGGAAGAAAAGTCGCGCCAGGCGATTGCATTCGAATCCGTCAGCACGGCTCGAAAGGACATGGAGGTGCAGCGAGTGCGCGACGTACAAACGGCCGAAATTTCGCGCGATGTTGCCGTCGTCAGGGCCGAAGAAAACCGGCAGATTGCCGTGGTCGCCGCCCACGCCGAAAAAGAAGCCCAAATTGCCAAGGCGGAAGGCGATTTGATCTCGGCCACCCGGGAAGCCGAGGGGGTAACGGCGCTTGGCGCCGCAAAAGCGTCAGCGGAGCAAGCCATGCAGGTGGCGCCCGTTGAAGCGCAAATCAAGCTGGCGAAAGAAATCGGAGGCAACGCCGGCTACCAGGAATACCTCATCCGCATCGAACAGGTACGGTCAGGCAAGGATGTCGGCATGGAAATGGCCCGCGCCATGCAGCAAGCGGACTTGAAGGTCATCGCCAATTCGGGCGATATGCAAAACGGCGTCGCCTCACTGGGCGACATGTTCACCCCCGCTGGCGGCACACGCCTGACCGGCATGTTGGCCGCGCTGGCGCAAACACCGGAAGGCGCCGCACTGATTGAAAAGCTGGGCGTCCCGCTGGTAGCCGGCAAGGCGATCAAGGAAGTTTCCGATAGCGCCACACTAGGCGCCGTGGCAGCCGCTGCCATGTCCCACGAAGCAATCTTGACGCCCCCGCCTGCTGCGACGCCTACGGCCGAAGGAGCAATCTGGCGGCAGCGCTGATCTCTGCGCGGTTTACAGCGCCTTGCCGCAGGCCACGCCCGAGGCCCAGGCCCATTGGAAGTTGTAGCCGCCCAGCCAGCCGGTCACGTCCACGGCTTCGCCAATGAAGTACAGGCCGGGCGCGGTCTTGGCCTGCATGGATTTCTGATCCAGGCCGCGTGTGTCGACACCGCCACGCATCACTTCGGCCTTCTTGTAGCCGGCGGTGCCGCTGGGCACCAGCGTCCATTGATGGATGTCTTGCGCCAAGGCCCGCAGCGTCTTGTCCGGCGCGTCAGCCAGGCGCATCGCGGCAAGGCCGGGCTTGCCGCCCTGCTCCGCCAGATGCAGCCAACGATCCGCCAGCCGCTTGGGCCACAGCCCTGCCAGCACGGTGTGCAATTGCTGCCGATTGCCCGACTTGGAAGCCAGCAGTTCTTCGGCCAGGTCACGGCCCGGGGCCAGGTCAATGACGATGGGTTCACCTGGCTTCCAATAGCTGGATATCTGCAGGATGCCCGGCCCGGACAGGCCGCGATGGGTGAACAGCAGATCTTCCAGGAATTCACCACGGGTCTTGCCCTGCCCCGTTTGCAGGCCCACTTCCAGCGCCACGCCCGACAGTTCCGACAGCGCCTGCCATTGGGCCGGGTCAAAGGTCAGCGGCACCAGCGCGGGCCGGGGCTCGACCACCTTCAAGCCGAATTGGCGCGCAATCTTCAAGCCAAAATCGGTGGCGCCCAATTGCGGGATCGCCATGCCACCCGTGGCCACCACCAGCTTGGCCGCGCGGATCACGCCCTGGCTGGTGCGCAACTCGAAACCCTGCTCACCATGGCTGATCTCGGCCACCGAACAGCCCATGCGCCACTGCACATTGCCCGCGTCGCACTCGGCGCGCAGCATGTCGATGATGGATTCGCTGGAATCGTTGCAGAACAACTGGCCACGATGCTTCTCGTGCCAGGCGATGTGGTGGCGCTTCATCAGCGCCAGGAAATCCTGCGGCGTATAGGCCGACAGTGCCGAGCGGCAGAAATGTGGGTTGTCGGAAAGAAAATTGGCGGGTCCGGTGCCGATGTTGGTGAAGTTGCAGCGGCCGCCGCCCGAAATGCGGATCTTCTCGGCCAGGCGCTCGGCGTGGTCGACCAGCACCACACGCAAGCCGCGCTGGCCGGCTACCGCTGCACACATCATGCCAGCGGCGCCGGCGCCGAGTACGGCTACATCAAACATCAGGACTCCAGACCCGCCGGGTCTTATTCTTCGATCAGGCAATCAACGTAGTAGCGCTTTTCGCCATCGGGACCCACTTCATCGGCCAGGCCGTGAATATAGGTTTCGAAGCCGGGGAAGCGCTCGTTGAATTCACGCGCGAATTGCAGGTACTGCACGATGGTGCGGTTGAAGCGTTCGCCCGGAATCAACAGCGGAATGCCCGGGGGATACGGCGTCAGCAGCACACCCGTGACGCGGCCTTCCAGCTTGTCGATGTCGACACGCTCGACCTCGCGGTGCGCCATGCGCGCAAAGGCGTCCGACGGCTTCAGCGCCGGCACCATGTCGCTCAGGTACATCTCGGTGGTCAGGCGGGCGACGTCGCGCGCGCGATAGGCTTCGTGGATTTCCTGGCAAAGATCGCGCAGGCCCATGCGCTCGTAGCGGCGATGCACGCGGCAGAAGTCCGGCAGGATGCGCCACAGCGGCTGGTTGCGGTCGTAGTCATCCTTGAACTGCTGCAAGGCGGTCAACAGCGTGTTCCAGCGGCCCTTGGTGATGCCGATGGTGAACAGGATGAAGAACGAATACAGGCCGGTCTTTTCAACCACCACGCCGTGCTCGGTCAGGTACTTGGACACCAGCGCGGCCGGAATGCCGGTTTCGCCAAAGCTGCCCGACATGTCCAGCCCCGGCGTGATGACCGTGGCCTTGATCGGGTCCAGCATGTTGAAGCCTTCGGCCATTTCGCCGAAGCCGTGCCAGTGGTCGTTGGCTTCCAGGATCCATTCGTCGCGGTTGCCGATGCCTTCGGACACCAGGCGGTTCGGGCCCCAGACCTTGAACCACCAGTCGTTCTTGCCGAATTCCGATTCCACCTTGCGCATGGCGCGGCGGAAGTCCAGCGCTTCGCGGATGCTTTCCTCGACCAGCGCGGTGCCTCCGGGCGGTTCCATCATGGCGGCGGCCACGTCGCACGACGCGATGATCGCGTACTGCGGCGAGGTCGACGTGTGCATCAGGTACGCCTCGTTGAAGACGTTGCGGTCCAGTTTGCGGGTCTCGGATTCCTGCACGATGATCTGCGAGGCCTGCGAAATACCGGCCAGCAGCTTGTGCGTGGAGTGCGTGGCGAAGACCATCGCGTCCTGGCTGCGCGGGCGGTCCTGGCCAATGGCGTGCATGTCCTGGTAGAACTCGTGGAAGGACGCGTGCGGCAGCCAGGCTTCGTCAAAGTGCAGCGTATCGACATAGCTGCCGAGCTGTTCCTTGATCATTTCCACGTTGTAGATGACGCCGTCGTACGTGCTTTGCGTCAGCGTCAGGATGCGCGGATTCTTGTTCACCGCTTCGCGCGCGAAGGGGTTGGCTTCGATCTTCTTGCGGATGTTGTCCGGGTGGAATTCTTCCAGCGGAATCGGGCCGATGATGCCCAGGTGGTTGCGCGTGGGGCGCAGGAACACCGGGATCGCGCCCGTCATCGTGATGGCGTGCAAAATCGACTTGTGGCAGTTGCGGTCCACCACCACCACGTCGCCGGCCGCGACGTTGGCGTGCCACACGACCTTGTTGGACGTGGACGTGCCGTTGGTCACGAAGAAGCAATGATCGGCGTGGAAAATGCGCGCGGCGTTCAGTTCGGACTCGGCCACGGGGCCGGTGTGGTCCAGCAGTTGGCCCAGTTCGTCCACGGCGTTGCAGACGTCGGCGCGCAGCATGTTTTCACCGAAGAACTGGTGGAACATGCGGCCCACGGGGCTCTTCAGGAAGGCGACGCCGCCCGAGTGGCCCGGGCAGTGCCAGGAATACGAACCGTCTTGCGCGTACTTGACCAGCTCGCGGAAGAACGGCGGGGGCAGCGAATCCACGTAGCTGCGCGCTTCGCGGATGATGTGGCGCGCCACGAATTCGGGGGTGTCCTCGAACATGTGGATGAAGCCGTGCAGCTCGCGCAGGATGTCGTTCGGAATGTGTTCCGACGTACGCGTTTCCCCATACAGGTAGATGGGGATGTCGGCGTTGCGGAAACGCAGTTCACCAATGAACATGCGCAGGTTCTTGATCGCGCTGGCCACGTCCTCGGGCGAGTCCACGTCGAACTCTTCATCGTCGATGGACAGGATGAAGGCGCTGGCGCGGCTTTGCTGTTGCGCAAACGAACTCAGGTCGCCGTAACTGGTCACCCCGATCACCTCGACGCCCTCGGCCTCGATCGCTTCAGATAAGGCACGAATACCCAAACCGGACGCGTTCTCGGAACGGTAGTCCTCGTCGATGATGAAAATGGGGAAGCGAAATTTCATGCAGGCGCTCCTGGGGGCATGGCGGGTTCGGTCGCATAACGCGGCGCGAGTGTACTGCTTGTAAAAATCCGGCTGATGACAGACGGCGCGAGCCCCCGCCGACAGGCGGGAATGGCCGAATTGTAGGGCCGTTTTTCTTTCAGTCCTACGGGAAATCCCCAGATGGGCCGAACAGCCGTTGTCATCGCGCCAAAAGCGGCGGCTTTCGGCACGGAGACAACGGTTGCCGGGGAAAAAACCTACCGGATGGTACGAGCTTCACCAGCCCGCAGGGCCGAGGTGAACAGCTCGAAATAGGCGGGGATGGACTCGGCGGCCCCGTCCCGAATGCGGCGCTCGACCTTGGCGATGGCGCCAAAACAGACCTCAGCCCCAGGTTCGCCGCAGACAAGCACGACCGGATCGTCGTCGTCGCAGACCTCATACAAGCCGCCGTGTGCGCGGCGACCCACCTCGTAAAGGTAGGCGGCGGCGCCGACGGTCTGCATGGGGGTCAGGGGCAGGCTGCCCAGGTGGGCGGCCTCTAGCGCGTCATCAAGCGCATGGACGCTGGACAGGGAGTAGTCCAGCACGACGCCGGTGGATTCGGCGACGTCTACAAAGTGTTGCGCGGCGTCCGCCACTCGCTCGACAAACGCATCCTGCACTTCGTCGAGATTGGCGTCCTGGTTTATCTTGAGGAAACCGAACATCGTTGGCTCCTTTGTGAAAACCGCAAGCGGCAATAGCCCGATTATAGGCGGCGGCTTTGCCTATACTGCCCCGCAAAGCCCGCCAACGTTTCCTATTCCCAACACTTGACGCCCATGAACCCAACGCTAGTCAGACGCCTGACCACCCCGGATGCCCCGTCTTTACGACGCCTGCGCCTGGATGCGCTGATTGAAACGCCCGAATCGTTCGGATCAAGTTACGAAGAGGAACACACGCTGACACTGGAAGATATCCAGGCGTGGATCGCGCCGCAGAACGATGGCGCGATGTTCGGGGTATTCGACGATGAGTCGCTGGTGGGCATCGTGGGCGTGGGCCGCCAGCGCAAGTTGAAGATGCGCCACAAGGCGCACATCTGGAGCATGTACGTGGCGCCCGCGCAGCGCGGCCGTGGCTTGGGCCGCTTGCTGATGCAGGCCGCCATTGCACACGCGCGCACCATGCGTGGCATCCGCCAGGTGCAGTTGAGCGTCACCGCCAACAACGCGGCGGCAGCATCGCTGTATGCCAGCCTGGGATTCGAGGAATACGGCAAGGAGCGCGAATCCCTGTGCGTGAACGGCCAGTTGTACGACGAGACATTGATGGCGCTGCCGCTCGACGGCAAGTAGCCCGCTCGGCCCAGGGCGAGGGGTCAGGCGCCGTTAGATCCGACCGCCCCAGTCAGGCCGCCGAACCGCGCCGCCGCGCGCCATAGGCGCACACCTGATTGCGACCGCCATCCTTGGCTTTGTACAGCGCCTGGTCGGCCGCCTTGATCACCGCTTCGGGCGCGCGCAAGGCGTCGCCCCGCTCGGCCACGCCGATGCTGACGGTGACACGCATCGGTCGCGCATTGCGTCCACCACGCGCACCGCGCCGACGCTGGCCGAGCTGGTCCGCCTTGGGCCGCGCCGGCTTATCCCGCAAACGCATCTGATACGCCTCGATGGCCCGTCTGACCGCTTCCAGATGCGGCATGCTTTCGGCCGCCGTCTTGCCGGGAAACACCAGCGTGAATTCTTCGCCGCCATAGCGATAGGCCTGGCCGCCGCCCGGCACGCGCCGCAATTGCGAGGCCACCATGCGCAGCACCTGATCGCCCACGTCGTGGCCATGGGTGTCGTTGAACGCCTTGAAATGGTCCACATCGGCCATCGCCAGCGTGTACACGCGGCCCATGCGCTGCAAGCGCTCGTTCAGCGCGCGCCGCCCCGGCAGGCCGGTCAGCTCGTCGCGAAAGGCCATGTGAAAACCTTCGTGTGCCAGCGAAATGCACAGCGCGGTGAGCGCCGCGGACGACATCAGGGCCAGTTCAATCGGGTGATGCTCGCCGCGCGGCAACACCCATGCCATGCACACGAAACCGAGCCACTGCCCCGCCTGCTGAGGACGCCCGTAACGCAACAGCAGCAAAGTCAGCGTCAGGCCGGTGCCCAGCAGCGCCACCAGCGCTTCGATCGGCACGCCCAGGCGCGCCA
Source organism: Achromobacter sp. JD-1 (assembly GCF_038594925.1). Lineage (NCBI taxonomy): Bacteria > Pseudomonadati > Pseudomonadota > Betaproteobacteria > Burkholderiales > Alcaligenaceae > Achromobacter > Achromobacter sp. JD-1. The sequence continues at coordinate 218,979 of NZ_JBCGCS010000007.1, read as the reverse complement.
GCTTGCCTTGCACGGCCAGGGTGCCAAACACTTCCACCAGGCCGTCCTTGCCGATCAGAGCAATGCCGGCCACGCCGATGGCAATCAGGCCAACACGCAAGGCCAGGTCCAGCAGCATGCTGGAACGTTCCGCCCACAGCGCGTTGATGGTGTAAGCCACCGCCCACCAGGCCAGCGCGGGCCCCAGCGCCCAGGGCGCTTCACGCGCCAGCGTTGGCCACATCACGGTGGCGGCCAGTACGCACAGCATCAGCGCCATCGTCTGCGAACGCTGGTACATCAGGCAGATCGCCGCGCCAATCAGCGCCATCACCCAGGGCACGAACGGCACGATCAATGTGAGCGCCGGCGGCCATTCCCGCCACAACAAGAGCGCAACCGCGGCGGCCACTGGCAGCGCGGGGTAAAACAACAGGGGCAGCCAGGGAATATGGGGGTAACGCACGGGGGTCGGGGCCTTGCTCAGCTTGCAGAGATGACGTCGCCAAATCGGCAAACACACATATTCTTTTTACGGTCGCGGGCGTGGGTTCTTTAGCGCATACGACCCAACACCGCCGCCGATCTCTCCGCGTGATATGGTTTTCAACCGCCTGACTCCGGAACGCCCCATGCAGCTTCTTATCAATATCGATGTGCCCGATCTCGAGCATGCGCTTGACTTCTATCAGCGCGCTTTCGGCCTGACGCTGCACCGACGACTGGGGCCGAAAGCGGCGGAAATGCTCGGCGCCAGCGCCCCCATCTACCTGCTTGAAAAAGCCGCGGGCACGCGCGCCACCAGCGCCGTGCCGCAATGGCGGGACTACGCGCGCCACTGGACACCCGTGCATCTGGACGTGGTGGTGCCGGACGTGGACCGCGCTGTTGATCAGGCCGTGGCCGCCGGAGCGCGTCTGGAAGACCCCGCGGCAACCCACGCGTGGGGCCGCATCGCACACCTTAGCGACCCTTACGGCCACGGCATTTGCATCCTGCAATTCCTGGGCCGGGGCTATGACGAACTGGTGGAAGACACCGACGTGCGGATCACGCCCGTCGCGGCGGCGGATTTCGATGCGCTGGCGGACATACGCGTCGCGGCCATGCGCGACAGCCTGGAACGGGTGGGCCGCTTTGACGCCGACCGGGCGCGCGCGCGGCTACGCGACAATTTCCACCCGGACTGCACCTGGTGGATTGAACGGGGCGGACAACGGCTGGGGTTCTATGCCCTGCGGCCGGATGGCCAGGGTTTGCGGCTGGACCACCTGTATGTGGTGCCCGCCGCGCAGGGCCAGAGCCTGGGCGGCCGCGTCCTGCAAGGCATTCTGGCAGACGCCGACCGCCAAGGGTTGCCGGTCAGCGTGGGCGCGCTACGGGGTAGCGACGCCAACCGCTTCTATCGTCGGCACGGCTTCGTTCAGGCTGGCGAGACCGAATGGGATATTGCATACCTGCGCCCGGTGGGCGGGCAAACGCGCTGAAGAATCAGGCTTGATTCGTCAGCGCCGCCCATCAGGTACGCGGCAAGGTCACGCCGCGCTGCCCCTGGTACTTGCCGCCACGATCCTTGTACGAGGTCTCGCAGACTTCGTCGCTTTCCAGGAACAGCATCTGCGCGCAGCCTTCGCCGGCGTAGATCTTGGCGGGCAGCGGCGTGGTGTTCGAGAATTCCAGCGTGACGTGGCCTTCCCATTCGGGTTCCAGCGGCGTCACGTTGACGATGATGCCGCAACGCGCGTAGGTGCTCTTGCCCAGGCAGATGGTCAGGACACTGCGCGGAATGCGGAAGTATTCCACCGTGCGGGCCAGGGCAAAGGAGTTCGGCGGGATGATGCAGACATCACCCTTGAAGTCCACGAATGAGCCCTCGTCGAAATTCTTGGGATCGACGATGGTGGAATTGATGTTGGTGAAGATCTTGAATTCGTCGGCGCAACGCACGTCGTAGCCGTAGCTGCTGGTGCCGTAGCTGACGATGCGCCCGCCATTGGCCGTGCGGACCTGGCCCGGTTCAAAGGGTTCGATCATGCCGGCGTCGGCCTGGCGGCGGATCCAGCGGTCGCTTTTGATGCTCATGGTGGCAATGGTGCTAAAGGGGTGAAGTGGGGGCCATTTTACTCAGTTCCCCCAGAACGTCCGGTAGACCAGGGCAATACCGTTCACTGATCCGCCCTTCAGGTCCACCGACAGCCCGCGCGCCAACCGGTAACTGGCCCGGCCCACGGTATCGCTGCCCGCCAGCCCCTGTTCGACGCTCAGCGTAATGCCGTTGGCGAACGATTTGCTGGCCACCAGGAACTGGGTGGCCAACTGGCTGTTGCTGTCCCGGTTCACGTTGCCCGCCACGGTGCGGTCGGGCAGGATGCTGCCTGAACTGCCGATGTTGCCGGTGCGCACGCTGACGTCGTCCAGCCCGAACTGCTTGTAGAACGGCTGCCCGCCTCCCAGCAGCGCGGTACCCACCGACACCAGCAGGGCCGCGTCGCTGCCGCTTTCGTCGGGCCCCCGACCCAGCAGCAGCCACGACAGCTTTTCCACGTCGCTGACTTCGGGGTAGGACACCAGGTCGATGCGCGGACGCTGGGCGGTGCCCACCACCTTGACGCCGGCTTCCACCTGTTCGCCCGTGCGCAGCGCCTCGATATCCAGTATCGGGTTGTCCAGCCGGCCTTGGAACGTCAGGGTGCCACGGGTTAGCCGCAGCTTCTGGCCATAGGCCTCGATGCCGCCGCCCCGCGTGCGCAAGGCGCCCACGCCCGTCAAGCGGCCATCGTTCAGCAGGATCTGGATAGAGCCGAGCAGGCCGGCGTCCAGCCCCATGCCGGTGATGTAGAAGCGCGGTCCCATGTCGAACTTCAGATTCATGCTGGTTTGCAGCGGCGTGGACACCGTGGCGCTGTCCTCGCCGGCACGGATGACTTTCACATCGTCGTCCAGCGACGGCACGCCCTGCAGGATTTCCAGGCTGAACCAGCCGGCGTCGGCTTTCAGGTCGCCCACGATATCGATGCGCGGCATGGCCGCCGTCAGGTTGATGGTGCCCGAGACCATGGCGTAGCGGTCCGAGCGTTGCAGCGCCGGGAAGCGATACAGCGTCAACTTGATGTTGCCGCCGCCGTCCATGATGTTCCATTGACCGCTGGCCTCGGCGTATCCGCCCTTGGCGCCGGGGTTGGTCGTGATCCATTCCTTGGTGCGCCATTCGGCCGGCATCACGCGCAGCGCCGCCGGAAACCGCAGGCTGTCCAGCACCAGCCGCTGGCCATCCAGCCGCGCCGCCAGCGTGCCGTCAACGAGGCGCACGCCGTCGTCGATGCGCACCACGCGCAGCTTGTCGCCACGGATGTTGCCGGTGGCCGACCACTTGCCGGCCAGCGTGCCCTGGACGTCGATGTTGGCCTTGACCGCCCCGCCCACTTCCATGGTGTCACCCACGAAAAGACTGACCCAGGCCAGGTCGGCAATATCGGCGTCAAGCTTGGCGCGCAGGGCTTGGCGCTCGTCCAGCGCCATGCCGCCCTTGGCGTCCATGCGCAGCACCGCCGTGCCGGTGCCATTGACGGTGCCCATCTTGTTGGTGGCCAGATTAAGCCTGGCATCCAGACGGCTGGCATTCGGCGACGTAGGCGTGGCGGTCAGGTCCAGCACCAATGCCTTCAAACCCAGCGGGATGGGCGGGTCGCCGGGAATCAACAGGTCCCCTTCGCGACGAGCGATGCGGGCCTTGCCGGCCAGCCTGCCGTCGAATTTAAGGTCCCAAAGCACATCCAGCGCGATGCGGCGCTGGCCCTCGGGCACCATGGCGTTCACGCGAGCGGGCCCCTTGCCCAGCTTGCTGGCGGCATCAGGGTCGATGGCGCCTATCAGCTGGCGGGCCATGGCGGCGGTAATGACCAGGTTGTCGGCCTGGCCGGCGGTTTCCCAGCGCTTGCCGCCCCCGCGCGATCCCTGATGCGCCAAGGTCAGCCGCTCCTTGCCCGGCAAGGTGATGCCAAGCACGGTCTGCCCGACCTGCCATTGCCATTGCGGGTGTACAGCCGAGGGCAGATAGGCCAAGGACACGGGACGGTCAGCCGCCACGGTGAAGCCGGCGGTATCAGCCGTCAGCCGGGAAAACGTGCCGCGCCAGCCAACCAGCGCCGAGTCGGGCTGGCCCGCCGGGCCTTTGCCCCAGCCACCGGCAAAGACGATATTGGCCCTGACGGGCGCTTGGCCCAGGACACCGGCGCGTGGTTGGGCGGGCGTATAGCCAGCGCTCAGTTCGCCGCGATGCGCGGCCACGGTGCCGGCTAATTTGCCCTTGAGTTCCGCGCCACCGGGGATGCCGGGCCAGAAAGCGTCCAACTGCGGGGCTTGCGCGTCCAAGGTCAGGGCGCCGTCATTGGCGTCCATCTCTCCCGATGCCTGAATGCGGTTGCGGCCCAGTTTCAGATCCACGTCCAGGCCGTGAATGCGCAGCCCGGCCAGCGGGTCAGCGGTGGAGGACGGGGTGGTGGTGGGGGCTGCCGCGGCAATATCCACTTGCGCCTTGACGCTGCCTGTCAGAGGCTGCTTGTTCCAACGGGTGCCGTCTTCAAAGCGCAGATCAACGGCGGCGTGACGCAACTGGCTCAGGTTTTCGATATCGGCCTGCACGTCGCCGCGTACGGTCAGCACGGCTGGCGGAATGGACTCGCCCAGCCAGGGTGCCAAATCCAGGCGCTGCGCGCTGATGGTGCCCGCGATGCGGTCGCGGCCCGCCCCCTGCTGCGCCGGGTTGGATTGCAGGTCCAATTGCGCGGCCAAGGCCGATTTATCGGGCAGTTGGACGTTGACCCGCGCGCTGCGCAACACCAACGCCGTGCGCGGCGCCAGGTCGGCCACCACGTTCAGCAGCAAGCCGGAGCCGTCGCCATCCAGCTTGGCCTGGATACCATCCATCGACCCGGCGGCATCGGCGCGCAACATGACTTGGCAGGCGGGCGGCGGCGGCCCTGCCAACTGGGACGAGTCGACAGGCTTGGCCTCGCCCTTGGCGGATGCCGCCGCCCCGGTCTTGGCGTCGGCCTGGCGCTTGGGGTCGGACTTGGCTTTGGGGTCGGGCGGTGACTTGGGCGACTTGGCATCGGCCTGCTCGCCGCTTGCCGTCTGGCTTGCGGCCACCATGCCGCTTAATTTGTCCGCCTGGCACAAGGGGGATTCGGGGCCAGATCCGCGCGCGGTCACATCCAGGCGCGCGGCGAAGGGCCAGGGGTCCGCCATGCCTTGAAGCTCGGCCTCGCCCGAGACCTGCGCCTCGCCCATTTCGTGGCCGACGCGCAATGAAGCAATGCGCAACTGCGCGCCCTGCTTGCCGGCCGCGAACGTGGCGCTCAGGTCGCCCAGCGTGACCGGCAAGGGCTGACCGTCCTGCTCCAAGAGGAAGTCGCCCAACGCCACGCGGTCCACGGCGATATCCACGGGCAGCGACGGCAGCGAAAACGGTTCGCCGTCATCCTCGGGGGCAGGCGCGTCGGCCTGGGTCGTCAACGCCACGCGCACCGACCCCGCCGATACATCCCGCACATGCAGTCGCCGGTCGCCCAGCGCGCGCCAATTCACCCGCAGATGCAGCTCGGTGACGTCGATGTGCGTACCGCCGCCCACATCCAGGTCCAGCTTGCCCACGGTCACGCCGCGCAGCAGCGAACCGTGAACGTCCAGCGCCTGGCCGTCCAGTTGTTGGGCAGCCGTCGTCAACAGCAGTCGGGTTCCGTTCTGCGACCCCACCAGCCAGAACAGAAAGCCGCTGGCCAACAACAGCAGCATCGCCACGCCGGGCAGCCACCACACCAGCACCTGGCGCAGAAATTTGCGCAACATCCTCAAAACGCGATCCCCAACGAAAAGTGCAGGCGCAGGTCGCGCTCGCGCTGACCGTAAGCCACGTCCAGGGACAGCGGGCCAGCGGGCGTGCGCACCCGCGCACCCACGCCGTAGCCCAGGGCCAGCGACATATCGCCAAACGACTCCGCGGCATCGCCGGCATCCAAAAACACGCCCATGCCCCAGCGCTCGTCGAAGTAGTGGTCGTATTCGATGCTGCCGACAACCAGCGTGGGCGCGCCCACCACCGCGTTGTCGCGCTGCAAGCCGATGCTCTGGTACTTGTAGCCGCGAATGGACCGCGCGCCGCCCGTGCGAAAGCCGAAGTCGTCAGGCACCTGCACCTTGCTGCTGGACCACACCCGCCCGACCTCGCCGCGTACCGTCAGCACGTCCAGCTTGCCGATGGGCCACCATTTCTGCGCGCGCAGCCGGGCGCGGGTATAGGGCTCGCCGGTGTCCAGCGTGACGCCCACGCCGCCGCCCACGGCGATCAGGTTGCCTTCGCGCGGGTTGTATTTGTTGTCCACGTCGCGGCGCAGCCATTCGGCCGTGGCGGTCAGCGTGGGCAAGGTGTATTCGTCGCCGCCGTCGATCTTCACGTGATCTTGCGCCAGCAACATGCCCCAACGGGTTTCGTATTCGACCCGGCTGTCGCCCGCGCCCTTGCGCTCTTGCAAGCGCGTGGCGCCCAGGGCATAGCGCGTCACTTCCAGGCCCTGGATGTCGGAATGGTCAGCCAGGACGCCGATTGAATCCTTGTAGCCGCGCTCGGTCGGCGGCAGCAGGAAGTCGGCGTAGGCGCGTTGGCGCAGCCGGTCCACGCCGAAACCGGTTTCCATGGTGACGGGCTGGCCAAACACCACGTTCTGCCGGTACAGCGATTCCACCCGCACGCCCGCTTCGTCGTCCAAGCCGATCGACGCCGTGAAGCGCTTGGGTGGCGCTTCGACCACGCGCACCTGCACCGGCAGGGTCACTTCGCCGTCGGAATCAAAGGTGGGCGGCGGAGGCGGGACGGCGCCGGATACGGACGGGTCGCCCGCCGGCGTGGCCGCGTCCAGGTCGGTGGAGCCTGGTGCACGGGCTCGATCGACATTCACGTCGCTCGCCTGCGACTGCGCGCTGCCGGGTGTCTCCAGCGACACGAACGCGCCGCGAAAGAAGGAGGTGGATTGCAGGTCTTGCTGCCAGGAGTCCAGCCGGTTCTGGTCATAGGCCGCGCCAACCGAATAGCGCACGTAGCGCTGGACGAGCTTGTCGGGCACGCGCTTCAGGCCTTCGGTGTTGAGTTCGCCCATGCGGACCTGGGGGCCGCTGTCGATGGTGACGTGCAAGTTGGCCGTGGCCGTGTCAGCCATGATGTCGGCTTGCGAGGCCGTCATGCGCGCCAGCATGAAATCGCGCGTGGAAACGTCGTCCAGCAAGGTCGACTTGGCGCGGTTCCAATCGCTGTTGATGAACGGCTGCCCGGCCTTGAGCTGCCAGTCGTCGCGCAATCTCTGCACGCGCTGGGCATATTCAGGCCGCGTGATGCGGCCCGTGAATTTCAGGTCCACGGACGAAACGGTGGTGCGCTTGCCGGGCACAATGCCGATATCCCAGGTTTCCCCGCCGATGTCGGTGCCGGCTTCCAACGTCACCTTGGGTGAAAAATACCCCTGCGTGGCCAGCGCGGCCAGCGTGGCGTCGCGCGCGCGACGACGCAGCCGGTTGATTTCACCGCCGTCCTGGTCCTCGGCCAAGCGCGCAATGGCGTCAACCGCCTGGGTGATCGCCGTCAGCGCGGCGGGGGGCACGCCCCCCGGGTCCACAATGATTTCCGGGCGCTTGGCCAGGGCCTCGCCCGACACCACGCAGAGTCCTGCCAGAAAGGCGCGTGCTGCCCACCGCATGCGTCACGTCGGCTGCTGGACGACGATGGACGGGAATTTTCCGGCCATGTCGCGCGGAAGCGTCGCGACGCCCGCCGCAAGCTTGCGCGCAATACCGCGATACAGCGCGGCGGCTTCGCTGCCCGCGTCCGACACCACGGTGGGTTTGCCGGCATCCGTCTGTTCGCGGATGGCCAGCGTCAAGGGCAGGCTGCCCAGCCAGGGCGTCTGGTACTGCTCGGCCATGCGCTGGCCGCCGCCTTCGCCAAAGATATGTTCGGCGCGCCCGCACTGCGAGCAGATGTGGATGGCCATGTTTTCGACCACGCCCAGAATCGGCACCTCCACCTTCTGGAACATGCGCAGGCCCTTGCGCGCGTCCAGCAATGCCACGTCCTGCGGCGTGGTGACGATCACCGCGCCAACCACCGGCACCTTCTGCGCCAGCGTCAGCGCCACGTCGCCCGTGCCCGGAGGCATGTCGACGATCAGGTAATCCAGGTCGCGCCAGTTGGTCTGGCGCAGCAATTGTTCCAGCGCCTGCGTCACCATGGGGCCGCGCCAGATGGCGGGCGAATCGGCGTCGATCAGGAAACCAATGGAATTGGCCTGCAAGCCATGGCCCGTCAACGGTTCCATGCTTTTGTTGTCCAGGCTTTCGGGGCGGCCGGAAATGCCCAGCATGGTCGGCACGCTGGGGCCGTAGATGTCGGCATCCAGCACGCCTACGCTGGCGCCGTCGGCCGCCAGGGCCAGCGCCAGGTTGACGGCGGTGGTGCTCTTGCCCACGCCGCCCTTGCCGGAGGCAACCGCAATGATGTTGCGCACATTGGGCAGCGGCTTCAGGCCTTTCTGCACCGCATGCGCGGCAACCTTCCAGGTAATGGTGATTTGTGCGTCGGGCACGCCAGCGGCGGCCAGGGCGGCGGCGGCAATGGCGGCGACGTCGTCGCGCACGCCGTCGGCGGGATAACCCAGTTCCAGCGTCACGGCGGGGCGGGCGCCCGCCAGTTGGATGTCACGATCTTTTACAGAAACGCCCAGGTCCAAACCCGTGTTGGGGTCGCGCGCGACGCGCAGGGCGGCGCGGATATTTTCTATCGTTATACTCATGTCACTATGGTTCCGTAGGCAGCGCGGCTTTTGCGGGCCGCCATCCCCTAAAGGATAGCGGATACGCGGGAACCTTTCGCTGCGTTTTGCATCCGACCTTCATGACCAACACACTTATCCGCTTCTTCCGTGCCGTCCTATTCGCCGCCCTGGCCTTGATTGGCATGGCGATGGCGCTGGTCTTCATGCTCTCCACGGCGCTTGCCGTGGCGATCCTGTACGTGGTCGCCAAGGTGCGTGGCAAACCTTTCGGCGTCCGCGCCTACTGGAGCCAACGCCAAGGCGCCCGACCGGGTCCATTCCAGTCCGCCACCGCCCCTTTCGCCACGCAGCCGCGTGGCGATGTGATCGACGTCGAAGCCCGCGAAATCCGCTAACGGCAGCGTTGCATAATGGCTTGCGCCGCACGCGGCGCAAGCTTGCCGTTGCACGATGCGCCCGCGGGGCCTGCATGCCGCAGGCGCCGGCGCTCCGCTCTGGCCGCTTGCTCTTGACCGCTTCTCTTCAACCCGCCCGAATCGCAACCCTGCGACCGGCGGGTTGAGTCGTTATCGGAGCGCATCAGGGGCAAGACTTCGCCATTGCCCTAAAATGGCCGCCAATCCCCTTTTTCCTTCCACCTCTGTCGACAACCATGTCTCGCACCCTTTTTGTCACCACAGCGCTGCCCTACGCCAACGGCTCCTTCCACATCGGCCACATCATGGAATACATCCAGGCTGATATCTGGGTCCGTTCGATGCGAATGGCGGGCCACACGGTGCATTTCGTGGGTGCGGATGACGCGCACGGCGCGCCCATCATGCTGAAGGCCGAAAAAGAAGGCATCACGCCGCAGGCGCTGGTGGCCCGTTACGCAGCCGAACGCCCGCAGTACCTGAACGGTTTCCACATCCGCTTCGACCACTGGCATTCCACCGATTCCGCTGAAAACGTCGCGCTGTCGCAAGACATTTACCGCGCGCTGCGTGCCCAGGACCTGATCGAAACCCGCTCCGTCGAGCAGTTCTACGACCCGGTCAAGGGCATGTTCCTGGCCGACCGCTACATCAAGGGCGAATGCCCCAAGTGCCATGCGAAGGACCAATACGGCGACTCCTGCGAGGTGTGCGGAGCCGTCTATGCGCCCACCGAGCTCATCAACCCGTATTCGGCCCTGACCGGCGCCACGCCCGTACTGAAATCGTCCGACCACTTTTTCTTCAAGTTGTCGGACCCGCGCTGCGTGGAATTCCTGCAGCAATGGACCACCGGGGCCAATGCCAACGGCGGCAAGCACCTGCAGCCCGAAATGCTGGCCAAGACCCGTGAATGGCTCGGCGCCGAAGACGGCGAGGCCAAGCTGGGCGACTGGGACATTTCTCGCGATGCGCCCTACTTCGGCATTGAAATCCCCGATGCGCCGGGCAAGTACTTCTACGTGTGGCTGGACGCGCCCGTCGGTTATCTGGCGTCGCTGAAGTCGTATTGCGCGGTCAAGGGACTGGATTTCGACGCCCTGCTTGACCCCAGTGGCAGCACCGAACAAGTCCACTTCATCGGCAAGGACATCGTCTATTTCCACGCACTGTTCTGGCCCGCCATGCTGAAGTTCGCCGGCCGCAAGACGCCGGACCAGGTGAATGTGCACGGCTTCATCACCGTCAGCGGCGAAAAAATGTCCAAGAGCCGCGGCACCGGTATTTCGCCGCTGCGCTATCTGGAACTGGGCATGAACGCCGAGTGGATGCGCTATTACATCGCCGCCAAGTTGAATGCCCGCGTCGAAGACGTGGACTTCAACCCGGAAGATTTCATCGCCCGCGTGAACAGTGACCTGGTCGGCAAATACGTCAACATCGCCAGCCGCGCCGCCAGCTTCATCACCAAGCACTTTGATGGCGTGCTGGGCTATTCCGGCGACACCGCCGCGCTGTCGGCCGAATACGCCGAACAGGCCGAATCGATCCGCGCCGCGTTCGAAGCCCGCGAATACAACCGCGCCATCCGCGAAATCATGGCCTATGCCGACCGCATCAACCAGGCGTTCGACACGGCCCAGCCGTGGGTGCTGGCCAAGGGCCTGGCCACCGCTGACGACGCGCAAAAGGCGGCGCTGCAAGACATCTGCTCGCGTTCGCTGGCGGGTTTCAAGGCCTTGTCCGTGATGCTGGCCCCGGTGCTGCCGTCGTTGGCCGAACGCGTGGCGCTTGAACTGTTTGGCGCGCAGGCCCCGTTCACCTGGGCAGACGCCGCCGTGCTGCCGCAACGCGTGGCGCCGTTCAAGCACCTGATGCAGCGCGTGGAACCCCAAATGCTGGAAGATCTGTTCGAGCCGCCCGCCGCCCCGGTGGTGGTGCCCGGCGGCGAACCGCTGGCCGAGACCATTTCCATCGACGATTTCGCCCGCGTTGACCTGCGCATTGCGCAGATCGTCAATTGCGAGCACGTCGAAGGCTCGACCAAGCTGCTGCGCCTGACGCTGGACGTAGGCGAAGGCCGTCATCGCAACGTGTTTTCGGGCATCAAATCGGCCTACAAGCCGGAAGACCTGATCGGCAAGCTGACCGTCATGGTGGCCAACCTGGCCCCGCGCAAGATGAAGTTCGGCGTATCCGAAGGCATGGTGCTGGCCGCCAGCCACGCCGACGAAGCGGTGGATGCCGGCATCTACGTGCTGGAACCCTTCCCCGGCGCCAAGCCCGGCATGCGCGTGCGCTGATCGGGATGCGCTAGCCCAGCAACAACCCGCCAATCGGCGGGTTTTTTATCGTCTGATGGTAATCAGCGTTGACTAGGCGCCAACCCCGGATCCAGCGAATGGCGTTCGTCGAAGACGAAGCATTTGCCGTCATACCCCGGGCCGCCCGTTTCCTCGAAGTACTTGAGGATGCCGCCGTCCAATTGGTACACGTTCTGGATACCCGCTTCGTTCATGTAGATGGCGGCTTTTTCGCAGCGGATGCCGCCCGTGCAGAAACTGACGACGGTCTTGCCTTCGAGGTCGGCGCGGTGCGCCTGGACGGCGGCGGGAAACTGCGTGAAGCGTTCGATGCGCCAGTCGATGGCGTTATGGAATGTGCCTTCGTCGACTTCGAAGGCATTGCGCGTGTCAAGCATCACCACAGGCCGGCCAGCGTCGTCGGCGCCCTGCGCGAGCCAGCGCGCCAGCGTCTTGGCGTCCACGCCGGGCGCACGGCCCGCTTCGGGGCGGATGGTGGGGTGGTCCATGCGGATGATTTCGCGCTTGATCTTCACCAACAGCTTGCGGAACGGCACGGCGTCGCTGTGGCTGAACTTGACTTCCAGGTCGGCAAAACGGGGGTCGGCGCTCAGCGTTTGCAGGAAAGCGTCGATACCCTCTGCCGAGCCCGCCAGAAACAGGTTGATGCCCTCTTCGGCCAGCAGGATGGTGCCCTTGAGCGCACAGTCCCCAGCCACCGTGAGCAGGCGGGCGCGCAGGTCGGGCAGGGAATCCAGCGAGACAAATTTATAAGCGGCGATATTGACAACGGAAGTCATGGCAAAGCGATGAAAAGCGGACGGCGAAGCCCGTAATAGTAATCGGTGCGCGGGCCGCGCCGCCCGGCGCCAGGCTGGCCACGGCTTGATCCGGCTCAAATGAGGGGACGGTTTCCTGCTCGACCACGGCATTCAGCTCCCGGCGCGCGGACGAGGCATCCGCCGCCGGCTTGAGGGGCATCACGGATCCGCGCGACGGCCGAAGTCCAGGGTGTCGCCCGAGCTCAATACCCAGGTCATGCGCTGCGGGTTGTTGGTGTTGTCCAGCGACATTGCGGTGATGCGCGTCAGGCCAGCCAGGAAGTCTTGCTCCAGCTTCATCGTCTGCGCAGCGCAGGCCATCCTGGTGGCCACGGGGTTCGCACGCACGATGAGTTGGCCGTTGGCCACCGTGTAGGGCGCGCTGTACTGGTTGCAGCCTGCAAAGCCCGACAGGATTGGGGCCCCCTGCACATGGACGAAGCTGGCCGTCAGCGGACGGGAATTCGATGACGGATGCGGGATGCTGCGCAGGCCGCCGCCAGGCAGCGTCCAGCGAGCCAGGTCCCACCCCGTCTGTGCCAGCACGTCCGACGCCGACGCCGGTTGAAAGCGCGGGTCCTGCCCGTCCGCGGCGCGATACGGCGGTGCGGCGCAGGCGGCCAGGCCCAGGGATAACAGGCACGGCGCCAGCCTGCGCAGAGAAGCGATAAAGGGCATGAACGGCCTCGCGGAATCAGGGGGTGGGAGGATCCTGGCGGCGCTCGAATTCCAGCACGTCGCCGCCGCGCAGGTTGAACGTCAGGTGCCGCGGAGCACCGCCGCTGTCCAGCGTGAAGGTATCGATGGCGCTCAGCCCGCGCAGGTAGTCGGCTTCGAGTTTGGCGCGTTCCGCCGGCACGCAGGCCATGCGGGTGGTGGCCGGCGCGTTGATGAACAGCTTGCCGCCTTCCAGCTTGTAGGAACCCATGTAGCGGTTGCATCCGGCAAAGCCATTGACCCGGTACTGCTTGCCTTGGGCCAGGAACGTCAGCCGCACCGGTTCGCCGTTGTCACCGTGGGGAATATCACGCAAGACACCGCCGGGCTGCGCCCAGCGGACCAGTTCCCAACTGGTCTGGGCCAGTGAGTCCGCGCTGGTGGCGGCATTGGCCGCGGCGGCGCCTTGCGGGCGCGCACCTCCGTTGGACCCCGCGCACCCCGCCAAGGTCGCCGCCAATAGGCTCAGGCATAGCAGCCGACAACGCGAAGACAGATGGGTAAGCATGGGTAGGGCTCCTGAAGGTTTCGACCCCCCGACTGTAACCGGGCCAGCCCCGTGTCGTCCTCGTATCTCCCCCCTACAGCGGTATCCAAAAGCAGCAAGCCGCGTCCGCCGCCTCACACCGATGACGCAGCCAACTGCATCGAATGCCGCATGGCGGCGGCTTCAGCCGACGCGCAGAATCATTCCAGATAAGGGTGCCGACCGCCCTGCAAGCACAGGAAAGCAAGTCGATTACCGACGCATCAAGCAACGCAGGTGTCCGGTCCGAGGGGGCCGCAAACAACAAGACTACCGGGGAGACACGGCGATGGGCTTCTTAAGAACCTTACTGGCGCTATCAGTGGTGCTGGATCATCTGGGTGGCAGCTACACCGACAATCTGGTCGGTGGCCGGCTGGCGGTGCAACTGTTTTATGTGATCTCGGGATTTTTGATTTCGTACGTACTGACCGCCACCGACAATTACCAGGGTGCCACGGGCAAGTTCTACGCGAATCGCTTCCTGCGGCTGTTTCCCATCTACCTGACCGTGGCGGCGCTGACGCTTGCCGCCCATGTGCTGAGCGGCGGCGCCTTTTTCCGCATCTATGAAGCCCTGCCTTTTTCGGCCGAGCTGTTCCTGCTGCTGTCCAACGTGTTCATCTTCGGCCAGGACTGGCTGATGTTCTTCGGCATCCAGCATTCGGCCCTGGCCTTCACGGGCAGCTTCGCCAACAGCGACGTGCCGCTGTATCAGGGCTTGCTGGTGCCACAGGCCTGGACCCTGGGCGTCGAGATGAGCTTTTATCTGGTGGCGCCTTTTGTGCTGGGTTCGCCGCGCCGGCTGCTGGCTTTGCTGGTTGCTTCGCTGGCGCTACGTGGTGTGCTGATCGCAACCGGCATTGGGCTGAGCGACCCCTGGACCTACCGCTTCTTTCCCACCGAGTTGGCGCTGTTCCTGATCGGCTCGCTGTCGCACCAGGTACTGCTGCCGCTGTTCAAGGCCTGGACCCGACGCGTGAGCCGTCTGCCGGAAATAGGGACTGCCGTGCTGTTCGCCTACACGCTGCTGCACTTTTCGATCAGCATCAACCCCACCGTGCGTGACGGGTTGGCCGTGCTGCTGTTCGCCGCGCTGATGCCCCTGGCGTTCCTGTTCCAATCGCGGCATCGGCTGGACAAAGCGATCGGTGAACTCAGCTACCCGATCTATATCTGCCATTCGCTGGTGATCCTGGTGTTCGGCTGGCTGCTCAACGACATTGAAACGCATCAGCCCACGCTCTTCGCGGCGCTGGTGATTGCGGGCAGCATCGGATTTTCAGCCCTGTTGAACGGCCTGGTCGCCGACCCCGTGGAACGCTTGCGCAGCCGCCTGCGCAGCAAGCCGCAAGCCGGCGCGCCGATACCGGCGCCGGATGCCCGCCGGCGGCCCCAAAACGCGCCGCAGCCCATCGGGACTATTCGCCGCGTGCCTTGATATAGGCGGCCAGCACCAGTTCTATCTGCCGCTTTTCCTGCAAGCTCAACCGTGAATAGGTGGCGTACGACACCGATTCAAACGGCCAGGCGGGTTGCGGGGAAATACCGCCTTCGGCCGTCGCGGCCGGGTCGGTGTAGCCAGAATTCAGCATCGGACCTTCTCCGGTGCTGAGCCACATCGGGCTGACCCGCAAGGCGCGGGTCAATTTGATGAGGGCATCACTGGAGGGTTGCAGGCGCTGCCCGCTTTCGTAGTTGCCGATAGCGCTCTGAGAGAGGTTGCTTGCGACCGCCAAGTCCTTTTGAGTCCATCCCTGAAGCATTCTTGCGCTGCGCAGACGATGGCTAAACGTGTCCAATCGATCAACCTGAGACATTAATCTGAAATTATTTATTAATTAAAACATCTCAATACAACCGCCAAATAAACGGATTGCACCCCAATTCCCGGGTTAATCCGTAAATCGCACTATTCGTGCGCTTTCCCGCTGACGCCAGTTGCGCGGGCCGCCCTGCCCGGCACCCCATATTTTTAAAAAATCCCATATCTGGCATTGACTTAACTCTGCCGCCCACCAGGTACAACCCGTCGGCGTCGGAAGTACGACTGGCACCTTGGGCAAAAAAATTCGGGGCTTGAGTTTATTAGCCTTCAGGTATGCAAAATAGAAAATAATGTATCGGTAATACTTAATAATTCCTTGCAGGGCATGTGACAACGCGGAAAAACAATCACCGTTTCAAGCCCTTCGCCAGAGGGACGCCCCCTCCTGCGGTTACCATCAGAAACTACAGAAACGTATCTTCACAAAAAAACACGCCCGTGTTTAAATGAAACACGGGCGTGACTTCAAGACGGCATTTGGTCCACCGGCCCCTGGCGGCCAGCATGGGACAAGCAACCGGCCGGATTCCTCGCCCCCATTCAAAAAACACCGCCGGACGGTCTCGTCATGGCCCGCCGCTTCGGGCCGCGCCTCTCATTGGAAGCATCAATGAATAACACGCTGGATGTCATTTTCCTTGGCAATGACGATGCCAAGCACACAAGGCTTGTGGACGCCTTATCTCATCTGGGCTTCTGCGTACGCCGCTGTCACGACCTGATCGACGTCTACGATCGCTATTCCCGCCGTCCCAGTCCCCTGGTGGTATTGGACGCGCCACTTTCCGATATCCACAACGCCGCCGTGCGTTTACGCGCGGTCGACCGAGGCTTGGGCATCGTGGCGATCGCCGCATTCACGGACGCGGAAAGCCGCATCCGCACGCTGCTCTGCGGCGCGGATGCCTGCCTGCCGCCCGACGTCACAGGGCTGGAATTGGCGGCGGCGCTCCAGGCTTTGGTACGCCGCGCGGTGGGCTTGGACGGCATGGAAGCCGCGGCCGAGGCACACACCGAAGAACCCGCACAGGAAGCCTGGCGGCTGGCGAACAAGGGTTGGACATTGATCAGCCCGACAGGCCGCACATTGGGCCTGACCACCGGCGAACGGGATTTCCTGTCGCGGCTGGTGACCGCGCCCGATCGCAAGGTCAGCCGCGACGCCTTCTACGCCGATGGGGCCGAAGAGGCCGACAGCGGCATCACGCGCCGACGCTTCGTGGACGTGATGATCAGCCGCCTGCGGCGCAAGGCGGCCGCCAACCAGATGACGTTGCCGATCCGCGCCGTGCACGGCTGGGGCTATATGTTTGCCGCGGACATCACGCTGGACCTGGACTATCGGACTTCGGGGGAAGACAGCCGCCAAGACGGGCTGGAAGAATGGCGCCGCGAAACCGAGGACGCGGACGCGGCCAACTGAGTCGGCTCGAATGGCCTGGCGTGTTCAGCGTTGAACACAAAGAAGACGGGCAAAAAGCAGATAAAAAAACGCGGCGCTGCCCCCGAGAGGTAAGACGCCGCGCTAAAACAACACGTGAACCCGGAGTCATCAGCCGGCACTGATGCCTTCTACCTGGATCACGCGATTCCAACATTCGTGCCTCATACTGCTCACGCACGGTCCGACCGTGAACCTGCGCCGGGTCTCTAGTCCCCGCGCAAGCTGCAACGTGATCAACGCCTGGATGTCGGGCCGGCCCTGACTGCTGGCTGGCCTGCCATCCACATCAGCGGTTTTCCACTTCGATAGCCGCGTGATGAACGGAGTTTATGACTTGGGCCGCGAAACCAGTAATTCTTTGTTGATAGCCTTCCATACCTATTTGATATAGCAGGGCCTCTCGTCGCATCGTCCTAAAATGCGGACTAAAGGATCAGTCCAATGCCCCTGAATTCCCCGTCGCTGTCACGCCGGCTCAAGAAACTGCGAGCGCTGTTTTCGCCCAACTGGTGCCTGGCCATATTGGTCGCCCTGGACGGCTATGCCTTCATGCACCCCGTGTTGCGCGAGGTGCGCGCGCGCGAATATTCGTTTTGGCTTGCGCTGGACAACTGGCATGAAGTGATGCGGGTGGTCGGGCTGTTGGAGATTCCCCGGCTGGTGCTGGGCGTGGGCCTGCAAGTGATTGCCATCGGCCTGATTCTCAAGGCGCGGATCGCGTGGGCCTTTTCACTGGTGCTGCTGATCGGTATCGGCACCTTTGCGATTCTTGGCGAGGCCGGGCGCGCGGGGCTGGGCGTGTACACGCTGGTGCTGTTGATTGCGCTGATCGTCTATTGGCGGCGCTTTGACCGCGCGAGCGTCACGGCGGGTTCGCTGTTCGCCCTGGTCAGTGTGGTGTCTCTGCTGATCTACGCCGTCTTCGGCACGCTCTACCTGGGCAACGAGTTCAACCCGCCGGTGCAGGACATGGGCACCGCGTTCTACTTCTCCATCGTGTCCATGTCCACGGTCGGTTATGGCGACATCACGCCACACAGCATCACGGCCAGGCTGTTCACCGCGTCGATTATCATTCTTGGCATTACCGTATTCGCCACGTCCATCAGCGCGATTGCCGGCCCGGTAATCGGCGGCAATCTGAAACGGCTCGTCAAAGGCAGATTCTCCACCGCCATGAGAAAAAACCACATCATCATCGCGGGCGCGACTCCGCTGGCGCTTAGCGTCTATGCCGGACTGCGCCGCCGGGGCGACGAAGTCACGGTGATCGTGCCGCCCGGCAGCCCGCAGGAATATCCCGCCGCCGCGGACCTGATCGAAGGCGATCCGTCCAGCGTGGAAGTCTTGCACAGCGCCGGCGTGACCCGCGCGCGCTACGTGCTGGCGCTGCGCGACGACGACGCCGAAAACGCATTCATCGTGTTGGCGGCCAAGGAAGCCACGGGCGAGGGCGGCGCGAAGACGGTGGCGCTGGTCAACACCAGCAAGCACCTGGAGAAGATCCGCCGCGTGCAGCCGGACCTGGTGTTTTCGGTGCAGTTGCTGGGCGCGGAGTTACTGGCGCGCGCCATCAATGGCGAACCCATGGACGGCCAGGCCATTGCGGACCTGTTCTTCGCCAAGGTAGAACCGCAGGCCAAACCCGCCTGATGATGTTGCCGGCCGCGTTGCCTGCATCTAGGGCAGCGATGCCACCCGCTCGCCGGGCGGCGAGTGCCCCGCATACCAGGGCACGAAATCAGCGGACGGCATGGGCCGTGCAAACAAATAGCCCTGGATGAAGGCGACGCCGCGCGCCGTCAGATATTCAAACTGCGCCTGCGTTTCAACCCCTTCGGCCACCACCGCCAGGTTCAGTCGGTGCGACAGCGTGATGATCACGTCAAGCACGGGCGCCTCTTCGCCGGATGGCATGATCGCCTGTACGAAGCCCTTGTCGATCTTCAAATAATCCACCGGAAATTTCTGCAGATACGACAGCGAACAGTGCCCGGTGCCGAAATCATCAATGGCCACGCGCACGCCCGCGGCACGCAGCGTATCGATATTGCGGCGTGCCTGGCCGCTGTCCGAGATCAGGCTGCGCTCGGTGATCTCAAGCACGATCAACGGCCGGCGCGCCGCGACCTTGGCCACGAAGGCCTGGATGTCTTTCACCAGCACGTTGCTGGACAGATGTTCGGGCGCGATGTTCACGCCCACATGAAAGTCGGGCGGCGTCGTCCAGGACTGCATGTCGCGCTCGATCAAGCGCAGCAAATGCTGGGTCAAGGGGATGATCATGTTTTCCGCCTCGGCCGCGGCAATGAAGATGTCCGGCCGCACGAAGCCCACGCCCGGGCGGTTCCAACGCATCAGCGCTTCAACGCCCGCGCACTGCCCCGTCAGTTGCCCATACACGGGCTGATAGTGCACCTGGAATTCATCGGCGCGCATGGCTCGACGCAGTTGCTCCTTGAATGACAGGCGATTCAATTGCAGCCGATAGGCGGCGAACGCCAGGCCCGCGCCAATCAACAACGCCACGGGCAGATAGCTCAGCAATAGCTGCTGCCAGGCGTCGATCAGGTTGGCGGTGGGCGCCTTGACATGGATGGTCAGCGCCACGCGCCCGTTGTTGCGCGTGACCTCGTCGTACACGGCTTGCACATTGGCATCGGACGCATGCCAGGAATCGCTGTGGATCGGCGCCCCCTTGCCTACGATCAATTCCATGCCATAGTCGCCCAAGGTGGCCACGGCGTTGAGCAGGTCCAGCACGTAGCGGCCATCCACGGCCACCGCGCCGCTGTATCCCGGCGCGCCCGGCTTGCCCAGCAGGATGGCGGGGCGATCTGGCGCCAAGGGTGTGCCCGCCACCGAAAACAGCCAGCGATCCGGTGTGCCTTCGCTGGGCCATTTGCGCAGATCGCCCAGCGCGAAATCCACCTCGCCCACGGCCGACGAACAATAGAGGTGCCGATCGTTGGACAGAACCAGAGCACGAAAATACGGGTTCAGCGTGCCCAAGCGCCGTAGCTGCGGCAATACCTCCGCGCAGGGCCGCGGCGTCAGTTCCGCCACCTGGTCCAGCACGGGCCAGGCTTGCTCCAGCATGTTCTCCATTTGCACGCGAACAATCTGCGCAGCCGCCTCGGCTTCCGTGCGCTGCTGCTTCTTGGCGTAAATCCAGGTCTCGACGGAGCACAGTACGGTCGGCAGCACCAAGGCAAACGCCACCGGCAGGTATCTCCAGGACGGCACGCGAACCGTCATTCCTGATGTGGACAAATTCGCCTCGTCGAGAAGTTCCAGGGCAGCGCGAAGGCCGCGTGTATTGGGGCGCCGATGGATGGCGTCGATGCATGACACACCAGGCGCGAAGTAACGTCAAGTTACTTTGGCGCCATTTCTGCACGGCCCGTATCGCCCGCCATGCGGCGTTTGCGCGCTGCGTCAGGCGACAAAGAGGTGGCGGACGCAGACTGGTGTTGCGGGTCTGCGCTGCGCTATTGTTAACGCACGCCACACGCACGGCGCCGGCCGCCCCGACCTGACGGCTTGAGGACTGATTCGTTACCCCTTACCCACTTTGACAAGGACGGATGATGAAGAAACCTACTGCCTCCCCTTCCCACGGAATCGTCGGCGCCAACGCCGCCTATTGCCAGCGCCTGGCGCAGCTTGCGCAAGAAAGCCAACAACGCTGGATGGAGCTGGGCCGACGCCTGGCCGACGACAACGCCACCAAGTACCTGGCGACGCTGGGGCCGCTACAGCATTCCGGCGCCTGGCAGGACATCGCGCCCGCAATCGGCGACATCGCGCGCAAGCAATGGCAATGCCAATTGGACGCCAGCCAGGCCATCACCCACGCCGCACTGGAAGAACAAGCGACGCTGGCAGCCGGGCTGGGCGAAGCCATGAGCGGCTGGTTCAAGCTTGCCACCGGCGGCGGCATGGCGCTGGCCACGTCGCCGATGACGCAGATGTGGTCAGCCCTGTCCGACCAGATGGCCGCCGCATGCTCGGCCATGCGCGACGCCAGCCCAGCAGGGGCGCATCATGACGCCTAAACGCACCGCACTGGTGACAGGCGGCGCGGGCGGCCTGGGCCGGGCCATTGCGCTGGCCCTGCACGACGCTGGCCACGATGTCATCGCCACTTATCACTCCAACGAAGCCGCCGCGCGCGCCTGGGCGGAAGATGAAGCATCGCGCGGCCGCCGCTTCGCGCTGTACCAGGTAGACGTGGGCGACCATGCCTCGTGCCAGGCGCTGATGCACCAACTGGAACACGACGGGCGAACCATCGACATCCTGGTCAACAACGCGGGCATCACGCGCGATGCCCGGCTGGCCAAGATGAGCCTGGAACAGTGGACCGAGGTCATGCACAGCAACCTGGATTCCCTGTTCCACATGACGCAGCCGCTATGCGGCGGCATGGCGGCGCGCGGCTGGGGCCGCATCGTGAACATTTCATCGGTGAACGGCAGCAAGGGCGCCTTCGGCCAGACCAACTACGCCGCGTCCAAGGCGGGCATTCATGGTTTCACCAAGGCGCTGGCGCTGGAACTGGCCAGCAAAGGCGTCACCGTCAACACCGTATCGCCCGGCTATCTGGACACGCGCATGGTGCAGGCGGTGCCCGAAGACGTGTTGAAGGAAAAGATACTGCCGCAGATCCCGGTCGGGCGGCTTGGCCAACCCGAAGAAATCGCCGCGCTGGTGGCCTTCATCTGCAGCGACGCGGCGGGTTTCATGACCGGTAGCAACGTTGCCATGAATGGCGGTCAGCACATGTATTGACGGATTTGACCCGCCCGGCTTCGCGCCCGCCCACGGACTCCGTCGGCGGGCGCGGTTGTTTCAAGGGTGGGACAAAGGTGCAACCCAGTGGCTGAAACGCGGTTTATGTGAACCGCGTGCGCCCTTGCCCCGGTCTTTCAAGCACCGCCGGCCCCCACCAGACCCCGGTCCGGCAATCCTTGTGCGCGAGCTGTATCTGGGCGGGCGCGCCGCGTAGGTGGGTTCCGTCTACACGTCTTGAAGGCCCGCCGCGCGCGGGCCTTCAGCCGTTCAGCCGTCCTGGCGCATGCGGTGCATGGCCACCAGGTTCTTCTTGGTTTCGATGATGTGCGCTTCAACCAACTGCGCCGCCAACGCGCCATCCTGCTGACGACAGGCTTCCAGGATGCGGTAGTGGTCCGACTGCGGGCCTTCCTTGCCGGTGGCCTGCGACATCATCTCGTGCGTGTAGCGGTCGGTATTCAAGCCGTATTCCTCAATCAGCCGACGCAAGCGCGTGTTGTTCGCGGGCGCGCACAAAGCCAGATGGAAGCGGCGGTTCAGTTCGGCCCATTCCGACACGGAATCGGCCTCGTCGTAGGCCTTGAGGATGGCCTCCAACGTATCCAGGTCAGCCCGCGCCATATTGGGCACGGCCGCGCGCACGGCATAGCCTTCCAGCGCGATGCGGATGTCGAGCAGTTCGCAGATCTGGTCCACGTCCATGCGGATGACGACGGCGCCCCGGTTCAGGTGATACGCCACCAGGCCTTCGGTTTCCAGTTGGCGCAGCGCTTCGCGCACGGGAATGCGGCTGGCCTGGAAGCGCGTGGCCAGGGCGTCCTGCTTGAGCGGGGTGCCCGCGGGCAAGGCGCCCGTCAGGATTTCGTAACGCAACTGATCGCGGATGCGGTGCGGCAAGGCCTGGGCTTTACCGGACGTGCCCTTCGTTTTGGTCATGCTCATAACTATCCGGTATCTCTGGGCGAAGGACGGCGCCCTGCGGCAAACGTCAATGAAGGTTGTTCCAACAGCGGGCTCTCATCGTAGCCGAACGGACCGCTGGCGGGAACCGTGGCCCGGCCCGGGCCGGAAGCCGCCGTACTACCCCGCCCTGACCAACCTGATCTGCTAATTCGGGGCCATATGCGCCACCTGCATTCCAGCGAAGCACAGCACCACGGCCTGCGTCCTGACTGGTTTCAGGCATCCCTCCGATCAAACTGATCCGCTTTTTTATCCGGATTCTGAATCTGTACTACTTCGCGCCCCGGATCTACCGTTCAAAGCGTAGGACACCGCTTATCAGGAAGACCGCTATGCATGGCGACGCGCTATTGCTTGCCCGAATACAGTTCGGGTTCACCATTTCTTTTCACATCGTATTTCCCGCCATCACGATAGGCCTGGCCAGCTACCTGGCTGTACTTGAAGGCTTCTGGCTGCGCACGGGCAAGCCCGTCTATCGCGACCTTTACCACTTCTGGACCAAGATCTTTGCCGTCAACTTCGGCATGGGCGTCGTGTCCGGCCTGGTGATGGCGTACCAGTTCGGCACCAACTGGAGCTTTTTCTCGGACTTCGCGGGCAGCATCACAGGGCCGCTGCTGGCCTACGAAGTGCTGACCGCCTTCTTCCTGGAAGCGGGCTTTCTGGGCGTGATGCTGTTCGGCTGGACGCGCGTGGGCCCGGGGTTGCACTTTTTCTCGACCATCATGGTGGCGCTGGGCACGCTGGTGTCGGCCACGTGGATCCTGGCGTCCAATAGTTGGATGCAGACGCCCGCCGGCTACGAAATCCTGGACGGGCGCGTCGTGCCCACCGACTGGCTCGCCGTGATCTTCAACCCCTCGTTTCCGTACCGCCTGGCGCACATGGGCATCGCCGCGTTCCTGGCGACCGCGTTGATGGTGGGCGCGTCCGGCGCCTGGCATCTGCTGCGCGGAGACCGCAGCCCCGCCGTGAAGAAGATGTTCGCCATGGCGATGGGCATGCTGTTGCTGGTGGCGCCACTGCAAGCCGTGGTGGGCGACTTTCATGGCTTGAACACGCTTAAGCATCAGCCCGCGAAGATCGCCGCCATTGAAGGCCATTGGCAAAATGAACCGGGCGCGGGCGTGCCGCTGACGCTCTTCGGCATCCCCGACATGGAGCGCGAAGAAACGCGCTTTGCGCTGAACGTCCCGCGCCTGGGCAGCCTGATCCTGACGCATAGCTGGGACGGCCAGTTTCCCGGCCTGAAGTCGTATCCGCCCGAAGATCGGCCCAACGCCACTGTGGTGTTCTGGTCGTTTCGCATCATGGCTGGGCTGGGCATGCTGATGATTCTGCTGGCCGGCTGGGCGCTATGGACGCGCTGGCGCGGACGGCTGTATGAATCGCGCGCGCTGCAACGCTTTGCGCTGTGGATGGGGCCATCGGGCATCGTCGCGATGCTGGCCGGATGGTACGTGACCGAAATCGGCCGCCAGCCGTGGATCGTCTACGGCGTGATGCGCACCGCCGACGCGGCCACACCGCATGGCGTTGGCGAACTGACGCTGACGCTAGCCTTGTTCGTGGCCGTGTACCTGCTGGTGTTCGGCGCCGGCGTGTCGTACATGCTGCGCCTGATCCGCATGGGTCCCAGCCCCGCCCCCGGCCACGCGCCGCTGTCGGGCGGCCCGGGCGAAGCGCGCCAACCCTCGCGCCCGCTGTCCGCCGCCTCCACGCTGGCCGGCATCGAAGCCGCGCCACGCAAGCCTTCGGGAGTCTGACGCCATGGGCATCGACCTTGCATTGATATGGGCCGTCATCATCCTGTTTGGCGTGATGATGTACGTGGTGATGGACGGCTTTGACCTGGGCATCGGCATCCTGTTTCCGCTGATCCGCGACCGCGATGAACGCGACGTCATGGTCAACACCGTGGCGCCCGTCTGGGACGGCAACGAAACCTGGCTGGTGCTGGGCGGCGCGGGCCTGATGGCGGCCTTTCCGCTGGCGTATTCCGTGATACTCAGCGCGCTGCACCTGCCGCTGGTGTTCATGCTGCTGGGCCTGGTGTTTCGCGGCGTGGCGTTTGAATTCCGCTTCAAGGCCGATGAACACCATCGTCGGTACTGGGACCTTGCCTTCGTGTTCGGCTCGGTCACGGCCACGTTCTTCCAGGGCGTGACGCTGGGCGCCTACATCGAAGGCATCGCCGTGGTGGGGCGCGCCTATCAGGGCGGTGCGTGGGACTGGGTCAGCCCGTTCTCGCTGTTCACCGGCCTGGGCCTGGTGGTGGGCTACGCCTTGCTGGGTTGCACCTGGCTGATCATGAAGACCGAAGGCCGGCTGCACCGCCACATGTGCAGCATCGCGCGGCCGCTCACGTTCACGCTGCTGGCCGTGATCGCGGTGCTGAGCGTGTGGACGCCGCTGGCGCAGCCGCATATCGCGCAGCGCTGGTTCAGCCTGCCCAATATGTTCTGGTTCTTGCCTGTGCCGGTATTGGTGGCCGCCGCCGGCTATGACTTGATCCGGCGCGTGCGCGGTACGCCCGCCGCCGGCCCATTCCTGCTGTCGCTGGCGCTGGTGTTCCTGGCCTACACCGGCTTGGGCATCAGCATCTGGCCCGCCATCATTCCGCCTGACATCTCGATCTGGACGGCGTCCGCGCCCCCGCAAAGCCAGGGCTTCGCCTTGGTCGGCGCGCTGCTGATCATTCCGATTATCCTGGCCTATACCGCCTGGTCGTACTACGTATTTCGCGGCAAGGTCCGCACCGGCGAGGAGTTTCATTGATGCCTGCCTTGACGACACCCCCTGACGCCGCCCGCCCGGCCCCTGCGTCGTGGCGCAGCCGCCTGCTGTGGCTGGCGCTGATCTGGGCCACCAGCGTCGCGGCGCTAGGCGTGGCGGCCTACGCGCTGCGGCTGCTGATGCGCGTCGTCGGCATGTCGACATGAGTCCGCCCGTGCTTGCCCCACCCTCTTCCCTTTGAATCGGAGCCACCATGAAGCGCTATGAAAGGCTGACGGAAGACATCACCGCGTCAATCAGTTCGGGCTTGCTGCAAGTGGGCGACCGCCTGCCTTCGGTACGGCAGACGAGCGCCAGCCGGGGCGTCAGCCCGTCCACGGTGTTCAAGGCCTATTACCTGCTGGAAGCGCGCGGCCTGATCCGCGCGCGCGACCGGTCCGGCTACTACGTGTTGCGCGCGCCGCAGGCCGCGCTGCCCGAGCTGGACGGCTTGTCCAGCGCCCCCGCCGGCCGACACCCGGTGGACGTCAGCGACAACGTGCTGCAAGTGCTTAACGCCACGCTGCGCCGCGACATGGTGCCGTTTGGCTCCGCCTTTCCCAGCCCGTCGCTGCTGCCCTACGCGCGGCTGGGCAAGTTCATGGCGTCTGCCGCACAGCGGCTGGACCCCTGGGGTTCCATCGACGACCTCAGCCCGGGCGATGCGGCGCTGCGCCGCGCCATCGCGTTGCGCTACCTGGCCGATGGGCTGACGGTGCCGGTGGACGACATCATCATCACCAACGGCGCGCTGGACGCGCTGAACCTGAGCCTGGCGGCGGTGACCCAGCCCGGCGATGCGGTCATCGTGGAATCCCCCACGTTCTATGCCGCGCTGCAATCGCTGGAACGCAACCAGCTCCACGCCATCGAAGTGGCCACGCATCCGCGCGAAGGCATCGACCTGCAAGCGCTGGAAGACGCCATCACGCAGCACCGGCCGCGCGCCTGCTGGTTGATGACCACGTTCCAGAATCCGCTGGGCAGCCTGATGCCCGACAGAAAAAAGGAAGCGCTGGTCCGACTGCTGACCCGGCATGGCGTCGCGCTGATTGAAGACGACGTCTACGGCGAACTGTACTTCGGCGAACAGCGGCCACGCCCGGCCAAGGCCTTCGACAAGGAAGGCATCGTGATGCACTGCTCGTCGTTTTCAAAGACACTGGCGCCCGGCTACCGCGTGGGCTGGGTGGCGGGCGGACGCTATACGCAGAAGATCATGCGCAACAAGCTCACCACCAGCCTGGCCACCGCCGCGCCCACGCAGGCCGCCATTGCCGCCTATCTGGAAAAGGGCGGCTACGACCGCCACCTGCGCCAGTTCCGCCAGGCACTGGCCGTGCAGCAAGGCGAACTGCTGCAAGCGGTAGCGCGCTACTTTCCCAAGGGCACGCGCGCCACGCGCCCGGCTGGCGGCTATTTCGTGTGGGTGGAATTGCCCGCGCACATCGACACGTTGAAGGTTCACCGCGCGGCGCTGGATCACGGCATCAGCATCGCACCGGGCCCGCTGTTTTCGTCGTCGGGCGCCTTCCGGAATTTCCTGCGCTTGAACCATGGGCACCCCTGGAACGCCGATATGGAACAAGGCATGGCGACACTGGGCAAGCTGCTGGCGGGCGGTTAGGGGTGAGCGATCAGAGTTAGCGTGCCGCCTCGACCTCGCGATACAGCGATGCCGCATCCGGCCGCAAAGGCAGCGCCAGCTTGCCCCGGCGGTCGATGGCGCCCCATTGGCCGCCCGTCATGAAGCTGTGTTCGCCATCCGGCGTGTGCGCCTTGCGGCAGCCTTCGCACACCACGGCCAGGCCGCCGCTGTAGCGGTCGACCCATTCATAGGGGGTGGCCAGCACGCGGTTAAGCTGCGTGTCGTAAAAGGCCATGCCGCCCGACCAGGGCCCGCGCGTCAGGCCGCCTTCGAAGTCGTCCGCGAAATTGTCGTAGGTGACGACCGCCACCGATTTTCCGTCAGGCCGCACCCAGCGCCACGATCCGTGCGTGAATACCGGCGACAAGCCATCCTCGTTGAAGTCCATGCGCCCAAGCGCATCCGCCGCGAACACGACCGCGTCACCCTCCACCCGCGCACATTGATCGGCGGGTTCCAGCATGCCGCCGTCCTGCCTGGCGACGTACAGACATTGAAGCGCATAGGGAATGGATGAACGCGTGGTGGTGGCATCCGTGGCGGCTACATCCATGGGCGCGGCGTTCGCCGGAACAGGACCCGCGTCAACAGGATTCGCGGCAAGGGCTGCTGCCGGCAGCGCCGCCAGCAGCGTGAACAAGAAGGTTTTCAGCATGCCGGAAATCCTAGCATGCGCCCCGCCAGCCACAGCCCTGCTTCAGTTTGCCGTCGCGCCGGAATCCTTCACGGCCTGCGCCCATGTCGCAATCTCGGTCTGGATAAACTTACCGAACGCGGCCGTGTTCACGTTGGAGGCCTGCGCGCCCTCTTCCATCAGGCGTTGCTTCACGGCGGGCGCGGCCAACGCACCGCTCAAGGCCTGGTTCAGCGTGGCGACCACGGCGTCCGGCGTGCCCGCGGGCGCCACCACGCCGTGCCACGACACCGCTTGAAAGCCCGGCAGGCCAGACTCGGCCATCGTGGGCACATCGGGCAAGGCCGGCGACCGCTCGGGCGACGTGACCGCCAGCGCGCGCAAGGTGCCCGCCTTCACATGCGGCAGCACGCCCGGAATGGTCGTAAACATGAAGTCGATCTGGCCGCCGATCAAATCGGTAATGGCGGGGCTGCCGCCTTTGTACGGCACGTGCGTGAACGTCAGTTTCGACGAGCTCTTGAACATCTCGCCGGCCAGATGGCCCGGGGTGCCTGCGCCCGCCGAACCCATGTTGGTCTTGTCGCCCTGCCCACGGATGTAGGCGATCAGCTCCTGCACATTGGCGGCCTTGACGTTGGGGCCGATCACCAACACGTTCGGCACCGTCGCCAACAGCGTGACGGGCGTGAAGTCCTTGACCGCGTCATACGAAATGCGCGAGTACAGCGACGGGTTGATGCCGTGCGTGCTGGCGGTGGCCAGCAGCAGCGTGTAGCCGTCCGGCGCAGACGTGGCCACCTGCTTGGCCGCAATGGTGCCGTTGGCGCCGCCCTTGTTCTCGATGATGATGGTCTGGCCCAGCGTCTTGCCCGCTTCCGCCGCGACGGTGCGCGCCAGGATGTCCGACGTGCCGCCCGCCGAGTGCGGCACGACCAGCGTGATGGGCTTGGTCGGAAAGGTTTGCGCCTGCACCGCCGGCAGCACCGGCGTGAAACAGGCGGCCAGCGCAACGCGCGCCAGCAAGCGGTTATGGCTCATTGAAGTCTCCTCGTTTGTAATCGAATGCGGCGCCCTCGCCGGGGCGCCGTCATGCCCGTGGCGGATGGGGCCGGTTCAGTCGGACCCAAGTTGCAGCTTGTTGGGCTGGCGCTTTTCGATGGACCACTTCAGCAGCGCGGCCGAGCGGTAGATGCCGTGCGCGAACTTGCCATAAGGCAGGGTCAGGAACAGCGCCATCACCACGCCCAGGTGGATGGCCAGCAGCAGCGCCATCGCGCTGCCATCGCGCCCGGCCAACAGCGCCAGGCCGGTGGCGCTGGTCAGGAACAGCAGCACGATAAAGCCCCGGTCCATCGGTTTTTGCGCGGCATCGCCTTGCTGCGGGTGGCGCTTGATGTTCAACCACAGCAAGCCGGCTGGCCCGATCAGCAGGCCGATGCCGCCCACCGTGCCCAGCAGCACCGGCGCGCTGAAGAACGGATACGGCGCTTGCAGGCCCAGCAGATAGTGGTACAGCGTGGCCACGCAGGTGGCCGCGAAGCACAGCATGAATCCGTAGAACGTGAAGTGATGAAAGCGCCGCCGCCACAAGGTGAAGGCGTCGTCCGCGTTGTTGCAGCCCTTGCCGTGGCCGCCGTCCAGATAGCGCAGCCGCAGCGCGTCGTGCGCGGCTTCGGCCACGGCCGCGCCAGAGGCCGCCCCCGGGCTGACGTTGCGCCAGAAGCGCGTGACGCCCACTGCCAAGGCCAGCATCGAAAAACCAAACACCACGCCAAACATCAGCGCCAACGTGTTGTGCGGGAACACGGCATAGAAGTTGCCGGCCATGGGCTCATGAAACAACCCGCCCGCCATCAATACGGCCAGCACCAGGAACAGCGCCAGGCCACCAACGGTAGCCAGCGACAAGGCCAAGCCATTGCGCTTGTACAGCGTACCCAGCGCGGCGGGCCAGGCGTAGTCGGTGTAGGTCTGCACCCGCACCTTGGCCATGGCCTGTGGCACATTCACCGCGAATTCATGCGGCGGCGCGTACTGGCAGGCGTGCAGACAGGCGCCGCAGTTGTGGCACAGGTTGGCCAGGTAGTTCAGGTCGGCCTTGCCGAATTCCAGCCGGCGCGTCATGGCCGGAAACACCGCGCAAAAGCCTTCGCAGTAGCGGCAGGCGTTGCATATCTGCATGACGCGCGCGACTTCGGTTTCGTCGTCGGTCAGCAGGTCGGCCTGCGGCTTGGCGGTCTTGCCCAGCCAGCGCACGGGTTGTTCGGCCATGGCCGGGCCGGCGGACGGCTCGGCATGGGCGGTGGAAAACGACTGCGCCTCGCGGGCCAGGGCTTCAAGCTGCTTCATATCGTGCTCTTCGCAAGGGTCTGGGCGCGCGCGGCGGCAGCGGCCCGGGTGCCGGCAATACGGCCGAACGCCGTGCCGATGGACATGCCCACGCCCGCCGTATAGCCCTTGCCCAGCACGTTGCCGGCCATCATTTCGCCGGCCACGAACAGGTTGTCGCTGGGCACGTCGTTAAAGCGCACGGCGGCAGTGTCGTCCACTTTCAAGCCCAGATAGGTAAAGGTGATGCCGGGGCGCAGGGCGTAGCCGTAGAACGGCGCGGTATCGATGGGCCGGGCCCAGTGCGTCTTGGCGGGCGCAATGCCTTCGGTGTGGCAGTCGTCCAGTGCGGTGTGGTCGAACGTGCCGACGCGGCAGGCGGCGTTGTAGTCGCGCAGGGTTTGTTCAAAGGTGGCGGGGTCCAGCCCCAGCTTGTCGGCCAGCTCGGGCAACGTGTCGGCCTTCACACCCGGGAACACCGGCGGCATGAAGCGGCCGATAGCCTTGGCGTCGATGATGGAATAGGCGATCTGCCCGGGCTGCATCGCCGTCAGCCGGCCCCAGATGGCGTAGCGCTTGGGCCAGAAGTCTTCGCCTTCATCGTAGAAGCGCACCGCGTCACGGTTGACTACCACGCCCAGCGACACGCAATCGATACGGGTACAGATGCCACCGTCGTACAGCGGCGCGCGCGCGTCGATGGCCACGCAGTGCGATTGGGACGGGTCGCCAATGCCGTCCGCGCCCACGTCCAGCATGAATTTCAGCAGCACGCCCATGTTGAAGCGCGTGCCACGAATCAGGAAGTTATCGGCCGGCCATTCACCGCGCTCGTTCTGGCCCCAGGCTTCACGCAGCCACTCGCGGTTGGACTCGAAGCCGCCCGCGGCCAGCACACAGGCGCGGGCCTCGATGCGTTCGTCGCCGATGCGCGCGGCCTTGAAACGGCCGTCTTCCAGTTCCAGCGCATCCACGGGTGCGTTGTAGCGGATCTGCACGCCCAGCGCTTCGGCGCTGCGGTAATAGGCATTCACCAGCGCCTTGCCGCCGCCCATGAAAAAGGCGTTGGTGCGCGCCACATGCAACGCGCCTGACAGCGGCGGCTGGAAGTTCACGCCATGGCGGCGCATCCAGTCCCGACAGGTGGAAGATTCGCGGATGACCAGCCGCGCCAGGTGTTCGTTGGTCTGCCCGCCCGTAACCTTCAACAGGTCTTGCCAGTATTCCTCTTCGGGATAGGCGTCGGTCAGCACGTCCTGCGGGGCGTCGTGCATGCAGCGCAGATTGCGCGTGTGCTGCGAATTGCCGCCACGCCATTCACGCGGCGCGGCCTCCAGCAGCAACACGCTTGCGCCGGCCTCGCGCGCCATCAGGGCCGCGCACAGCGCCGCGTTGCCCCCGCCCACCACCAAGACATCCACCATGCCATTGCCCCCCAACATCAAGGGGACGACTCTACCTGGCGGATGGGGCGCGCGATATCAGGCGGGCGTCAACGGGTCTTCACGAATCGTGAAGAGCCACCACCGCCCATTTGCCGTCGCGCGCCAGCGTGCGCGACACATCGGCCAGCACCAGCCGGGCGGCCAGCGCCGCGGGCGAGAGCTCGTCGTCGGACAGACTGACCAGCAGATTGGGGCGAAACAGGTGCGCGTCTTCAATGCGCGCCATGTGCAACTGCCCGGGCGCGATGCGCGCCGTGGCCGAACTGGGCTGGATGGTGGCGGCGTTGCCCAGTTGCACCACGTCCATCAGCAGCGACAGGCCGTCCACTTCGGCCACCACGCGCGGCGTCTGCCCCAATTGCAGGAACGCGTTGTTGACCAGCGCTCGCAGGCCGTGCCGGCCGCTGGGCAACACCAACGGCAGATGCGCGATGTCGGCCAAGCGCGTCGTGTCGCCCTTGGGCAGGCCCGGCATGTCGCGCCGCGCGCACAGGAACAGGGGCTCGTCCAGCAGCGGCATGATGCTCCAGCGGCGGGCGGATTCGGCCTGGAACACAATGGCCAGATCCAGCATGCGGCCGTTGAGCATGTCGGCCAGATGCCCCGACAGCGCCTCGACCAGATGCAGGCGGATGTCGGGGTAACGCTCGTTCATGGCTTGCAGGAACGGCGCGCCCAGGATGGCGGCGGTGGTGGACGACAGGCCCACGCTGACATGGCCGGCCAGCCGCGCCTGCTGCGCGGCCTGCACGGCGTCGTCGGCATGGCGCAGCGCCAGTTGAGCCTGCCGAAAAAACGCCAGCCCCGCGTCCGTGGGCACCACGCCACTGGCGCTGCGTTGCAGCAGCCGGGTCGACAATTCGCCTTCCAGCCGGCTGATCTGCTGGCTGAGCGCGGACGTGACCATGCCGATGGACGTGGCAGCGCGGCCGATGCTGCCCGCCTCGACCACGCGCACGAAGTAACGCAGTTGGCGCAGTTCCATGCCTAGGCGGGAATGCTCAGGCCCCGCGCCACGGCCGGGCGGGCAACAAACGTTTCCAGCACGCGAGCCACGTTCTTGAACCGAGAGAACTCGACCAGGTCACCGGCGTCGTAGAAGCCCACCAGATTGCGCACCCAGGGCAGGATGGCGATGTCGGCCACGGTGTATTCGTCGCCCATGACCCAATCGCGGCCTTCCAGGCGCTGGTCCAGCACGGCCAAGAGGCGCTTGGATTCCGCCACATAGCGCTCCAGCGGGCGCTTGTCTTCGTAGTCCTTGCCGGCAAATTTATGGAAGAAGCCCAGTTGGCCAAACATCGGGCCGATGCCGCCCATCTGGAACATCACCCATTGAAGCGTCTCGTAGCGCCCCGCCGTGTCGGTCGGGATGAACTGGCCGGTCTTGCTGGCCAGGTAGATCAGGATGGCGCCGGACTCGAACAGCGCCAGCGGCTTGCCGTCCGGGCCATTCGGGTCGAGGATGGCCGGAATCTTGTTGTTCGGGCTCAGCGACAGGAATTCGGGCGAAAACTGGTCCTGCTTGTCGAAAGCGACCCGGTGGGCCTCGTAGGGCAGGCCGATTTCTTCCAGCAGAATCGACACCTTCACGCCATTGGGCGTGGGCAGCGAATACAACTGGATGCGATCGGGATGCTGGGCGGGCCACTTCTTGGTGATGGCGAATGAGTCTAGGGCGGTCATGCGGGGTTTCTCCAGGGGAGGCGGAAGTCGTGACGGGTTATTGCGCCGACAATCCTAGCGCAAATGCCCGAAACGCCGCTGAAATACCCGCTTGCCGACCCGGCCGAACAGGGCCTGTCGGCCTGGCTCCCAGCGCTGACAGAGAAATAGGGGTTCGTGACACAATTCGGCTCGCCCAAATCCATCCGCAGACGCCGCCCCGCAGCCCCCATGACATTCCCGATGCAGCACCCGTTTACCCCGCTCTTGCTGGCCGCCGCCGCGCTGCTGATGCCGTCGGGAGCCCAAGCCGACGTCGCAGCGGCGGCCAGCGCCGCCCCGCCCCCCGGTATGGCCCAGTACGGCGTGGGCCCGCATGGCCAGAGCCTGACGCTGACTTTGCTGAACAGCCGCGACAGCGCGCCCGCGCCCAACACGCCCTATCGCCTGTTCCTGACGGGCAAGCAGGAATCCATCCTCGACACGCCCACCCAGGACGGCATTCTGCACGGCACCACCGACGCCGAAGGCCGCACCGCCTGGGTCTGGACGGACAAGGCGTACCAGCCTGAAGACTTCACGCTGATCCGCCGCGTGGGCGATGGCCGCTGGGGCCATTTTTTCCAACTGCACTCCAGCGGCGACGACAAAGAACCCGTGGCGGCCTGGCCCTACATCCTGACCATGCACCAGCGCTGGGGCGAACAATGGGTAGACCTGGGCTACACCACGCGCCAAGGCGCCACGGCCTACTTCAGCCACGACGTGCCAGCCGCATCCCTTTCTCTGTCCATCGATGCGTCCGTCACTGACAACCGGGCGTGCTTTGACGAGCTGGACGCCATCAATCGCAAGTTCAGCCAGAACGATGCGGCCGGGGCGCAGCAGTTGATCCAGACCATGCAATGCGCCGACACGCCGCGCCACCGGCTGGATCTGGCTCACCTGCTGCTGATGGTCGGCCGGCAGGACGACGCGCGCCACTGGCTGATGCGGTCACGCGAATGGCGGTTTCCGGAATCGCTCACACCGATCGAAACCCCGCTGCTGCGCGACCGCCTGGCCCTGGAACGGCTGCTGGGCATGCCCGACCTGGCGCTGGCCGACGCGCAGGCGCTGCAACGCCGCCAGACCAAACCCGGCCGGCCGCCTCGGGCAAGCGACACGGACTGGCCCAACGATATTGCCTATTACCTGGCGGACTTTCCCGACTACCTGCCGCAGGCCGAAGAGGAAGTGCGCCGGTCCATCCGCCTGTGGGGCCCCAACCCCTACAACCAGGGCACGCTGGGCTGGATCCTTAGCTTGCGAGGCGACACCGAGGAAGGCCTGCGCCTGATGCGCGCGTCGTACCGCAAGATGCCGCGCAACGAGGAAATCGTGGCCGACTACGGCTTGGCGCTATGGCGCAACGGCCAGCCGGAACAGGCGGTGCGCTTATGGAACGAAGCCCAGACGCAATGCGTTTGGGGCCGCCGCCTGTACGACGCGATGCGCGAAGCGCGGTACGACCACCCCTATTTCCAGCCAGCGGATTCCGACGCGGTGCAAGCCTATCGGCAACGCTGCGATGGGCCCCGGACGAAAGGCAAGCGCTGGTCAAAGGGCGCAGATTTATAATTCTTCGCATACGTTGCGCACCACGCGCCTGCTGAGGGGCAGCCGCAGGAGACCATCATGAGATCACCATTGATTGTTTTGCTTGCCACGCTTGCCATCACCGGCCTGGTTAGCGCTTGCACCGGCAGCCCGGGCGGCCCGCCCCATCCCGGCGCCGTCAACCCCTACAGTGAAGGCGGCTTTCACGACGCGGGGCCGAACTATCCGAATACGGGTCGCTAAGACTTTACTTACCCCGCCCCGCGCCGCCGCCCTTGGCGGTGCGCGAAACGCATAACAGCTTTGTGCGCCGGGTGCATCCCGCCGCAAGCCGGAAATCCTAGACTACCTGCACACAACAGGAGTCAAGGAGAAGGCTTTGCAGCCGCTGTTATCAAACGTGAAAGTGCTGGACTTGAGCCGCATTCTGGCCGGCCCCTGGGCCAGCCAGATCCTGGCCGATCTGGGCGCGGACGTCATCAAGGTCGAGCGGCCGGGCCTGGGCGACGACACTCGTTCCTGGGGGCCTCCGTTCCTGAAGGACGAACAGGGCCAGGACACCAGCGACGGCGCCTACTTCATCGCCACCAACCGTGGCAAGCGCTCCATCACGCTGGACCTGCAGACGCCTGAAGGCCAGGCCCTGGTCAAGGACCTGTGCCGTGACGCGGACGTGGTGCTTGAGAACTACAAGGTCGGCACCCTGGCGCGCCTGGGGCTGGACTATGAATCCCTGTCCAAGATCAACCCGCGCCTGGTGTATTGCTCGGTCACCGGCTTCGGGCAGACCGGCCCGCGCGCCGCCGAGCCGGCCTACGACTTCCTGATCCAGGCCATGGGCGGCCTGATGAGCGTAACGGGCGAACGCGACGACAAACCCGGTGGCGGCCCGCAGAAAGTGGGCGTGCCCATCGTGGACCTCACCACCGGCGTGTACGCCGCGCTGGGCATCGTCGCCGCCTTGCTGCGGCGCTCGCAAACGGGCCAGGGCGAATATATCGACGTGGCCATGCTGGACGTGCAGGTCGGCCTATTGGCGAACCAGGCCATGAACTTCCTGCTGGGCAACCGCGTGCCGCGCCGCACCGGCACCGCGCACCCGAACATCCAGCCGCAGCGCACCTTCGCCTGCGCCGATGGCGACATCGTCATCGTGGTGGGCAACGACGCACAGTTCGCCACCTTGTGCCGCGTGCTGGGCAAGCCCGAACTGGCGCAAGACCCGCGCTACGTCAGCAACAGCCAGCGCGTGACCAATCAAGCCACGCTGGACCCGATCCTGGACGCCATCATCGTCGCGCAGCCTCGCGCGCACTGGCTGGCTGCCCTGAAGGAGGCCGGCGTACCGGCAGGATCCATCAACACCGTTCCCGAAGTGTTCGACGACCCCCAGGTGGCGCACCGCGCCATGCTGCGCCACCTGCCGCACCCGGCCGCCGGCACGGTGCCGCAAGTGATGAACCCCTTGCGCTTTGCCACGGCGGACCTGCGGGCGGATCGCGCCCCGCCGCTGCTTGGAGAACACACCGCCGACGTGCTGGCGGAACTGGGCGTCACCCCACAACAGATCCAGGACTTGCGCCAGCGCAAGATCATTTGAACAAGACGGAGACTCTGGACCATGACCCTGCCTGAAAACTTGACCGGCCCCTACACCGCGCTGGACGTCACGGTGAACAACGGCGTGGCCGTCATTCTGCTGGCCAACCCGCCGGTGAACGCGCTGAGCACCGAGATGATGAATGAGTTGTCCTGGGTGCTGGACCGCATTTCGGAAACCCCCGACGTGCGCGCCGTGGTGGTGTCCGGGCAAGGCAAGACGTTCTGCGCGGGCGCGGACTTGAAGAACCGCGCCACCACCATCAAGGGCCCGGGGGACCTGCCGCAACACTCGCGCCGCACCCGCGAGTGCTTTCACGCCATCCGCGAATGCGCCAAGCCGGTAATCGGCGCGATCAACGGCGCGGCGCTGGGCGCGGGCCTGGCCATCGTGGCCTCTTGCGACATCTTGCTGGCCGCGTCCACAGCGGTCGTGGGTCTGCCGGAAATCAACGTCGGCCTGCTGGGAGGCGGGCGCCATGGCATGCGCCTGTTCGGCCATTCCCGCTTGCGCAGGATGATGCTGACGGGCCTGCGCGTGGATGGCGACGAGCTTTATCGCCTGGGCATCGTTGAAGCGTCCGTGCCCGCCGATGCCTTGATGGACCGCGCCCTGGAACTGGCGCATGAACTGGCGTCCAAGAGCCCCCTGGCCACCGTGCTGGCCAAGCAGACGCTGAACGCCATCGAAGACATGAGCCTACGCGACGGCTACCGGTACGAACAGGACATGACCGCCGCCATCGCCAAGACCGAAGACGCCCAGGAAGCGCGCCGCGCCTTTCTGGAAAAGCGCGCACCCGTGTTCCAGGGCAAATAAGGAGTCGCCATGACCGGTGCATTGGAGGGCGTGAAAGTCCTGGACCTGAGCCGTGTGTTCTCCGGCCCCTGGGCGGCGCAGATGCTGGCGGACTTTGGCGCCGACGTCATCAAGGTGGAACGCCCGGGCCGGGGCGACGACGTGCGGCACCAGGGCTACCCGATGCCCGACCGCAAGGGCGAGCCCAGCGCGCAGACCTCGTCGTTCGTCGCGATGAACCGTGGCAAGAAATCCCTGACGATCGATATCTCAAAGCCTGCTGGCCAAGCCTTGGTTCATCGCTTAGCGCAAGGCGCCGACATCGTGATCGAAAATTTCAAGGCGGGTGACCTGCGCCGCTACGGCTTGGACTACGCATCGCTGTCCGCGATCAATCCCCGGCTGGTGTATTGCTCGATCACCGGCTTCGGCCAGACCGGCCCCTATAGCCACCTGCCCGGCTACGACCCCATCTTCCAGTCCATGAGCGGCTTGATGAGCGTCACCGGCGTGCCCGATGGCGAGCCGGGCGCCGGCCCCGTGAAAGCGGGCTATTCGGTGTCGGACCTGACGGCGGGCTTCTACGCCGTGGCGGCCATGCTGGCGGCGTTGCGGCATCGCGACCAGGTGTCTGGCGTGGGCCAGCATATCGACCTGGCACTGCTGGATGCGCAGATCGCCGCCATTTCACACATCGGCATGAACTACCTGGCCAGCGGCAAGCTGCCCGCGCGCATGGGGTCGGCGTCGCAGATCACCGCGCCGTTTCGCGCCTTTGCCTGCCGCGATGGCCACCTGATGGTGGCCGTGGGCAACGACTCGCAGTTTCGCAGCTTCTGCGCGGTCATCGGCCTGCCGGCCTTGGCCGATGACCCACGCTTTGTCAGCAACCCCAAGCGCGCCGCCGCGCAAGCCGACTTGTCGCGCCTGATCGAGCCGGCCATGCTGGCGCGCGGCGTCAGCGAATGGAATGACGCGCTGGCGGCCGCCAACGTGCCCTGCGGCCCAATCTACACAATGGATCAGGTATTCGAAGACCCGCAGGTGCGGCACCGCAAGGTACTGGGTAGCGTCTTGCATCCCGAGCTGGGTGACATGCCCGTCATCAACAACCCGATTCATTTTTCCGGCACACCGATCGCGCCCGGCCTGCCTCCGCCGATGTTGGGCGAACACACGGCGGCGGTGCTGCGCGGCGAACTGGGCCTGTCCGACGACGAGATCGCGCGCCTGCACGCCGAGGGCATCGTATGAGCGCCGTTGACCACGCGCTGATCGAAGAGATCCGCGACAGCGCGCGCGACTTTCTTTCGCGCCGCGATCAGCGGCAACGCAAGCGCACGGCAAGCGGGATTGACCGCGACTACTGGCGTGACATCGCAAACGTGGGTTGGCTGGGCATGAGCGTGCCCGAGTCTCTAGGCGGGCTGGGCCTGGGTTGGCACGCGATGGCGGCAGTGATGGAGGAAGCCGGACGCGCGCAATTGCCCGAGCCGCTGGTTGGGGCCGGCGTGCTTGCCGCCACGCTGCTGGCGCACATCGACGCCATGCCAGGATCGGCGCTGCGCGACACCCTGCTGCAAGACCTGTGCAGCGGTGCGCGCATCATCGGGGTGGCCTGGCAAGAAACCGAAGGCCAGTTGGAAGCCGGCGAAGCCGCGGGCGTCTTCGGCGTCAGCGTCACGGCGCGCGAAGGCAAGTACGTGCTGAACGGCGAAAAGCGCCACGTCATCCCCGGCGACGGCGTGGACGGCTGGCTGGTGACGGCGGACGGCGAACAGGGCACCGCGCTGTTCTACCTGGAAGCCGGCACGCCCGGGTTGACCGTCCAGCCGCATGCGCGCGCCGACGGCACCCCTGCGTGCCACCTGAGCATTGAAGCCGCCATCGTGCCCGCGCATGCCTTGCTTGCCCGGCAGGATGTGCTGGACGCCGTTGACGATGCGCTGGACTATGGCCGCCTGATGCAGTCAGCCGAAATGATCGGCTTGGCGCGGCAGGTGCTGGCCGACACGGTGGCCTATCTGAACACACGCCAGCAGTTCGGCAAGCCGCTGTCATCATTTCAGGCCTTGCAGCACCGCTTGGTG
Source organism: Achromobacter sp. JD-1 (assembly GCF_038594925.1). Classification (NCBI taxonomy): domain Bacteria; kingdom Pseudomonadati; phylum Pseudomonadota; class Betaproteobacteria; order Burkholderiales; family Alcaligenaceae; genus Achromobacter; species Achromobacter sp. JD-1. The sequence continues at coordinate 179,778 of NZ_JBCGCS010000007.1, read as the reverse complement.
GACGCCGTCATGCAGGTGGAGCTGGCGGCAAATAGTTTGCAGGATGCCTTGAATACCCTTTCCGATGCGTCGGGCGCGGATACCCCCGCCACCCTGCGCAAGATCGTGGCCAGCCGCGTCAAGGCGCGTGCGGCGCGCGCCAGCCTGGAGGCATCGCGCCTGGCCATACAACTGCACGGCGCCATCGGCTACACCGAGGAATGCGACGTCAGCCTGTACTTTCGCAACGCCCTGAATTTGGCCGCCTGGCTGGGCAACGCCACGGCCCATCGGCAACGCTACGGCGCGTTGGCCGAAGACCCGTCGCCCCCTTCCGATGACGCGCCTGTGCAGGATGACGCCCAAGCGGAGTTTCCCCGCGAGGCAGACTGGAACGGCATGCCCGAGGAAGATTTCCGCGCCCTCTTGCGACGCTTCTTCCGCGCGCACTATCCCGCGCATCTGCGCCATGTGCCGTGGCGCCTGCATTGGGACGAGATCAAGGACTGGTACTACACCTTGTCGCGCCAAGGGTGGATTGCCCCGTCGTGGCCGCGCGAACACGGGGGCATGGCGCTGTCACCCGCGCGGCAGATCGCCTTCATCGAAGAGGCCGAGCGCTATGGCGTGGCGCGCGCGCCCGACCAGGGGCTGGTAATGCTGGGCCCCATCCTTATCCGTTACGGCACCGACGAACAACGGGCGCGCTTCCTGCCGGGCATTCTGTCGGGCGAAGCGGTCTGGGCGCAGGGCTATTCAGAACCCGATGCCGGGTCGGACCTGGCGGCCTTGCGCTGCGAGGCCGTGGTCGATGGCGACGACCTCCTCGTCACCGGGCAGAAAACCTGGTCCACGCTGGCGCAGGACGCCACCCATATGTTCATGCTGGTGCGCACCGACAAGACCGTCAAAAAGCAGGCGGGCATCAGCTTCCTGCTGGTTGACCTGGCCAGCCCCGGCGTCAGTCGGCGGCCAATTCGGACGCTGTCCGGCCACGAGGAATTCTGCGAAGTGTTCTTTGACCAGGTGCGCGTGCCGCGCGCCAACATGGTGGGCGAACTGAACGCCGGCTGGGGCATCGCCAAGGCGCTGCTGGGCTTTGAACGGCTGTTCTCGGGCAGCCCCAAGCATGCCAGCCATGCGCTGCAACAAATCTTCAGCGTGGCGCGGCAACGCGGCCTGCTGACCGACCCCGCGTTCACCGACCGGCTGGCCGAGCTGCGGTTGGACACCGCCGACCTGACCGCCATGTACCGCGTGTTCGCCGACATGGTGCGCGCCGGGCGGCCGCTGCCACCAGAACTTTCACTATTGAAAATCTGGGCCACCGAAACGCATGAACGGCTGGGCGCACTGCTGATCCAGATTGCCGAGGAATACGGCGGCGTGGAAATGCGGCTGGGCTATGGCCATGGCGGCGTCCACGCGCTGGCGCCCTATGTCAACGCGCTGGCCGCCACCATCTTCAGCGGCACCAACGAGATTCAACGCAATATCTACGCCAAGCAGGTCCTGGGCCTGGACGGCGCATAACAACAGCGCCCGCAGGCTTGGGCGCCATCGGAGAGAGACAATGAAAAAAGCATCCGCACTGACGGCAGCGGCGGTCTTGCTGGGCGCGGCGCTTGCGCCCGTGGCACAGGCCGCGCAACCCTGGCCCAGCCAGCCCATCCGGCTGATCGTGCCGTATCCGCCAGGCGGCTCGGTGGACAACCTGGCGCGCTTGCTAGCGCCGGCGCTGAGCCAACGGCTGGGCCAGACCATCGTCATCGAAAACAAGGCGGGCGCCAGCGGCACCATCGGCGTGGACGCCACGGTGCGGGCCACGCCGGACGGCAACACCTTCGGCTTTGGCGTGCCGGGCGCCATCACCGGCCTGCCGCACGTCATGAAGGTGCCTTACGACGTCGGCAGCATCCAGTACGTGTCGTTGGTGGCCCGCATTCCGCAGGTCATCATGGTGAACCCTTCCCTGCCCGACAAGACGCTGGCGGCCTTCGTCAGCAGCGCCAAACAGCATCCGGGCAAATACAACTACGGCTCCGCCGGCAACGTCACCACCCCACATCTGGGTGGCGAACTGCTGAAGCAGCAGACGGGCATCGACATCATGCATGTGCCCTACAAGGGCGCCGCCCCCGCCGTCACGGCCCTGCTGTCCAACGAGGTGCAGATGTTTCCGGGCGATGCGTCGGCGGCCCTGGGCTTCATCAAGGCGGGCAAGCTGCGCGCCCTGGCGGTGGCCAGCCCCCAACGTTTCGAAGGCCTGCCAGACGTGCCCACCACGCGCGAAGCGGGATTTCCCGGGGTGATCGTGGAATCCAATTACGGCATCATCGCACCCACGGGCACGCCCAAGGACATCGTGGACAAGATGGCGGACGCCATCGCCAAATCATTGGCGGACCCGGTTCTGCGGCAAAAGATGATCGACCAGGGCGCCATGCCGGCCGCCACCACGCCGGACCAGTACCGCGCGCTGATGGAATCGGAATCCAAGAAATGGGGCGACGTGATCCGGCGCGGCAAGCTGGGCGTGGAATGACGCTGGGCAAGGCATGTCGCTTGGGGCCCGACGCCCCTTGCGATGTGATGCCCCTTGCAGTGTGATCCCCCAACCTCGCGCGCTTTGCCGTACGCTTATGCGTTCCTTCCTGCGACCCTAGCCCCGCCAACATGCCCTCCGCCAAAGCCACCGGCCTGAGCCTGGACCTTACCGCCGACCTGCACAAATGGCGGGCATTCCTTGCCATTGCAGAGCTGGGCAGCATCACGCGCGCCGCGCTTTATCTAGACCAGGACCAATCGGTGCTCAGCCGCCGCATCAACGCGCTGGAACGCGAGTGCAACGCGCGGCTCTTCAACCGCACGGGGCGCGGCGTGCACTTGTCCGAGGTGGGCGAGCGCCTGTTCCCCTTGGTGCAAACCCTGCTGGGCGACGCCGAACGCCTGGAGCTGGAACTGAACGGCCAGGCCCGCGAGCCGGCCGGCGAGGTCACGCTGGGGCTGCTGCCGTCCACCGCGCATCCCCTCATCCGCCGCCTGTTCTCGCGCTTGCGCAAAAACTTTCCCAAGGTTCACCTGAAGATTCTTGAGGGCTCCAGCGGCCAGATCGAAGAGTGGTTGACGGACAGCCGCGTGGACATCGCCATCCTGTACCGGTATGGCGACAAATGCCCGCCAGGCGAGCAGGCGCTGGCCTATGTGGATTCGTATCTGGTGGGCGCCGCAGGCGATGCGCGTACGCAGTCCGGCGAGGTCACGTTCGACCAGCTCAATGGCCTGCCCTTCATTCTGCCCGGCGCGCCCAATGGCTTGCGCAACGCGCTGGACGGCCTGGCGCGGGCGCGCAAGATCACGATTGCGCCACTCATCGAAGCGGACTCGCTGCCGCTGATGAAATCGATTGTGGAACACGAACACATGTACACCGTGTTGCCCCTGCATGCCGTGTGGCAAGAAGTGCAGGAGGGCCGGCTGAGCATCGCGGCGCTGCGCGATCCCAGCATGGGCCGCATCATCTCCATGGCGTTTTCACGGTCCAAGGGACCGGGGCGCACGGTGATGGAAGTGGCGGCGCAGATCGAAGCGCTGGTGCGGGAAATTGGCGGCGAAGGGGTCTGGCACGCCAGCCCCTGAACAATCAAAAGCCGTATAGCCGTGCCGGGTTGTCCACCCACACCTTCTTGCGCAGGCTGTCATTGCCCAGCCATTCATAGGCAACGTCCACCAAGGCATCGGCTGACGGCGCCGACGCGCCCATGCGCACGAACGGCCAGTCCGAGCCCCACAGCACCTGTTCGGGGTTGGCGGCGGTGAAAGCGTCGTGGATGAAACGCGCGTTGTCATAGCCAGGCGCGGCGCCCACCCGACACAGCGTCAGCTTCATCCAGATACGGCCATCGGCCAGCAGGCTACGCAACAGTTGAAACGCCGCATCCTCGGCGCCGCGCGCCGGCACCAGGCTGCCCAGGTGGTCGATGACGATCGGCAGGTCCAGCGTGGCCAGGTCCGGCAGGTGCTGCACATAGGCATCGCATGGCGCCCACAGCTGCGCATGCAGACCGAACTGCTTCATGCGCGGCGCCAGCGCGGCGATCTGGCCAAAGCCCACGCTGCCGGGAAAGAGATTGCCCGCGGGGTCGCGCGCTTCCAGAAAGCGCAATCCGCGCACACCGCCATCCACCATGGCCTGCAACTGCGCGTCGGTGACTGACGGGTCGGCCACCGCAATGCCGCGCAAGCGGTCACGGCCTTGCGCCAAGGCATCCAGCAGCGCCGCCGGATTCACGCCATAAGGCGCGGGCTGCACCAGCACCCCGCGCGCCGCGCCCAACGTGTCCAGCATTTGCAGGTAACGCGCCACGGGCGCATCCGGCGCGGCGTAGGACGACGGATGCTGCAAGGGAAAGCGGTCATAGGGGCCGAACACGTGGCAGTGCGCGTCGCAGGCCAATGCGGGCAGCGTGTGCTTGGGCGTGACGGGCATGCGCGGCGTTTCGGTATTCATGGCTGCCCCTTTTTGGGTAACGGCGCCAAGGTGCTAAGCGCGGGCTGATCCGCTTGCCGTGGGGTATCCAGCGGCGCGGGCGCATCGTCCGGCATCGGGATCTCGTGCGCGTTCAAGGTGATGGACACCATGGTGTAGTAGCCGATCACGGCCGTCAGTTCCACCACGCCCACCGCCTGCCAGCGCGCCACTGCCTCGGCATACAGCTCGGGGGCCACCTGACCGGTTTCTTGTAGCTGCCGTGCGAATTCGTAGACCACCTCGTCGTCGCGCGATTCAAACGACGGGGTTGCGCGCGACTGGATCGCGTCCAGCACCGCATCCGCGATACCCGCCGCCCGCGCCGCCTGCGCGTGGATATGCCATTCGATCTGGCTGTTCCAGCGGCGCGCTGTCACCACAATGGCCAGTTCGCTGACGCGCGGCGGCAGGCTGGTGCCGAAACGCAGCAAGGCGCCCAGCGCCTGCCAGCGCTCAGCAAGTTCAGGGCTGTGCAGCGCCGCGCGCAAAGGGCCGACCAGACGCCCGCGCGGACCCGAGACAATTTTCTCGTACACGCGCTTCTGGTCGTCGGTCATGCTGTCGGGGGAAGGCAGCGGAATACGGCTCATCATCGTCCTTGGTTCGGGAAATGCAGCATTCAAGGCGTTTCGTCAGGCTGGCTGCGCGCCACCGACGGGCGGGCGCAAAAGCCCTGGTGCCACGCGGCAAGCTGAGGGTGCCCGGCGCGCCAGTCGATATCCGGAAAACGATAGTCCATGTACGACAGGGCGCAGCCGATGGCAATCACACCCAAGTCGAAATCGCTTGCCGCCAACGCGGGCGCTTCCGCTTCCAGCGCGGCCAGCACGGCGCGCACCTTCAGCGCGAAAGCGTCCAGCCACGCCGCCGTCTGCTTTTCCACAGGCTTGTTGCGCTCTTGCCGGAACAGCAGCAAGGCGTCCAGAAAGCCATCACCCAGCGCCTGGCGGCGTTCAGCGACCAGACGCGCGGCGGCGTTTGCTGGTAGCAAGCGGCCCCCGGCCAGCCCGTTCAAGTAGGCGCAGATTACCCGTGAGTCATACAAGGCAGTCCCGTCGTCCAGCACCAAGGTGGGCAGCTTGATCAAGGGGTTGTCCGCCACCAGATCCAGATTGGGCTTGTCCATCGCGACCGGAGTACGAACCAGTGCGACCTGGCCTTCGATGCCGGTTTCATACAGAACAATCATCACCTTGCGCACAAATGGCGATCTGGGCGACCAATGCAACTTCATCGTCTAGCTCCTTGTTCGTTAAGCGCCGCGACGCTGCTCAATGGCCTTGGGGCGGGCGCACGGACGGGTCGTTGGCCGCGTCTGGCGTCAGCATCTGAAACAGGTCGGTCGTGTGCGCGTACCAGCCCGCGCCATGCATGCGCCCCAGCAGTCCCAGCGCGGGGGTATCCACGTGAAAGCGCTCGCGGTTCAACAGCGCATCGTCGCGCAAGTACATGCCCATCACGCGCGCCAGCACGATCACGCGCTGCGGCGCGGCCTCGATCACCTGCCACACCTTGCATTCCAACGCCGCCGGACTTTGCGCGATGCGCGGCGGCGCCACGATCCGCGACGGCTCGGTGGAGAGCCCCGCGCGCACCAGTTCATTGACGCTGGCGTCGTAATCCAGGCTGGTTCGATTCATCTGTTGGGCCAGTTCGGCCGACACCAGATTGATCACGAATTCGCCCGTGTCCAGAATGTTGCGCGACGTGTCCTTCAACTGTCCGCCGCGCGGGCCGATGCCCAGCGCCACGATGGGCGGGTCGCTGCTGACCACGTTAAAAAATGAGAAGGGCGCGGCGTTCAGCTCACCGCGCGCCGATTGGCTGACCACCCAGGCTATCGGGCGCGGCACGACCACGCTGGACAGCAACTTGAAGGCGTCGGCCGACGCCAGTTGGCTGAAATCAAAATTCATGGCGGCATCGGCTGGCGTGGAGTGCGGATGGTTGCGTCATTTTGCCAGCAGCCCCAGCGAGCTCAACAGCCGCTGCATGTCGGCACGATCGCGGCGGACGTAGGCGTCGGCTTCGGCCGGTGTCAGCGACATCAGCTCGATTGCCTGCTCTTGCATGACGCGGCGGTAGTCCGGATCGTCGTTCACGGATCGCACGGCGCTGCTCAAGCGCTGCACGATGTCGGGCGGCGTGCCGGCGGGCGCGGCCAGGCTGTACCAGGTTGCCGCCTGCGCGCCGGGCACGCCCGCTTCGGCCAAGGTAGGCACTTCCGGCAATAGCGCCGAGCGCTTGTCGGCCGCATAGGCCAGGGCAATCAAGCGCCCCTGGCGGATGAACGGCAAGCTGGCCGACAGGTTCAGCATGGCCAGATCGGTCTGCCCGCCCACCACGTCATTGATGGCGGGCGACGCGCCGGCGTAAGGGATGTGGTTCAACTGCACATGCGCCGCCTGCTGAAAGAGTTCAGCGCCCAGATGCGTGGCGCCCCCCACCCCCGCCGAGCCATAGCTGAGCTTGCCGGGTCCGGCCTTGGCGCGCGCCAGCAGCGTCGCCACGTCGCGGATGCCGCGCGATGGGTTCACGACCAGCATGATGGGTTGCACCGCAACCACCGAGCAAAAGGCAAAACCGTCCACGCCGTCGTAAGGGGTCTTTTGCATCAGCGGCGTGACGACGTGACCGGCAGAGGTGCCCAGCAGCAAGGTGTAGCCGTCGGGCTTGGCCCGCGCCACAAAACCCGTGCCGATGGACGCGCCGCCGCCCGGCTTGTTTTCAACCACCACCGGCTGGCCCAGCCGTTTTTCCAGCGCGCGGCCCAGGCTGCGCGCCACGACATCGGCGGGACCGCCCGCCGCGTAGGGGTTGATCAGCGTCAGCGGGCACTCGGGGTACGCGGCCTGGGCGGCGGGCATCGCCACGGCGGCCATCACGCTTGCGGCTATCAGCAGGGATCGGATCATGGATGTCATGTCAGTCTGCCCGGGCGCCGGACTGCTTGATCACCTGCGCCCACTTCACCGTGTCGGTCTTGATCTGGGCCGCGAAGGCTTCGGGCGTGCTGTGCGTGGTCTGGATGCCATAACCCGCCATCCGCTCGACCATCTGCGGCGACTGCATCACCGCGCCGATGTCCTGGTTCAGCTTGTCGATCACCGCGCGGGGCGTTCCCGCCGGTGCCAGCACGCCAGACCACAAGCTGACCTCATACGCTGAAAAGCCCGACGCTTCCGAAATCGATGGCACATCGGGCAGCACCGGCAGACGCTTGCGGCTGGTCACGCCCAGCGCGCGCACCTTGCCCTGCTTCACTTGTTCGATGAAATTGGAGGATGTGTCGATCATCATCGAAATCCGCCCCGCCAGAAAATCGTTGATGGCGCCGGCGGTGCCCTTGTACGGGATATGGCGGATATCCACCCCTGCCGTCGACTTGAACATTTCACCCGCGAGATGGCTGGTGGTGCCATTGCCCGACGAGCTGAACGTCAGTTCACCCGGCCGCTGCCTGGCCAGCGCCGCCAGTTCCTCCACCGAATTCACGTTCAATTCCGGGTTCACCACCAGCAGGTTCGACGTCAGGTTGGTCAGCGTGATCGGCGCGAAGCTCTTTTGCGGGTCATAGCGCAGTTTGGCGTACAGCGACGGGTTGATGGTCAGCACGCCCATCGTCGAGTACAGCAAGGTATAGCCGTCGGGCGCGGCGCTGGCCACGGCCTCCGCGCCGATCGACCCGCCTGCTCCGCCCCGGTTTTCCACCACGACAGCCTGGCCAAGCTTGTCGCCCAACCCTTGCGCCAGCGCGCGGGCCATCAGGTCCGTTGCGCCCCCGGCGGGAAACGGCACCACCAGCCGGATGGGATGGTCGGGATAGGTGGCCGCCACGGCGGGTGCCGTCATGCCCACGGCGCACGCCATCGTTGCGCCCCCCAACCACAGGCTGACCGACGTCAGCGCGCTTGCGATCTTCATGCTGTCTCCAAACCTTGGGTTTTTGTGTTTGGAGCATGGTATGCGGCGCGCCGGGGTGGCGCTATGCGCGGTATCGCATATCTGCTTTGCGCCGCGCCATACCGACAGCGCCCCCGCTTGCCGCCCCCCTCATCAACCCGGCTGCGCCAACAAGCGCTGAATCTCGGCCTCCGTCTCCGCATACTTGCCCTCGCCAAAATGGCGGTAGACGATCTGGCCTTGCTTGTCGATCAGGTAGAAGGCCGGCCAGTACTGGTTGCGGTAGGCGTCCCAGGTGGCATAGCGATTGTCTTGCGCCACCGGATACGTGATGCCAAAGCGTTCCAGCGCCTTTTGCACATTGGGCGTGGACCGTTCAAACGGGAACTCCGGCGTATGCACGCCCACCACCTCCAGCCCCTGGCTCTTGTACTTCTGATACCAGCTTGTCACGTAGGGCAAGGTGCGCACGCAATTGATGCAGGTGTAGGTCCAGAAATCCACCAGCACCACTTTGCCGCGCAGCGACGCCAGCGTCAGCGGGTCGCTGTTGAGCCAGTGCTCGATGCCGGTGAATTCCGGCGCGGGGGTGGGTGTAGAGGCGCCCGCCTGCGCGGTAAGCGGCATCACCGAGGCAGCCAAAGACGTGGCCAGCAACGCGCCCAGCGCGATTTTCTTGAAGGTGGCAAACATGGTCGTACTCCTTGAATGCGGGTAAGGGAGTTCAGTTGAAAAGGTTGCTGATCCAGGCGTAGGCCAGGATGTCGTACTGGAAATAAATGGCGGCGGCGGTCAGGATCAGCAGCACGCCAAAGCCTTGCTGCAAGCGCTGCGTGTAGCGCGACAAGCCACGCACCCTTGCCGCGATGGCCTGGCCGCCGTAGGCGATCACCAGCATCGGAATGCCCGCGCCGATGGCGAACATCAACAACAAGGTGCTGGATTGCGTCAGGTTCTGCGCCTTGGCGGCCAGCACCAGAATCGACGCCAGCACCGGGCCGGCGCAGGGCGTCCACACCGCCCCCAACGACAGCCCCAGCACAAAGCCGCCCGCGTTGCCGCTGCCAGAGCCGCCCGCGTTGAACGCCAACTGCTGCAAGGGGCCGCCGATGCGGGCGATCAGGCGGTCGTAAGGTTGCGGCCAGATGCGCACCAGGCCGAACAGCGCCAGCAGCGCGATCGACGTGGACCGCACGGCTTCGTGCACCGATGCATTCAAGGTGGACAACAGGCTGAGTGCGATACCCAGGCCGGCAAACGCCAGCACAAAGCCGGACACCACGAACAAGGGACGCCAGCGGTCCGGGCGTTCCAGCGAGGTGCCCAGCAGCACCGGCAGCAAGGGCAGCACGCAGGGCGAGGCAATGGTCAGCATGCCGGCCAGCAAAGCGATGGGGGTGTTGATCAGGTCCATGGGGCAAGTCCTTTGGAAAGAGGCCCCATTGCACCCGCGCCGCGTATCCGGCTTGTGCCGGTTTTGCGTGTTTTTTCCTGGCTTATGTATCTGCCGCCGGGGCGTACACAGTACGACACACTTGCGGCGGCGGCCGGCGCTATAACCCGTTCATGCCCTGCCCCCGGAGACCCTTATGAAGCGCATCCTGGCCGTACTGTTGTTGATGTTCGGCGGTTTCAGCACCGAAGCCGCCAAGCCGTTTCAATGCCAGCTCATCACGAACACCCGACCGCGCCGTGATCCGCTGCCGACGGATGACCGCTAGCGCCGCCGCCTTGGATAAAATCCGCCTACCCGCGCGTGTGCTTCCGCGCGTTGCCGCCCCCACCCTTTAGGCCACCGCAGATGGATCAGATTGATCACGTAATGATCGTCGACGACGATCGTGAAATACGCGAGCTTGCCGGCAACTTCCTGAAGAAGAACGGCCTGACCGTTACGCTGGCGGCCGATGGCCGGCAGATGCGTTCGCTGCTGGAAAACCTGTCCGTGGACCTGATCGTGCTGGACATCATGATGCCGGGCGACGACGGTCTGGTGCTGTGCCGCGAACTGCGCAGCGGCAAGCATCGCCGCATTCCGATCCTGCTGCTGACCGCCCGCAGCGACGACATGGACCGCGTGCTGGGCCTGGAAATGGGCGCCGACGATTATCTGGTCAAGCCCTTTGTGGCGCGCGAGCTGCTGGCCCGCATCAAGACGATACTGCGGCGCACGCGCATGCTGCCGCCCAATTTTCAGGTGACGGAACCGGGCCGCGAGATCGCCTTTGGCGACTGGCGGCTGGACACCACCGCGCGTCACTTGCTGGATGAGAGCGGCACGGTGGTGTCGCTAAGCGGCGCCGAGTACCGGCTGCTGCGCGTGTTCCTGGACCACCCGCAGCGCGTGCTGAACCGCGATCAACTGCTGAACCTGACCCAAGGCCGCGACGCCGATTTCTTTGGCCGCTCGATCGACCTGCTGGTCAGCCGCCTGCGTCAGCGCCTGCGCGAAGATGCGCGCGAACCCCGCTACATCAAGACCGTGCGCAGCGAAGGCTATGTGTTCGCGGCGGCGGTCGACGTGTCGGAAGCCAACCAGTGAACCGCGCCGCCCGCCCGCGTTCCGCCTGGCCCGGCACCCTGGTCGCCCGGTTGTTCCTGATTTTTCTGATCGGCCTGGTGCTGGCGTATGGCTTGTCGTTCGCCTCGCTGTTCTACGAACGCTACAACACCACCAAGAGCATGATGCTGGGCGACCTGGAGCGCGACGTCGCCATTGCCATGGACGTGCTGGACCGTCTGCCCGCCGATGAGCGCGAGGCCTGGCTGCCGCGCCTGTCCAGCGGTAACCGACAGTACCTGTTGAGCGACGGCCAGGCCGATCAACCGTTGCGGCTGGACGTCGCGCGCAATGCCGCCAGCGCCATCGAAGCGGCGCTGGGCACCGCGCGCCCGCTGACCATACGCGCCATGGCGAACGACCCCCGGCACATCCAGGCGCGCGTCGTGCTGTCCGACGGGCAACCCGTGGTCCTGGATATCCACCTGTCGTCGATGCGCCCCGAGCCATGGCTGCTGGTGGTGCTGGCAGTGCAGTTGCTGCTGCTGATCGTTTGCGCATGGCTGGCGGTGCGTCTTGCCGTGCGGCCGTTGACGCGCCTGGCCCATGCCGCCGAGACGCTGGACCCGAACACCAAGAGCCCGCTGTTGGAAGAAGACGGCCCCGCCGAAGTGGCGCACGCCGCCACCGCGTTCAACGCCATGCAAGCCCGCATCGCCGCCCACGTAGCCGAGCGCATGCAGATACTGGGCGCCATCTCGCACGATCTGCAAACGCCCATCACCCGCATGAAACTGCGCACCGAGTTCATGGACGCATCAGACGACCGCGACAAGCTGGCGCAGGACCTGCACGAAGTGGAACGGCTGGTGCGCGAAGGTATCGACTACGCACGCAGCGCGCACGGCAAGGTCGAAACGCCTGCGCGCGTGGACCTGCATGCGTTTCTGGAAAGCCTGGTCTATGACTATCAAGACACGGGCAATCTCGTCAGCTTAAGCGGTGACCACGCCAGGCCGCTGATGACGCGCCCGCACGCGCTGCGGCGGATTTTGGGCAACCTGATCGACAACGCGCTGAAGTTCGCGGGCGCGGCTGAAGTGGACGTGGCGGTGCATGGCGACACGGCGGTATCGATCTTTGTGCAGGATCGCGGCCCCGGCATTCCCGAACACGAACGGGCCGCCGTGCTGCAACCCTTCTATCGCCTGGAAAGTTCGCGCAACCGCGATACCGGTGGCACGGGCCTGGGCCTGGCCATCGCGCAGCAGTTGGCGGACGTGGTGGGCGGCACGCTGACGTTAGGCGCGCGGGAAGGCGGGGGGCTGTCGGTGGAGCTGCGCTTGAACGTGGCCCGCCAGGAATCCACGCCGCTTGGTCGATTGCCCTAGCCGTCCAACAAGGCGCCCGACTTCAGCAGCGGCGCCAGTATGCCAGCGGAATAGACGCGCGCGACGTTTTCCAGGAACGCGGTGAAGTCTGTCTTGGCGGCATGGTCGGCGCGGTCGGATATCACGCGCATCACCGCGAAGGGCACGCCGAATTCATAGCAGACTTGAGCCATCGCCGCGCCTTCCATTTCCACGCACAAGGCATCTGGCAAGCGCTTGCGCAGCACTTGAGCCTCGTCGTTGTGACTGACGAAGCGGTCACCGGTTGCGATCAGACCATGGTGGACGGTGGGCGTGGCCTGCGTGGCGGCTCCCTGGCTCGCGTGGGTAAACGCCTGGGTGAAGGTCACCGCGCTGTCACGCAGCAGTGTGCTCAGGCCGGCGTCCGCGTCAAAACACACGCGCCCCAACAAGGGAACCTCGTGTTGATCAAACAGCGGACGCGCGTCCATATCGTGCTGCATCAAGGTGCTGGCCACGACCACGTCGCCCACGTCCACGTCCGCATGCAGCCCGCCCGCCAAGCCAGTGAAGATGACGCGCGACACGTTGAATTCCCGAATGACAATCGATGCCGTGGCGGATGCCGCCACCTTGCCGATGCGGCTTAACGCGATCACGCAGGGCGTGCCCCACAAAGTGCCCACATGAAAGTCGCGCATGGCGATTCGGTGGATGGTGGCGCCGGGTTCCATCGCGGCCAACAGGTCGGCGATTTCTTCGTGCAAGGCGCCCAGGATGGCGAGACGTTTCATGCGCCCTCCTCTACGTACCCCAGCGCCGCGCTGGCCGCCGCCGCTTCTTTTTTCACCGCCGCCACGATCTTGCCGTTCGCCGACACATCGAAGCCGCCCGTCGCGCCCAGCGCCGTCAGCACCGCGCAGGGGCGGCCGGTGTGGTCATACAAGGGCGCCGACACTGCGCTGATGCCGCGCAGGTTGGTGTCTTTCACGGTGGCGCACCCGGCAGCGCGCACCTGGCGCCGCAGTCCGCCGATGGGATCGTCGCGCTCCAACAAGGCACGCAGGTCATCAGGCGACTCGGCCAGCTCGGCCAGCGCCATCTGCTGAATCGGCGCTTCGTCCAAGGCCCCCAGAAACGCGCGGCCCGTGGCGGACCACAGCATCGACAACACCGAGCCCACGCGCACATTCACGGTGACGGGAAGCGCCGGTTCCTCGAAGCGAACAATCGTCGGCCCCTTGTTGCCCATGACGGCAATAAAACATGTGACGGCCAGGCTCTCGCGCAGGCGGATCAGCACGGGTTCGCTGATGCGCAAAGGGTCCGCCTGGCGCATGGCGGCCACGCCGACCATCAGCGCTTCCAGGCCCAGGTGGTACTGCTGGGTAGCCACTTCCTGGTCCACCAGCCCCTCGGCGATCAAGCTCATCAGATAGCGGTGCACCTTGGCGGGGCTTTCGTCCACATGCGCGGCCAGCGCGGTCAGGCTGGCGCGCCCACCTAAGCGGGCCAAGCCTTTCAGCACCACCATGCCGGTTTCTGCGGCCTGCACCCGTTGGCGGCGTTCGCGCGGGCGGTCAGCGGAGTCCAGTTCGGGGGTCGGGACGGTCGCTGTCGTGGACGCTTTGGTGGACGCGGCAGTGGCCCCTTTATTGGGCGACTTCGTGGACGTCTTGGTCGACGGCTTGGGGGGACTCATAGCGGATGCACTTCCTGCAAATAGGGTGCGCGGACGACGACGCGCCGCGAAATCGGCTCCAAGGTTAACCCCTCTTGAAAAATTACGCATTGCGTATATGATTTACGCAAAAGAAGGGATGCCATCAGGTCATCCCAAAATGGAGACAGCCGATGCGCACCCTGAATCGCCCCCTGAAACGCACTTTCCTGGCCGGCCTGCTGGCCCTGCCCGTGCTGGCCTGTGCCAACGCTTTTGCCCAACAGGCGCCCGCCAACTACCCATCCAAGCCCGTGCGCTGGGTGGTGCCCTATGCGGCAGGCGGCGGGTCCGACTTTCTGGCGCGCAGCATCGGCCAGGGCTTGTCGGGTCGCCTGGGCCAACCGGTTGTGATCGAGAACAAGCCGGGCGGCAACACCGCCATCGCGGCATCCGAAACCGCGCGCTCGCCGGCTGACGGCTACACCATGCTGTCCGCCGACAACGGCACGCTGGTGTTCAACCCGGCGCTGTACAAGAAGCTGTCGTATGACCCCGTCAAGGACCTGGCGCCCGTCACGCTGATGGGCCGCTTTCCGATGATTCTGGTGGTTGGCCCGTCCATGAAGGTCAACACCGTGCAGGAATTCCTGGCCGAGGCCAAGTCGCGCAAGGAAGGCCTGGACTACGGTTCCGCCGGCGCGGGCAGCCCGCACCACCTGGCCATGGAACTGCTGAAAGTGGAAACCGGACTGACCATGACCCACGTGCCGTATCGCGGCGCATCGCCCGCGTTGGCGGACGTGGCGGGCGGCCAGATCCCCGCCATGATGGTCGACCTGGCCGCAGGCGCCGGCTTCATCAACGGCGGCAAGGTTCGCGCGCTGGCCGTCGCCAACCCGACCCGCCTGCCGCAACTGCCCGACGTGCCCACCTTCGCCGAGGTCGGCCTGAAAAACGTCGAAGCGTCCGCGCAAGTGGGCGTGGTGGTGCCGGCTGGCACGCCGCCCGCCGTCATCGACGCGCTGAACAAGCAGGTGGTGGCCACCATCAACGACCCGGCCACGCGCAAGCGCCTGGTGGACTTCGGCATCGAGCCGGTCGGCAACACGCCCGCTGAATACGCCGAGATGCTCAAGGGCGAACGCGCCCGCTGGCAAAAGCTGATCACTGATCTGAAGATTACGCTGGACTAAGCGCTGCCATCAGCACCCGCGGCCTGCCGCTCACGCGGCAGGCCGATGCATCACGAATACACGGAAAGCATCATGAGCCAATCGCCCTCTTCCTCGCGCCCGTCGGGCTGTCCCATCGATCACGCGGCGCTTGCCGCGATGCAAAGCCCCACCGGCTGCCCCGTCAGCGCCCGCGCGGCCGAGTTCGACCCCTTTGGCGATGGCTACCAGCAAGACCCGCCTGAGTACGTGCGCTGGGCGCGCGAACAAGAACCCGTGTTCTACAGCCCCAAGCTGGGCTACTGGGTGGTCACGCGCTACGAAGACATCAAGGCGATTTTTCGCGACAACATCACCTTCAGCCCCTCCATTGCGCTGGAAAAAATCACCCCCACCGGCCCCGAGGCCAACGCCGTGCTGGAGTCGTACGGCTACGCCATGAACCGCACGCTGGTCAACGAAGACGAACCCGCCCACATGCCGCGCCGCCGCGTGCTGATGGACCCGTTCACGCCCGAAGAACTCAAGCACCACGAGCCCATGGTGCGCCGCCTGACCCGCGAATACGTCGACCGCTTCGTCAACGACGGTCGCGCCGATCTCGTCGACCAGATGCTGTGGGAAGTGCCGCTGACGGTTGCGCTGCATTTCCTGGGCGTGCCCGAAGAAGACATGGACCTGCTGCGCCAATACTCCATCGCGCACACCGTCAACACCTGGGGCCGCCCCAAGCCCGAAGAACAAGTGGCCGTGGCGCATGCCGTCGGCAACTTCTGGCAGTTGGCCGGCAAGATCCTGGACAAGATGCGTCAGGACCCGTCCGGCCCCGGCTGGATGCAGTACGGCTTGCGCAAGCAGCAGACGCATCCCGACGTCGTCACCGATTCCTACCTGCATTCCATGATGATGGCCGGCATCGTCGCCGCCCACGAAACCACCGCCAACGCGTCCGCCAACGCCATCAAGCTGCTGCTGCAACACCCCGACGCCTGGCGCGAAATCTGCGAAGACCCCGACCTGATTCCCAACGCCGTCGAAGAATGCCTGCGCCATAACGGCTCGGTTGCGGCGTGGCGCCGCCTGGCCACGCGCGACGTCGAGATCGCCGGTGTACCGATCCCGGCAGGCTCCAAGCTGCTGATCGTCACATCGTCCGCCAACCACGACGAAGGCCAGTTCAACGACGCCGACCTCTTCGACATCCGCCGCGAAAACGCCAGCGACCAGCTCACCTTCGGCTACGGCTCGCACCAATGCATGGGCAAGAACCTGGCCCGCATGGAAATGCAGATCTTCCTGGAAGAACTCACGCGCCGCCTGCCGCATATGAAGCTGTCGGAGCAGTCGTTTACCTATGTGCCCAATACCTCGTTTCGTGGGCCGGAGCACCTGTGGGTGGAGTGGGACCCGAAGCAGAACCCGGAACTCGCGTCGCCGACATTGCTGAATGATCAGCACCCCGTGCGTATCGGCGAGCCCTCGTCGCACGCCATCACCCGGCCCGTCGTCGTGCAAAGCGCGGTCGAGGCCGCTGACGGCATCCTGCGCCTGCGTTTGGTGTCGCCCGATGGCAAGCCGCTGCCGCGCTGGACGCCGGGCTCGCACATCGACGTGGAATGCGGCGACACGGGCTTGTCGCGCCAATACTCCTTGTGCGGTGATCCTTCGGAAGCCGGTGTATTTGAAATTGCCGTGTTGAAGGAAACAGAAGGCCGGGGCGGTTCCGCGTGGATGCACGCGAACGCGGTGGTCGGCGCACGCTTGCGCATCCGTGGGCCGCGCAATCACTTCCGCATGAATGAAGCGGCCGACAAGCTGATCTTGATTGCCGGGGGCATCGGCATCACCCCCATCAGCGCCATGGCGCGACGCGCCAAGGAACTGGGCCTGGATTACCAAATGCATTACAGCGGCCGCTCGCGCGCGTGCATGGCGATGCTGGACGAGCTTGCCGCGCTGCACGGCGACCGCCTGCAAGTTCACGTCAAAGACGAAGGCACGCGTGCGGATTACGCGGCGCTGCTGTCTCAGCCGGACGCCGGCACGCAGATTTATGCCTGTGGTCCGCAAGGCTTGCTGGATGCGCTGGCGGCCTGTTGCGCGGCGTGGCCCGAAGATGCGCTGCGCGTGGAACATTTCCATTCCACCTTGGGCACGCTGGACCCGTCCAAGGAACAGCCGTTTGAAGTCGTGCTGAAGGACTCGGGCATCGTCATCAACGTGCCCGCGGATCAGACCTTGTTGACCGCGCTGCGCGGCGCCAATATCGACGTGCAAAGCGACTGCGAGGAAGGCCTCTGCGGATCGTGCGAGGTGCGCGTGCTGGAGGGGCAGATCGACCATCGGGACGTCGTGCTGACGCGCGCGGAACGCGACGCGAACAACAAGATGATGGCGTGCTGCTCGCGCTCGTGCGGGGGTGGGAAGGTGGTGTTGGAGTTGTGACGATCAACTGATCGCTTCCGCTACCAACCGCTTCTACGTGGATACCATCCTTTAGGAATCGGATTGCTACCCATTATCTAGTTCGACCATCCCGCCTTCGGGATTCGCCTGCGCCGTCACCTCGGCGCAGGCTTTTTTATGCCTTGTCGGCTAGTAAAAAAGGCGGTGTACATGCCGCCAGCAGGGAAACCACGCAGGCGGCAAACGCGCAACCCGCGTGCTAGCGTGCCTTACGCGGGCGTCATCGCAGCCAGCAACAGATGTATCGGAAGACTCGATCTGTGGGGAGCTGAACATGATGAAGAATCTGGCCATCTTCTTTGACGGCACGTGGAACGAACCCAACGACCGCACCAACGCCTACGAGCTCTACAAAGCCGCCCCGGAAACCAGCACGCAGGAAACCCTGTATATCGAAGGCGTCGGCACGCAAGGCCAAGGTCTGTGGGCCGCCATCGACAAATTCCTGGGTGGCGCATTCGGCGCCGGGCTATCCGCCAATATCCGCCACGGCTACCAATGGCTATGCCAACGCCAGGAAGCCGGCGATCACATCTTCCTGTTCGGCTTCAGCCGTGGCGCGTACTCGGCGCGCAGCCTGGCCGGCATGGTCCGCAAATGCGGGCTGCTTAAAAGCCCCACTGACGACAACGTTGCTGAAGCCTACGCGCTCTATCGCGACGATTGCCATCCGTCTTCCATCGAAGCGCTTTCGTTTCGCACGCAATTTTCGCGCGACACCGACCTGCATTTTGTGGGCGTCTGGGACACGGTAGGCAGCCTGGGGATACCCGTCGGCGGCATTTCGTTTCCCGGGTTTTCCAAGTTCTATAACTTCCACGACACCGAACTCAGCAATCATGTCCACCATGCTTATCATGCAATTGCCACGAACGAATATCGCGAGCCATATTTTCCGACCTTGTGGACGCGGCTGGTTAACTCCGAGCCCCGTCCTGCGGACAGACCGGTAGAGCAGCGCTGGTTTATTGGCGCGCATTCGGATATTGGGGGTGGGTATCGGGACGGGAGTTTGCAGACGCTGCCGGCGGCTTGGCTACAAGAGAAAGCGCGGTACGTCGGGCTTGAAGCGGGCGTTCCGCAGCGGGTATCCACGGACTACGACCAGTGTCATCCGCATGACTCGTATAAGGAGTTCACCGAGAAGGTGCTGATTCATGTAAAGAAGCGAGCGCGGCTTTGGGATGGCGCGACGGTGTTGAACCTGACGGTGGATGAACGATTGGTGAAGCGCCTGGAAAGGAATGCGGAGTACCTGAAGGAGTTTCCGGATTTCAAGGAGGCGGTGGCAGGTTTGCCGGTGGGGCGAAGCTAGACCACCACTTCACCGTCCGTATCAAAAAAAAACCCGACGATTTCTCGTCGGGGAATCCCTGCACACACAACACAGCTTGCTCAGTTCGAATACACCTTGATCTGGTCGCTTTTCAGCACGTCCGGGGTCAGGTTCTTTTCAATCCAGCCCATCGACGTGTCTTCCACGCCCGGGGTTACCAGTTCCGCCGGCACGATCGTAATGTCGGCCAGGACCTTGAACGGATATTTGTCGCTCTTCTTGGTCACGCCGAACAACTGCGCTTCCAGGGCTTGGCCGTCGGCACGGTGCATTTTGACTTCGCGGCCGTAGCCTTTGAAGTTCACGTCGTGCATGGCGGCGGCCACTTGTTCCACGGTGGGCCAGGCACCGCCGTTGTCCTTGATGGCTTTTTCGTAGCCGGCTTTCAGGCCTTGAAGCGCTTGCGCCATGTGGTAGACCGAATAGATCGGATACGCGCCCGTCTTGTCGTGGAATTTCTTCACGAAAGCCTGGTGCTGCGGGTCGTCCTTGGTTTCCGGGTGCAGGAAGTAGTGGTCGCCGCGCGCGCCGACGTAGACGCCTTCGGGCAAGGCGTTGCCCAGGCGTTCCAGCGAGCTTTCGGCCAGCGACAGCACGAAAGTGGAGTTCTTGAACAGGTTGCGTTGCGAGGCCTGGCGCACGAAGTTGTCCAGGTCGCCGCCCCACGAAGTGGACACGATGACGTCGGGGCGCAGGGCTTGCAGGCGGCTGATTTCGGTGGAGAAGTCGGCGGCGCCGAACTTGGGGAACATCTCGGCCACGACCTTCACATCAGGCTTGAACTTCTTCAGCGCGGCCATGAAGATGTCACGCGAATCGCGGCCCCAGGCGTAGTCCTGGTTGACGATGGCAATCGTCTTGAAGTCGGGTTTGACCTTCATCAGGTACAGCACCTGCGCGACCATTTCCGTGGTGGCGTTGGCTTGGGTACGCACCACGTACTTGTACTTCTTGCCTTCCAGGGCCTTTTCCGTGCCGCAGTCCCACATCACGTTCAGCACTTTCAGGTCTTCGGCGACGGGGGCCACGATGTTGCAGTTGCCGCTGGAAATCGCGGACAGCATCACGCGGGTGCCACCTTCGGCCAGGCGGCGGTATTCGGACAGCAGCTTTTCACCGCCGCCGCCTTCGTCGATGTAGCTGGGCACGATCTTGACGCCGTCGATACCGCCCGCGGCGTTGAGATCCTGGATGAGGATTTCGGCCGCATCGCGGGCGGGTACGCCGAACACCGAGGCCGAGCCCGACAGGAAGGTCGAGATGCCGATGTTCAGTTCCTTGGGCTTGTCGGCGGCGCTAGCCAGGGCCGCGAAGCCGGACAGCACGGTGGCGCCTAACAGGGCGGCGAGTCTTGAGGTTTTCATGGTCTTGTCTCCAGTGTTGTAGTCGGGTCTATGCCCTTAGAAAACGATGGCGTCGCGCAGGCTGCCGCCGGTGGCGAGGTGATCGAACCCCTCGTTGATCTGGTCCAGCGAAAATGATTTGCCCATCATCCTGTCCACCGGCAAGCGGCCGGCTTTGTACAGATCGATGTAGCGGCCGATGTCGATGGCGGGCACGCCCGACCCCAGGTAGCTGCCGCGTATGTCGCGCTCTTCGCCCACCATCTGCGAGAGCGACAGCGGGAAGCTGAACTTGGGGTTGGGCAGGCCCGACGTGACGGTGGCGCCGCCGCGCCGGGTCAGCTTGTAGGCGGTCTCGAACGCGGGCACGGCGCCCGCCATGTCAAAGCCGTAGTCCACGCGGCCGCCTGCCAGGTCGAACAGGTCGTCGTCCGTCTTGACCTGCTTAGGGTTGACCACGTGGGTGGCGCCCAGCTCTTTGGCCAGGGCGAGTTTTTCGTCGCTGAGATCGACGGCAACGACGCGCCGCGCGCCGGCCGCAACCGCCGCCAGCAAGGCCGACAAGCCGACGCCGCCCAGCCCGACGATGGCGGCGGTATCGCCGGCCTTGATGCGCGCCCGGTTCAGCACCGCGCCCGCGCCGGTCAGCACGGCACAGCCGAACAGCGCGGCCTCGCGGTGGCTGAGTTCAACGTTGACCTTCACGCAGGAACGACGCGACACCACGGCGTATTCGGCAAAGCAGGACACGCCGGTGTGGTGGTTCAGGTATTCGTCGCCGATGTGCAGGCGGCGGTCGCCGCCCAGCAAGGTGCCCTGCGTGTTGGCGGCGGCGCCGGGTTCGCACAGCGCGGGGCGGCCTTCCATGCAGGGGTTGCAGCAGCCGCAGCTGGGCACGAACACCATGGCCACGTGATCGCCGGGTTTCAGATCGGTAACGCCAGGGCCGGTCTCGACCACTTCGCCCGATGACTCATGCCCCAACACGATCGGCACGCCGCGCGGGCGGTCGCCGTTGATGACCGACAAATCGGAATGGCACAGGCCGGCCGCCTTGATGCGTACCAGCACTTCGCCCGTGCCGGGCGGGTCCAGTTCGACCTCGGTAATGGCCAATGGCTGGGTCTGAGCGTAGGGGCCGGGCACCCCTACGTTACGCAACAACGCCGCTTTGATTTTCATACCGTGCGTCCGCCGTCCACGGGGAACTCCACGCCGGTGATGAACTCCGCGGCGTCGCTGGCCAGGAACAAGGCCGCCGCCGCCACGTCCGAGGGTTGGCAGAAGCGGCCCAGCGGAATGGTGGACACGAACTTGGCGCGGTTCTCGGGCGTGTCGGGCAAGCCCATGAACAGTTCGAACATGCCGGTGATGCCCATCACAGGGCAAATCGCGTTGACGCGGATGCCGTCGGGGCCAAGTTCCACGGCCATGGACTTGGACAGCACGTTGACCGCGCCCTTGGACGCGTTGTACCAACTGAGGCCGGGGCGCGGGCGGATGCCGGCGGTGGACCCCACGTTCAAAATCACGCCGCGCTTTTGCTTGCGCATCACGGGCACCACGGCCTGCGCCATGTGATAGATGGACTTCACGTTGATCTCGAACATGCGGTCGAACATGGCCTCGTCCACGTCCAGCATCGGCTGGTTCTTGTGGGTGATGGCGGCGTTGTTGACCACGATATCGACCGACCCGAATTGCTCCAGGCACATGCGCACCACGTTATCGATGTCGGCGCGGCTGGACACGTCGGCCTTCACGGCAAGCGCGGCCGCGCCCACTTCGCCGGCCACGCGGTCGGCGGCTTCCTTGTTGATGTCGGCGATGACGACCTTGGCGCCTTCCTTGGCGTACAGCTTGACGATGCCTTCACCGAAACCGCTGCCCCCGCCCGTGACGATGGCGACCTTACCCTGCAACTGACTCATGACTGGACTCCGTAGATGGCGTGGCGATCATTCGCCGTAGAACTGGATCAACGTTTTCGTGGTGCTCATTTCTTCCAGGGCGATAAAGCCCTTCTCGCGCCCGTGGCCGCTTTTCTTGACGCCGCCAAACGGCAGTTCGACGCCGCCGCCCGCGCCAAAGCCATTGATGTAGACCTGGCCGCATTTGATGCCGCGCGCCACGCGCTGCTGGCGTCCGCCGTTCTCGGTCCAGACCGCGCCCAACAGGCCGTAGTCGGTGGCGTTGGCCAGCCGGATGGCGTCGGCTTCGGTGTCAAAGGGCAGCGCCACCAGTACCGGCCCGAAGATCTCTTCGGTCAGCAAGCTGCTGTCATGCGAGGGCGCGGAGAACAGCGTGGGCTTCACGAAGTAGCCGCCCTTGGGCACGCCATCGGCAATGCCGCCTTCGGCCGCCACGGTCAGGCCGTCGGCCAGACCCTTGGCGATGTAGCGGTTCACGCGGTCGAATTGCGCCTTGTTGACGACGGGGCCGCAGGTCAGGTCCATGTCGGGCGTGCCGGCGCGCACCTTGGAAAACTCTTCGGCCAGCGCCTTCATGAAATCGGCGTAAACGCCGCGTTGCACCAGCAGGCGGCTGCCCGCCGTGCAGGTCTGGCCGGTGTTGTGGACGATGCCCTTCACGATGGCGGGGATGGCCGCCTTGGTATTGGCGTCGTCAAACACGATGTGCGCCGACTTTCCGCCCAGTTCCAGCACGCACTTGACGGCGTTGACGGCGGCCGCCTGCTGGATCAGCACGCCCACTTCGTTCGACCCGGTGAAGGTGATGAAGTTGATGTCGGCGTGGCGCGACAGGCTGGCGCCCGCCTCTTCACCCAGGCCCGTCACGATGTTCAGCGCGCCCGCCGGAAAGCCCACTTCCAGGGCCAGTTCGGCCACGCGGATGATGGACAGGCAGGCGTCTTCGGCCGGTTTGACCACGCTGGCGTTGCCCATGGCCAGGGCCGGCGCCACGCTGCGGCCGAACATCTGCGCCGGGTAGTTCCACGGGATGATGTGGGCGGTGACGCCCAGCGGTTCGCGAATTAGCTGAACCGAATAGTCCTTCTGAAAAGGTATGGTCTGGCCATGGACCTTGTCGGCCGCGCCGCCGTAGAACTCGAAGTAGCGCGCCAACACGGTGATGTCGCCGCGCGCGGTGGACATGGGTTTGCCGGTATCACGCGATTCCAGCTGCGCCAGTTCTTCGTGGTGCGCCAAGACGGATTCACCCAGACGCAGCAGCAGGCGGCCCCGTTCCAACGCCGTCATGCGGCCCCAGTCGCCATCCAGCGCGGCGCGCGCGGCCTGCACGGCGGCATCGACGTCGGCCTGCTGGCCGCGCGGAATGGTGGTGAACACCTCGCCGTCCACGGGCGACACCACGTCGATGGTGCGCCCGTCCTGGGCGTCAACCTGGCGGCCGTTGATAATCATCTGCGTCATGCAATGTCTCCGGTAGTCAATTCAAGGTGATCGAGCCGCGCTCAATCGTCCATATCTGGTCAGGGATGCCGCCCAGCAGCTTCACGTTGGATTCGGTGATGACCACGCACAGCTCGGGCTGCAACTCCTTCAGGCGTTCCAGCGCTTCGGTGTAGTCGCGCGCGAGCTTGGGGGCCAGGCCCTGGAAGGGTTCGTCCAGCATCAGCAAGCGGGTGCCGACCATGATGGCGCGCGCCAGCGCCACCATCTTTCCCTGGCCGCCCGACAAGGCCGAGCCCGAGCGGCCCAGCATGGGTTCCAGTTGCGGCACCACCTTCAAGACCGTCTGGAGTCGCGCCGCGATGTCCGTCTTGGACTGGCCTTGCACCTCGCAAGGCAGGTTCAGGTTTTCTTGCACGGTCATGGTGGGGAAGATCACGCGGTCTTCGGGCGCGTAGCCCACTTTCAATGCGGCGCGCTTGTGGCCGGGCATGGCGCTGAGGTCGGCGCCGTCAAACATGATCTTGCCCGACTTGATCTTGGTCAGGCCCATGATGGTGCGCAGCAACGTGGTCTTGCCCGCGCCGTTGCGGCCCACGATGCCGATGGTCTTGGACGCGTCGAAGCTGGCGCTGACGTCGCGCAGAATGCGGTTGCCGGCCAGGTCTACGTTGATGTCGGATAGGTTCAGCATGACTCAGGCCCCCAGCACTTCGCTTTTGATCTGCGGGTTGTTCAGGACTTCGTCCGGCGTGCCATCGGCCGCCACCTTGCCCGCGATCCAGGCGGCCACGCGCGTGGCGTAACGCGACACGATGTCCACGTCGTGCTCCACGAACCAGCTGGTCACGCGGCGTTCGTCCAGCGCATGCATCACGGTTTCCATCAAGGCGAATTTGTCTTCGGACGCCACGCCGCTGGTGGGCTCGTCCATGATCAGCAACTTGGGGCGCAGCGCCAGCGCCATGGCCACATCCAGCAGCTTGCGCTTGCCTTCGGGCAGTTCAATGGACGCTTCGTCGGCTTCGGGCAAGAGGCCCACCAGGTCCAGCGTGGCGTCCACTTCCTTGTCGTCGATGGTGCTTTCCAAAGAGCGGAACCAGCTCAGTTCCTTGTTGCGGCGCGCGGCGGCAATCTGCACGCACTGGCGCACAGTGTGCTCGGTGAACAACTGCGGCAGCTGGAACGAACGGCCCAGCCCCAGGCGCACGATCTTGCGTGGGGCCATGGCCGTGACGTCGCGCCCGTCGAAGTACACCTTGCCTTTGGAGGGCGCCAGGTAGCCGGTGCAGATGTTGATGAAGGTGGTCTTGCCCGCGCCGTTCTGACCAATGACGGCCAGGCGTTCGCCTTCATGCAATTCAAAGTTGATGTTGTCGGCCGCGATCACGCCGCCGAAGGACAGGTGCAGGTCGGTGGTTTGAATAAGAGGTTTCATTTTCAGTTCCTAGCCGGCGATTGCGTAGCGGCGGAAACACGCGCCTGCAAGGCGGCGTTGGCGCCGGCGCGGGCCCGAGCTTGGTCGCGTTTTTTCGTGGCGACGCGCTGCATGATCTGGCCGACAAAGCCGGTGGGGAACATGAAGATCACCAGGATCAGCGTCAGGCCCAGCAAGAACTGCCACAGGCCGGGGAAGTACGCGGCCGACACCAGCTTCACGGTTTCAAAGCCCACCGCCCCCAGGAACGCGCCGGCGGCATGCCCGGCCCCGCCCAGAATCGTGATGAACACGAACTCGCCCGACCGCAGCCACGAGCCGATTTCCGGCGTGACCAGGCCCTGCATCAGCGCCAGGATCGCACCTGAAAACCCCACCACCACGGCCGACAGCAGATAGCCCTTCCACATGATGAAGTAAGCGGAAAACCCCAGGTATTCAATGCGCGTTTCGTTCGTCTTGATGGCCGCCAGCGCCTGGCCGCTGCCCGACCGGAAGTAGCGCTGCACCCACCAGGCCAGCACCAGCGATACGACCAGCGTCAACACCAGCAAGGCGCGTTCGAATGCATCGCGCTCCATCAGCACGCCAGCGATGGCGGGCCGCACGATGCGCATGCCGTCCGAGCCGCCTGTCAGGGTGTAGAGCTTGCCCAGCAGCGCAAACAACACCATGCTTAGCGCCAGGTTCAGCATGCCGAAGAAGATGCCGCGATACCGCACCACGAACAGGCCGATCACAATGGCGGCCAGGAAGCTGGCCACGACACCGGCCAGTATCAGCACCAGCGCATCGGCGCCCGGCATGGCGCGCGCCAGAAAGGCCACCGTGTAGGCCGAGATGCAGGAATACATGGCGTGGCCGAACGAGATCTGGCCGGCGCGGGCCATCACCGACACGCCTAAGGCGGCGATGGCGTAGGTCAGGCCGATGACGATCGGCGTGATGGTCCACGAATAGGTATAGCCAAGCAATAGCGTGGCCAGCGCGGCCACGAGGCTGAGTACGACGACTTTCATCAGATCCTCCGGGCTTGGGCGACGGTGAACAAGCCATGCGGCCGGATGATCAGCACCAGCACCATGATGATGTACGGCACCGCCACTTCAAGTTCAGGCGCGGCGTAGACGGCAATGGAGCGCATGACGCCAATCAGCAATGCGGCAATCAGCGCGCCAGTGATCTGCCCCAGGCCCGCCGTGGCGACGACGGCGAACGACAGCACGGTCATGTCGGTGCCCGCGCCCGGCACCAGCGACGTGGTGGGCGCGGCCATCGCGCCGCCCAGCGCGCCCAGAATGGTCGCGATCACGAAGGTGACGTAGCCGATCTTCTTGGCGTTGATGCCCAGCGACGTGGCCACTTCACGGTTGTGCGTGGTGGCCACCGTCTGCTTGCCCAGCTTGGTGTGGCGCAGGAAGAATTCCAGGCACACGTAGGCCAGCACGGCGGTCACCGGCACCACCACCAGTTGGTAAGTGGTGTAGGTGATGTCACCGATTTCGATATTGCCCAGGCGGTTGACGACTTCGCTGGCGCTATAGGGCTGCGCGCCCCACAGCAGGCGCTGAATGTCTTCCAGCATCAGGAAGCCGCCAAAGGTGATCAGCAGCTTCAGAATGGGGTCGTAATTTTGCGCACGGCGGATCAGCACGAATTCCATGATGCTGCCCAAGGCCAGGCCCACCGCGATGGCGGCCACGAACAAGGCGGCGAACAGCAGGAAGGGGGAATCGGTCTTGGGCGCCAGGAACATGACGAGGCTGGCCGCGGCATAGCCACCGAAGGCGTAGAAGGCGCCATGGGCGACATTCAAGATGCCCATCACGCCGAACACCAGGGTTAGTCCCATCGACACCAGGAACAGCAGACTGGCGTACGCCACGCCATCCACCAAGGCGAGAGGCAGTAGATCCAAGGTCAAGCGTCTTCTCCCAATCCGCTAAGCACCTGCCGCGCGGGCGATGCGTTGCCTTGGCAACGTGCGTCCCCAGCACGGTGGTACGGGCATGTCGCCCGGGACGCGCATGGCGCGCCCTTGTCTCGTTATGGACCTTGCCGTGCCTGTTTCCGATGCAATACGGATCAGGCCGGAAGGCGTTTATATGGACGGGTGTGATGGCTGGCAATGCCCGCTTTTCGTACTCGTCCGATGTGGAAAAGAAGTATAGGGATGCGCGTTTTCAGCGCCTATTTATCTTTGTGCAAGCCGGGTTTCACAAGCGATAGAGTGGCCGTTGAAGGCGTGCTTATCGTCTGCGGGTTTACCTGGATCGCTGCCAAAGGCGCCCGCGTCTGGTAATTGGGGATGATGCGCAGATGCGGCTCGTCGGGCAATTGCACATAACGGCCTAGGCCATCCGGCGTAAGCGCCCCCACGTCCATGCGGGCCAGCGCGGCGCCGTTGGCGTCGTCGATGGCGATACGCAGCGCGGGTGGGTTCAAGCCATAGGATTCGTCCGCATGCGGGTTCAGGATGCGGTCGCTGCGCGCGTGCGAGAACAAGTTCAGAAAGTCGGCAGCGTCGAAGTTGGCGGCGGCGGGCGTCGCTACCCAGCCTTGCGCGCCGCGTTGCAGCGTCAACGTTTGCTTTGATGCCTGCGCGGATGCGGGGATCTCCAAGGTGATGCGGGCCGCTTGCTCCGCGTTCCAGGCATACAGGCGCGCGGGCTTGCCGGTATCGTCGTGCAGATGCGTGTGGCCGCCATGCATGGCGGGCGACTCCCCGGCTTCATGCCACTGCCACGCCGACAGCGCCACCCCAGCCGCCAGCAGCATTGGCCACGCAAGGCGAAGGCAATGGCGACGGCGAAGGCCACCGCCTATGCGCGCCGCGTTCATTGCCCCGTTCATCGCCGCCTCCACCACAGCAACAAGCCCGTCATCAACGCCAGCAGCGGCAAGACCACGGTGCTGGTCCAGAACACCGTACGCATCTGGCGATTGGTAAGTTCGACGCGGCGGTTTTCATAATGGCGCGGGCGGATCGTCAGCAAGGCGTCTTCGCCAGCCAGCAGCGTGACCGCGCTGGTGAAGAGCGCGCCGTTGCCCAGGGTGGCGAAATGGCGGTTGGTCGCAAAGTCGCTATCGCCCGCCACCAACAGGGTGGGCCGCGCCGATCCGTCCGTACTCGCCGCCTGCGCGTTGCGCGTGGCCAGCGCCATCAAGGTATGCCGCGTGCCGGCTTGACCCGGCAGATGCGCCTGGGCAGACGTCTGCGCCACCGGAATCACGGTCACCCCCGGGGGCAGGCTGTCGCCCGCGGGCTCCAGCACAGCCGCGCCGGGAAAAAAGCTTAATGGCAGGCCGCGCGTCATCTTGTGGCGGGTGTAGTCGCTAACCGCCGGGCTACCGGCGTCGTTGCGATAGTGGCTGCCCGGGTCCACCAACGCACCGGCAGGCCGCGCAATGCCGAAGTCGGCCAGCAAGGCGTCCAGGCCATGCTGCGTGTCGGGCTCCAGCAGCAGCAAGGTCTTGCCGCCAGCAGCGGTCCAGCGGCGCAGCGCCCGCGTGTCGTCCGCGCCGAAGGGCGTGCGCGGGCCGGCCGCCACCACCACGGCGCAGGCTGGCAGCGCTTGCGCCAGGCTGCCCGCGTTCACGGCGCGGGTGCCAAAGCCCAACGTCTGCAAGGCATTGCGCGCCATTGCCATGCCGTGCTGCTCATGCACTTCGACACGCGCCACCAGGTTTTCGTCGTCGCCGTGGTCTTCCAGATCGTCCAGCGACGTCAGGCTGTCCAGCATGGCTTCGCGATGCCCTTGCGTGAAGCACACCGTTTGCGCGCCCTGCTGGCTGATGCGGATCAGTGCGTTGGTGAAGTCGGTTTCGGTGCCGCCGTTGATCGTCATTTTGCGGCTGTCGGCGGCCAGCACCGCGCTGCCCGCGAACTGGATGCCGGCTTCGCGCGCCTCGGCCGGGCGCAGCGCCGGGTCCACGCCGCGCACGCGGATCAGCGGGTTGGCGTGCTCGTACTGGCGCAGCAGTTCCAGCGCATCCACCATGCTTTTGTTGCGCAGGTCGTAGAACCAGGTCACGTCCACAGGCTGCTTGATCTGGCGCGCCACCTCCAGGCTTTCGGGCGACAGGCTGTAGAGCCGTTGCGCGGTCAGGTCCCAACGGCCCAGATGTCGGGATGCCCACAAGTTCAGCGCCAGCAGCAAGGCCGCGACCGCCAGCACGGGCAGCCATAGCCACAGCCGTCTGCCCGCGCGGCGCAAGCCGGGGTGGCCGTTCATCGCAGCCTCCAGCGCTTCAGGTTGACGGCCGCGATCATCAGCGCCAGCACCGCCACGCTGGCAAGCGTCACCGTGGCGGGCCCAGGCAGCACGCCGCGAATAAAGTCCACATGCTGCGCCGACAAGGACAGCGCCTGGAATAACGGCGACAAGGCCGGAAAGGCATCCAGCGCGGCCGGGTAATCCATGAACCACAGCAACACCAGGATGCCCCAGGTGGCGCTGGCCGCCACGATCTGGTTCGCGCAGGCGCTGGACACGGCAATGCCTATCGCCAGGAACAGCGCGCCGTACAGGAACACGCCGATGTAGCCGCCCACGATGGGGCCGTAGTCAGGCTGCCCGTACCAGGCCAGCGGCAGCACGGCGGCGCTCGTGCCCGCCAGCATCAAGGCCAGCACGGTCAGCCCCGCCGCGTACTTGGCCGCCACCAGCGTTGCGTCCGACAAGGGCAAGGTCAGCAGCAATTCCAGCGTGCCTTGGCGCGCCTCTTCCGCAAACGCGCGCATGCTGACCAGCGGCATCACCAGGATCAGCAGGATCGTCATGTTGTGAAACGCCGTCACCATTTGCCCGGTGCTGACGAAGAACAGATTGAAGCTGAACAGGTAGCCCGACAGCGCCCAGAACACGGCCACCACCACCAGCGCCACGGGCGAGCCGAAGTCGGTGCGCAGCTCTTTTCGGTACAAGGCAAGAAAGCCCTTCATGCGCGCCTCCGCAACACCGGATCATTTGGCGCCAGCGCCGCCAGCAGGCGGGTTTCGACGGCGTCGCGCAAGGACAGCACGGCGCGCACCTGGGCATGCGCCAGCACAATGCGCAGCACCTGGTCGCACACGGCGCCTGGCTGTTCACCACCACTGGCGGTGTTCCAACTGATGCGCCACTTGCTCAGCCCGGCGTCCAGCACCGTGGCGTCCACCGCGTGCACGCCCGGGCAGGCCGACAAGGCGGTATGCAAGGCCGCGTGGCCCGACATGGGCAAGGCCAGTTGCAATTGCAGCGCCGACTGCGCCTGGCCCAAGGCTGCGTCTTCCACCAGATGGCCTTGGCGCAGGATGGCGATGCGGGTGCACAGGGCTTCCACCTCTTGCATGAGATGGCTGCTGAACACCACCGCGCGCCCTTCGGCGCAGCGGCGGATCATGGCGCGTGCTTCCACGATCTGCACCGGGTCCAGGCCGTTGGTGGCTTCGTCCAGCAGCAGCACGGGCGGATCATTCAGCACGGCTTGCGCCAGCCCCACCCGTTGCCGCTGGCCCTTGGACAGGCGGCCGATGGCGCTGCCGGCAACGGCTTGCAAGTCGAAGCCGTCGATGGCGCGTTCAATGGCCTGGCGACGCGCGCGCGCCCCGCCGGCCACCTTTACGCCCGCGCCAAACTCCAGGTATTGCATGACGGTCAGCGCGTCGTACAGCGGCGCGCGTTCGGGCAGATAGCCGATGTCCGCATTGCCCCGGCCTGGGGCGGGTTCCTGGCCGCGCACGGTGACGCGGCCACTGTCGGGGGTGTAGAACCCGGCCATCAGGCGCAGGGTGGTGGTCTTGCCGCTGCCGTTCGGCCCCAACAGGCCCACGATTTCCCCGGGCGCCACGGAAAGGCTCAGGGAATGCAGGACCTGCCGGGGCCCGAACGACTTGCAGACCTGATGCAAAGCAACAGCCGGCTGCATGGGATGCCTTGGGTCGAAGTGGCGGGGTCGGGATTGCCCGGGTCGGTGTTGGGGCCAGCGCCTTAGTCAAAGATCTTGGTCTTGGCGTTCTGCGCATGCTGCTCGGCGTCGTGGCTATACCAAAGCTGCCCCTGGCGCGCATCGCGTATCTGCTTGAGCCGGTCGATAGCCTGCATCGACGCGGCGGTGTTCCAGGTGATGCCCGGAATGACGCCGGCCTCGTTTTCAGCGGTGTAGATGGCGTCAGCCGCCAGCAGCACCGTGCCGGTATTCTTCAGTTTCACTTGCAAGGACTGGTGGCCCTGCGTGTGGCCCTTGGTGTCCAGCAGCACGATGGTGCCGTTGCCAAACAGGTCGAAGTCGCCTTCCACCTGGATGAAGTCGTAGTCGCGCGTGGTGTCGAAGTCTTTCATGACATAGGCGGCGCGCTGGAATTTTTCGGGCCACCAGGCGGCGCGCAGCTCGGCCTTTTGCACCACATGCTTGGCCTTGGGGAACATCTTGATATTGCCGGCGTGGTCCAGGTGGAAGTGCGAATACACCACGTACTTCACGTCGCTGACGTCAAAGCCCGCGGCCTTCAACTGGCGGTCGATGACTTCGTCGCGGCCCTGGATGGAATTGAAGGCGCCGCACAGGCCCTGCCCCCAGTAGTTGGCGCAGTTGCCGTCGGCGGTGGCCTGGTTCATGCCGGTATCGAACAGGACCAGCCCGCGCGGATGCTGAATGACATAGGCGGGCACGGGGATCTTGATCTTGGTGCCCACATCGACCATGGCGGTCATGAAGCCTTTGTCCAGCTCGATCTTGCCCACGGACATCTGCATCAGCTTGACGTCGGGCGGCGCGTCGGCGGCCTGCGCGCCCGCCCCCGCCATGATCGCCATCGCCCCCAACACACCTGCAACGCTCTTCCAGCTTTTGCTCATTGTCGTCTCCTCGAACCAACATGGATGACCGCCACCACGTGGCAACGGTCGATAGCAAGCCACCCGGTGTGTCCCGGATTTCTTTCGATAGGGTTTTGCTGTGCGGGGTTGATGGCGCGGCGGATCGGTTCGCCGACCAGGACGGCATCTGACGGCCGTTTTCTCTGTTGCGCACTCTGACGCAGCGCCGCGTGGCTGCCAATTAAGGATTTATTAAGCTGGGCTTCACGGCGGCTGAACGGGTAGCAACCCTAGTCGCTATTCCGGCCCCAAGACGCGGCCTGAGTAAAATTCGAGCGTCTCCCCTCCGCCCACCCGCCATGCTCCGTCCCTATTCGCTGTTGACCGGCGCCTTGACCCTGGCCGCCATACTGGCTTGCGGCGCCGCACAAGCCGCCAGCGGCCCCTGCCCCGAAGCAGCCGGCATCGTGCGCGCCGCCTACAACAACACCGACAAGCCCGACGCCCAAGGCCGCATTCGCCTTGCGGAAGGACACGCCATCGTCACGCTGTCCGATGCCGATGTAGGCGCGCCGTTTGCCGTGGCCTGCAAGGTCTGGCCCGCCAACCCGGATCTGTTGCTGGTGGCGGTGCCCTTGATGCAGGACACGCCCGACCCCGAGAACGGCCACGTTGGCGACCTGGACGTGCTGGTGCTGGACAAGCAAACGCTAGAAGTGCGCCAACGGCGCAGGCTGGTGGACCTGATGTCGGACGATGCCGTGCGCATCGTCGGGCTGGCGTTCGACACGGCGCGCTATGACGTGGCGGCCGACCAGCGCGCCTTCGGCATCCGGATCGAACGCGAGGGCGCATCGCGCGCCAACCCCTTCGACGAAACCAGCCTGCGCCTGTTCACCGTGCATGCAAACGAATTGCGCCTGGTGCTGGACGGCATGATCGTCAACCACTCGTCCGGCGAATGGGACACCACCTGCGCGGGCGAATTCTCGGAAATCGCCGTCAGCCTGGCGATAGGCGACACGCAACGCCGTGGCTACCGCAACCTGATCGCCACCGAATCGTACTCGGCCAGCCGCGCTTCGGTGCAGCAAGGCGGCTGCGAGGAAAAAACCATCAAGCAAGGCAAGACCCGCCACACCCTGACGTTTGACGGCAAGCGCTACCGCATCCCCAAGGCGCTGCGATCCATGGATCGGGATACCGCTGGATAAGCATGATTTATATCGCTGGTTTCTGAAAAGGCCGGCATCAGCCAAGCACGCTCGATAACGTCCCGCCTTCGATGTTCAATATTTCTTAGTCGTCCTATAGCCATACCCTGAATCGCTGTCCAAGATGTGCCGCATCACGCACTCAATGGGGGGCATCGTGAGTCACAAACACGACTTTCGATTCAGCTTTGGCATCGTAGGCGGCATGGACTTTGAAGTGGTCGAGTTCACCCTGGACGAGGGCTTGTCCGAGCCCTTTCGCCTGGACCTAGCTCTGGCCAGCCATGAATCATCGGTGGACTTCGGCCTGGTGCTGGATCAGGCAGCGTTGCTGACCATCTGGCATCAAGGCATCCCAGTACGCTACGTGCACGGCGTGGTCTCGCGCTTCGAACAAGGCACCACCGGCTTTCGCCGCACCCGCTACCGCGCCACCGTCGAACCGCTATTGGCCCGCGCCGGCCTGTGTTCAGACTGGCGCATCTTCCAGCATCTGTCCGTACCCGAAATCCTGCAAGCGGTGCTTAAAGAACACGGGGTCCTGGACTACGAACAGACGGTCACCCACGAACATCTGCCCCGCGAATACTGCGTGCAGGCGGGCGACACCGATCTGTATTTCCTGGAACGCCTGGCGCGCGAAGAAGGCTTCTTCCATGCCTTTCATCATCATGCCAAAGGCCACCGCCTGGTCCACAGCGACCGTCTGCATATCCACGGCAACATCGACGGCGGCCCGGTTCAGTACCAGCCTGCACCGGGTGGCGACCAAGCCGAACCGGCGTTGCGCCGCTTCACCTACGCCGAACAGGTACGCACGGCCCGCCAAACCCAACGCGACTACACCTACACGCACCCCAGGTACACGCAGGAACACAGCCGCGATGGCGTCAACCTGGACCACCAGCATCGCCACTACGAACGCTATGACTACCCGGGCCGCTACAAACGCGACGAAGCGGGCATACCGTTCACCGAGAACCGCCTGCGTGGGCTACGGCGCGATGCGCGCGTCGCCACGGTCGAAGGCGATGACCCGCGCCTGGTCCCGGGCTTGTCATTCGAACTGGAAGGCCATCCGCGCAGCGACCTGAACCAAGGCTGGCGCCCGGTACGCATGCGTCATCACGGCGTGCAGCACAGCAGCCAACAGGAAGACGGCGCCGATGCACAGCAAGGCACGCGCTATGCCTACACGGCAGAGCTTGTCTCCAAACATACGGAATGGCGTGCCGAGCCGCTGCCCAAGCCGCGCATCGACGGGCCTCAAATTGCCACGGTGACGGGGCCAAAAGGCGAAGAGATTTATTGCGACAGTTACGGGCGCGTCAAAGTGCAGTTTCCCTGGGACCGCCTGGGCCGCCACGACGAACACAGTTCGTGCTGGATCCGGGTGTCGCAAAACTGGGCCGGGGCGATGTGGGGGCACATGGCCATTCCGCGCATCGGACAGGAAGTGATCGTGAATTTTTTGGATGGCGACGTGGACCAGGCTGTCATCACGGGCCGCACCCATATGGCGCTGCAACTACCGCCTTACGAACTGCCCCGTCACAAGACGCGCATGACGATCAAAAGCCAGACCCACAAGGGCGAAGGCTACAACGAACTGCGCTTTGAAGATGAGCGCGATCAGGAAGAAATTTTCGTGCATGCGCAGCGCGACCAGAACATCCACGTCAATCACGACGAAACCACCTTCGTGGGACACGACCGCAGCGAAAAGATCGAAAACGACGAGACGATCGCCATCGGCCGCGACCGCCGCGAAACCGTGGCCAACAACGAGCACGTCGATATCGGCCAAGACCGCCGTCACAGCACGGGCCAGGACGACTTCCTGAACGTGGGCCGCAATCACACCATACATACGGCCAAGGACCGCACGGAAGACGTCGGCAACAGCCGTCGCGACAAGACGGCGGCCAACCACTGGACCGACATCGGCGGGTATGCCGAAACGAAGATCGAAGGGTACGACCTGCTTGAAGTGGGCCAGAAGATACACCGCAAGACCACCGTCTACGAGTTGCAGACCGGCGAGAAAGTGATCTTCAAGGGCCCTGGCGGCACCATCACCATCGACGGCTCGGGCATCACGCTGGATGGCGTCGAAATCAAGATCAAGGGGCCCCTGAGCCAGAGCAGCTCGGGCAGCGGCAGCTCACTCCAGATAGCGGGAATGCCCGCCGTGTCGCGCGACGTCGACCCGGCGGATATTCCGTTGTCAGAGTAAGGAACCGCGCAGGAGTTCATCGCAGTTCGAACCTGGGAGTAAGACGTCATGTTGATCAGCGCACCCTTCCTACGCGCCGTGCTGCAAGCCGAAGACGCGGAGAGCAATGCCTACTGGAGCCTGGGTGAAAAATCCGGCAAGGGTGCGTTTCCTGTCAGCCATCAGTTTGGCTGGCATGGCGGAGTGCATCTGGTGGCGCCGGGGTCTCCACAGAATCCTGAACCGGTGCGGGCGATTGCGGATGGCGTCGTGGTGTATGCCAGGGCCAGCGACAAACCTAAACCGGCAATCGATGCCGCCTCGCCATCCAATGCCCCCTTGATGTACTACAAGGGCTGGACCAGCAACGGCGTCTTGGTCCTGAAGCACGACACCGAGATCGGTGAAGGCGTCAGCGTCACCTTCTATTCGATCTATCAGCACCTGCACGCTTTGGAAAAGAACGCGGGCACAAAACTCGCCTTGAACACCGGCGACAAGGTGTACCGCAAAGAGGCCATCGCTCAGGCGGGCTACATCTACGGTGAACCCCACCGCATTCACTTCGAAATCGTGGCCGACAAGGCCAACGTTGAGCGACTGCTGGGTCGCAGCACGGGTGAACTGAAAAGCAAGGAAGGCCGACGCGACTGCGTGTGGGGTGATATTCATTTTGTGCTGCCGGCCAATACCCCGCTGTACGACACGAACCCTCGTGAGTTTCGAAGCACCTATCTCACCCGCTTATTTCAATCCGGGCAACCGGGAAGCAATGATCGCCCCGATGCCATTGCATCCTTGTTCGGCACCACCCCGGATCAGTTGTGGAAGATGAACCGCAAGTCCATTAGCGGCGCGGTGCGGGAGGGGGACGAGAAGACGTGGTTCAACTGGGTAACCGGCGCCCACCAGAATATGTTTGATCTACCCACCCCTAGCGCAACCGAAAGAACGATCTACGTGCCTGGGGTATACGGCGCACTGGCCGACCGCTTTCCTTCCGGTTCAAATCCCGACCATTGGGCGAACTGGCATGTACCGGTGGCGGCACGGACGACAGCAGAGCTAATCATCAGCATCAGCGAACAGCGCGGAGTTTTCACGGTCACTGCCCGCAACCGGCAGGGCAAGGTAACCGGCATCTTGCAAGGCGCCGCCGAGAAAAGCGAGAGTTCGTACGAGCTTTACAACACCGCCGTCAAAAACTATCCAGGTTGCCCCAGCGCGGGCTTTGAAATGCTGCGCTTTGGCCGTGTGCTGGGTCCTGATGCACCAGCGCAAAGCGATCTGTATAACGGCCGGCTGCCGCATATCCGCAGAGTCCGGCTGTCTGATGGCAGCATATTTTTTGTTGATCTGAATGCGGCAGGCGTTCGCGTCTACAGCGACGCTGATTTTCCGCATTGGCAAGGCTGGACGTTTATTGACGACGACCTGGATGGGAATAGCCGGTGTGATTCCGGCACGCTGCTGAACCTGATTGAGCCGTTAAAACCCACGCCGCATCCGCTACCGCAGGTGACAGGCGTCATAGGCGACGCGATCCACAAGGTGGCGACCGGCGCGCACGCCTTGATGCAATACCAAGACCGCCTGGCACGCGCCACCGCCAAGATTCGCACCGCGCAGGTATCCAAGGCGTTGCGCCGCTGTGTGGTGAAGATTCCCACGGAATGGTCGCGTGACGATTTTGATCAGCGATGGGGCTGGCTGAAGGTCGACGATCCTGATCAACGCCCGGCGAATGTGTTGAGGACGAGTGAGTGCCTTAGCGATGAGGCGTATGGCAGGCTGAAGCGGCATCACCTGGCGCTGGCGTTTTGGGAGGAGGCGCAGGAGAAAGGCTTGGCGCTGGATAAGGTGCATTACCACTTTCATCCGTTGCAATTTATTGAGGAGTTTAAGAAATGTGGGTGGCTGAGCGCGAAGGAAATGGTCCAAATGCTGCCAGCCACCGGTTTGGGACTGACATATGAAGATGCGCTTTCAATCATTACTGTGGGGCAACACCGACAAGACAAATATGTCGTGCCCGCCGGGATGCACAGAGCTCTTAACCTGATTCGCAGGAAATACTATTTAGAACCTCCGATCCGGACAGCCCATTTCTGGGGGCAAATAGTGCAAGAGACCGACGGGTTTCAGACGGTACGAGAATATGCAAGCGGCGCAGCTTATGAATACAAGCCGGGCACCGGCAACACTGAGGACGGCGATGGACCACGATTTCGCGGAAGAGGCGTCATTCAGCTAACGGGACGAGCCCATTATGGAAGATACGAGAAATATCGCCGAAGGAACGTAACGCACGAACCCCATCAGCTTTTGCTTGAAGAAGATGCTTATTCTGCATGTGACGCGTCCGGTTTCTACTGGATCGCAGAAAGAACTCGGGATCGGATTCCAACCCCCCCGGGCAGCGCCAAAAAATACAGGTGGTTGCCAGATGGCCTAACCAATATAAGTACAAGAGCAGATATAAAGAATTTCCAAGACTTGAGCGATGGCACACATATCGCCGCCGATGTATTGAACGTCACCTTACAAGTAAACAGAGCGGCATCACATTTACAGAACAGAATCAAATATTTTTCCCATGCGTATCAGGCCATATCGGACGACGTTCCTATCAACCTTCCAGAGGGAAGCATTCGACCATGATTAAATTAATGGCTACCTTGATGCACTTAGGTATCATCGCATTTTCTTCAAATTCGAATGCCTCTAATTCCAGAGCTCTGTTTGACCTGTCCTCAGCTTGCGGATACTCAGTGCAATCGAGTCGACCGCTAGTTATCCAAGCCGATAAATGCAGATTTTTTTATGAAGATAAGGTGAATAGCCCCGCCTTCTATGGAAGCCTTAGATCGTTCAAGACAAACGAAACCCCTTCTCCGGACTTCGTGCTACTTAAATACGTAAATGGCCGATTAAAGTCCTTAAGAGAAGATTATTACGACAGCGCCCGCGACACAAAGCAGACCATTATAAAAAGGCGACACTACTCATTCCCCAGAAAAAACAATCGAGACACCACAATAATTACGCGACTTCAGGTCGACTATCTCAAAGAATCCCCTGACGCCACTGAACTGGAATCGGTTGAAGAGATATATGACTGCTGGGATGGCGTGGCTTACGGCACAACCTTTGGGGTTCAATACGCGCTCTGTTCCCTGGTGGGTCACCACAAAGATCCGCTCTTTTCGACCGCGCGCTGGCAGTATCAAGTAATCAAAAGCCTCAAAATCCAATAATGACCATACTTGAATCCAGCTTCAGCCGCCCCCCGCCCCAGCAATCGATGCCCCCCACCACCACTGGATAACCACCATTTACAAGCCGATTCGTCTCTGTGCATGCTGCCCTGTTGATCCGGCGTAGACCGGGCGCAACATGGAGACGACATGCCTAGTCAGGAATCCCTGCATACCGCCCACATCCGCGAGATCGAACAGGTGGGCCGGGGCCGGCCCACACAGCGCGACGCGCATGTGGTGCGCAGTTGGCTGCGCTGCCTGGATCAATACCGGCTGGACCCCGCGCAGGCTTGCGAAGCCTATATCGTGCCCGATGGCAGGTTGCGAGAACACCGCCAGCAATCCGAAGCACTGATCCGCATCGCGCGCAGCGGGCTGGACCATCTGTTCCGGCAGGTGGCCGGGCAAAACTACGTGTTGCTGCTGGCCGACCGCCAAGGCGTCACCGTGGAATTCCTGGGCGACCCCGCGCAGACGTCCAAGCTGCGCAAGGCGGGCCTGTACCTGGGATCGGAATGGTCCGAGCCGCGCGCCGGCACCTGCGCGGTGGGCGCCTGCCTGGAGACGGGCGAGGCGCTGACCATTCACCAGACTGACCATTTCGACAACACCCATACCCCGCTGTCCTGCACCGCCGCGCCGATCTACAACGCCGACGGGGAACTGGCCGCCGTGCTGGACATTTCCTTGCTGAGTTCACCCAGCCTGAAGACCAGCCAAAATCTGGCGCTGCACCTGGTCAACAGCACGACGCGCCGCATCGAACTGGCCAACCTGATGGCACGCACGCGCAACGAATGGGTGCTGCGCTTTGCGCGGTCGCCCGAGTTTTTGGACGTGGATCCGGAAGCGGCAATATCACTGGACGGCGCGGGCCGCATTCTGGGCATGACGCATTCAGGCGCCAAGCTGCTGGCGCGCGCTGCCGGGCTGGACTGGCGCCAGCCGGCGGGCCTGATCGGCCAACCGGTTACGCGCTTCTTTGACGTGCAGTTGGACGACCTGCCCCAATACACGCGCGGCCATGCGCCGCAGGACCGCCTGATCGTCGCGCGGGATGGCAACGCGCTGTTTGCGCACGCCATTGAACCGAACCGCAGTGCACGCGGCGCCACGGTCGCGGTGCGCGGCACCCCGTCCGCGCTGCGCGGGCTGGACGGCGGCGATGCCAGGATGGCGGCCTTGCAGACGCGCGCCGCCAAGCTTGCCCGGCAAGGCCTGCCTATCCTGCTGCAAGGGGAAACCGGGGTGGGGAAGGAATACCTGGCGCGCGCGATTCACGAAGACAGCCGGCGACCGGGCCGCTTCGTGGCGGTGAACTGTGCCGCCATTCCGGAATCATTGATTGAAAGCGAGCTGTTCGGCTATCTGCCGGGCGCTTACACCGGCGCTGCGCCGAAGGGCCGCAAGGGCCTGATCGAAGAGGCCGACGGCGGCACGCTGTTCCTGGACGAGATCGGCGATATGCCGCTGGCGCTGCAAAGCCGACTGCTGCGCGTGCTGGCGGAATCCGAAGTGACGCCCATCGGCGCGAACGCACCGCGCGCGCTGCGCCTGGCGCTGGTGTCGGCCTCGCACCGCGACCTGGGTGCGCTGGTGCGCGAGGGACGCTTTCGTGAGGACCTTTACTACCGCGTCAATGCCGCCACGCTGACCGTGCCCGCGCTGCGCGAGCGTCAAGACCTGGACTGGCTGATCGCACGCATGCTGGCGCGGCACCAGGATGAATCCGGCGCGCCCGTGCTGTCGCCCGCCGCGTTGCTGGCGTTGAAGGCGCATGCCTGGCCGGGCAACATCCGCGAACTGGCCAACGTGATCGCGGTGGCCGCCGCGCTGTGCGAACACGGCGTCATCGAACCGGGCGACCTGCCCGAAGCGCTGGCCCCGGGCGGCGTCGCGGTGTCGGCCGAGGAAGCGGCGTTGCGATCCACACTGGACAGTTGCGCGGGCAATGTGTCGGAAGCCGCTCGGCGGCTGGGCCTGGACCGTTCCACCGTGCACCGCCAGATGCGGCGTTACGGGCTGGGTCCGCGCGGGCGGCGCTAGGGCTTTCTGCACTGCCGGTTCCTGGCGTTGCTGTCCGCGACCAGGCCGTAAACTTGCCGCGCCGCCGCCAGTTAGCGCGCTTGGCCATGCCTGGCCGCAATTTGCCGCGCCTCGCCTAACTTGCGCCTGCCCTCGACCAAGCGCCTCCCGCCACACTGCCGCGCCACAGGTGTGGCGTCGCGCCACGACGAATCGGCAGCGTATTCGCCCGTTCCCCTGCGCCACGGGCGACGCCGCGTCCTTCATAACCTGGCACGCCGTTTGCATACACAAGCTTGAGCTGCCACCGGCCGGCACAGGCCGGGGTTGCCTCGGACGCCCGCGTCCGCCCCCCCACCACGCCCTCAACGGGCAAGGAGACAAGCTATGCAGACCGCCCCCGCCGACGCCGCTTTGGACGCGGTGCTCGCCCGTCTGAACACCGCGCTGGGCAACAAGGACATGGCCGCCATCACCGGCCTGTTTCACGACGAATGCTATTGGCGCGACCTGGTGCTGTTCAGTTGGAACCTGCGCACCTTCGAAGGCCATGCGCAGATCCGCGACATGCTGACGCAACAACTGTCGCAGGTGGAGCCGGTGCGCTTCACGCGCGACGAACGTGAAGCGTCGACCGACGACGGCGGCCTCTTGCAAGGGTGGCTGCACATCGACACCAATCTGGCGCGCGGCTATGGCCACATCCGCGTGAAGGACGGCAAGATCTGGACGCTGCTCACCACCATGTCGGAACTGAAGGGCCACGAGGAACCCAGCGGCACGCGTCGCCCCTTGGGCGCCGAACACGGCAGCCGCCGC
The DNA here is from genome assembly GCF_038594925.1 of Achromobacter sp. JD-1. Classification (NCBI taxonomy): domain Bacteria; kingdom Pseudomonadati; phylum Pseudomonadota; class Betaproteobacteria; order Burkholderiales; family Alcaligenaceae; genus Achromobacter; species Achromobacter sp. JD-1. Next base: position 138,388 of record NZ_JBCGCS010000007.1, on the reverse strand, counting down.
GAGCGCCAGACATGGCTGGAAAAGCGCGAGCAGGAAGCCGCCGAACTGGGCTACAAGACACAGCCTTACGTGCTGATCATCGGTGGCGGGCAAGGCGGTATCGCGCTGGGCGCGCGGCTGCGCCAACTGAACGTGCCCACCATCATCATTGAAAAGAACGAGCGCGCGGGCGATAGCTGGAGAAAGCGCTACAAGTCCTTGTGCCTGCACGACCCGGTCTGGTACGACCACCTGCCCTACATCCCCTTTCCGGAGAACTGGCCCGTGTTCGCACCCAAGGACAAGGTGGGCGACTGGCTGGAGATGTACACCAAGGTGATGGAACTGAACTACTGGACGTCCAGCGTCTGCGAATCGGCGCGTTACGACGAAGCGAAGAAAGAATGGGAAGTCACCGTACTTCGGGAAGGCAAGCCCGTGGTGCTGCGGCCCAAGCAGTTGGTGCTGGCCACCGGCATGTCGGGCAAGCCGAACGTGCCCCGCTTTCCCGGCCAGGACGAATTCCAAGGTGAACAGCAACATTCCTCGCAGCACCCCGGCCCCGACGCCTATCGGGGCAAGAACGTGGTGGTGATCGGCGCCAACAATTCTGCGCACGACATCTGCGCGGCTCTGTGGGAAGGCGGCGCCAACGTGACGATGGTGCAGCGTTCGTCCACGCACATCGTGCGCTCGGACACCTTGATGGACATCGGCCTGGGTGGCCTGTATTCCGAGCAGGCGCTGGCCAACGGCATGACCACGCGCAAGGCCGATCTGACATTCGCATCGCTGCCCTACAAGATCATGGCGCAGTTCCAGATTCCGCTATACAACCAGATGCGCGAACGCGACGCCGAGTTCTACGGCAAGCTGGAGAAGGCGGGCTTCATGCTGGACTGGGGTGACGACGGCTCGGGCCTGTTCATGAAATACCTGCGACGCGGCTCGGGCTATTACATCGACGTGGGCGCCTGCGACCTGATCATCGACGGCAGCGTCAAGCTGCAATCCAACACCGATGTCAGCCACCTGGCGCGCGACGCCGTCGTCTTGAAGAACGGCGTGACCTTGCCGGCTGACCTGGTCGTCTACGCCACCGGCTACGGCTCGATGAACGGCTGGGCCGCCGACCTGATCAGCCCGGAGGTGGCGGACAAGGTCGGCAAGTGCTGGGGTCTGGGGTCGGACACCACCAAGGACCCCGGTCCCTGGGAAGGCGAACAGCGCAACATGTGGAAGCCGACCCAGCAGGAAGGGCTGTGGTTCCATGGCGGCAACCTGCACCAGTCGCGGCACTACTCGCAGTATCTGTCGCTGCAACTGAAGGCGCGGCACGTGGGGTTGCCGGTGCAGGTGTACGGCATGCAGCAGGTGCATCACAAGCGCTAATCGGCGTTGACACTTCTGTCGCAAGCGGCCTCCCGGCCGCTTGCACCTCACCGTTCCACAAGGTAAATTGTTGACAATCTAGCGTTTCCATAGCGCTTTAACCCGATCCCACCCCCACAAATCGGACCGATTGTTGACACCATGAGCAAAGTGCTGACCCTGCCGGGCGCTGCGCCCGGCGATGGCGAGACCTTGTCGGATCACATTTTCAAGAAGATCCAGGCCGCTATCGTCAAGGGCGAGATCGCCCCAGGCAGCAAGATTTCCGAGCCCGAGCTTGCGCGTATCCACGGCGTCAGCCGGGGTCCGCTGCGCGAAGCGCTGCATCGCCTGGAAGGCCAGAGGCTGCTGGTGCGCGTGCCGCATGCGGGCGCGCGGGTGGTGTCCTTGTCGCCGCAGGAATTGTCCGAGCTGTATGAGATCCGCGAATCGCTGGAAGGCACCGCGTGCAGGCTGGCCGCCGAGCGCATGCCGCCGTCTGAAATCGCCGAGCTGCGCGAAGTCTTGCACGCGCACGAACGCGATGCTGCCTTTCAGGCCGGCGTGGGTTACTACCAGCAGGAAGGCGATTACGATTTCCACTATCGCATCGTCAAGGGCAGCGGCAACCAGATGCTGTTTCGCATGCTGTGCGACGAGCTCTATCAATTGGCGCGCATGTACCGCATTCAGTACTCGACCACGCCCAACCGCCCCCGGCAGGCCTACGCCGAACACCACCGCATTCTTGACGCCATTGCCGACGGCGATGGCGAGCTGGCTGAAATCCTGATGCGCCGCCATATCCGCGCGTCCCGCATCAACATCGAACAACAGATCGCGCAAAGCACGTTGCAGCGCACGGAGGCATGATGAACCATTCGTACCGCAAGACCCTGCCCGGCACCCGCCTGGATTATTTCGATGCGCGCGCCGCCGTCGAAGCCATCGCGCCCGGCGCCTACGCGGGCCTGCCCTACACGTCGCGCGTGCTGGCTGAAAACCTGGTGCGCCGCTGCGATCCGGCGATGTTGACCGATGCGTTGAAGCAGTTGATCGAACGTCGCCGCGACCTGGACTTTCCGTGGTTTCCGGCGCGCGTGGTCTGTCATGACATTCTGGGCCAGACCGCGTTGGTGGACCTGGCGGGGCTGCGCGACGCCATCGCCGAGAAAGGTGGCGACCCGGCCAAGGTGAACCCGGTGGTGCCGGTGCAGTTGATTGTGGACCACTCACTGGCCGTGGAATTCGACGGCACCGACCCCGACGCCTTCGCCCGCAACCGCGCGGTGGAAGACCGCCGCAACGAAGACCGCTTTCATTTCATCGACTGGACCAAGCAGGCCTTTCGCAACATCGAAGTCGTGCCGCCGGGCAACGGCATCATGCACCAGATCAACCTGGAGCGGATGTCGCCGGTGATCTACACGCAAGACGGCGTGGCGTTTCCCGATACGCTGGTCGGCACCGACAGCCACACGCCGCACGTGGACGCGCTGGGTGTCATCGCCATTGGCGTGGGCGGCCTGGAAGCCGAAAACGTGATGCTGGGCCGCGCGTCGTGGATGCGTCTGCCGGACATCATCGGCGTTGAACTCACGGGCCGCGCGCAGCCGGGCATCACCGCCACCGACGTGGTGCTGACGCTGACCGAATTCCTGCGTAAAGAAAAGGTAGTCGGCGCGTATCTGGAGTTCTACGGCGAAGGCGCCGCCAGCCTGACCTTGGGCGACCGCGCCACCATCTCGAACATGGCGCCGGAATACGGCGCGACGGCCGCGATGTTCTCGATTGACCAGCAAACCATCGACTACCTGCGCCTGACCGGCCGCGAAGACGAACAGATTGCGCTGGTGGAAACCTATGCCAAGACGGCGGGCCTGTGGTCCGACAGCCTGGCGACCGCCGAATACGAGCGCGTGCTGCGCTTTGACCTGTCGACCGTGGTGCGCACGCTGGCCGGCCCGTCCAACCCGCATCGCCGCCTGCCGGTGTCCGACCTGGCCGAACGCGGTATTTCCGGCGTGGTGGAAAACGAGCCGGGCTTGATGCCTGACGGCGCCGTCATCATCGCCGCCATCACCAGTTGCACCAACACCAGCAACCCGCGCAACGTGATCGCCGCCGGCCTGTTGGCACGCAACGCGCGCCGCGCGGGCCTTGCCCGCAAGCCCTGGGTGAAGAGCTCGCTGGCGCCCGGCTCCAAGGCCGTGCAGTTGTACCTGGAAGAAGCCGGGCTGCTGCCCGATCTGGAAGCCCTGGGGTTTGGCGTGGTGGCGTTTGCCTGTACCACTTGCAACGGCATGTCTGGCGCGTTGGACCCGGTCATCCAGCAAGAGATTATCGACCGCGATCTTTATTCCACCGCCGTGCTGTCCGGCAACCGCAACTTCGACGGCCGCATCCATCCGTACGCCAAGCAGGCGTTCCTGGCCTCGCCCCCGTTGGTGGTGGCCTACGCGATTGCCGGCACCATCCGTTTCGACATTGAACGCGACGTGCTGGGCGTGGATGCCAGCGGCAAGGAAATCCGCCTGAAAGACATCTGGCCCAGCGACGAAGAGGTCGACGCCATGGTCAAGGCGGCGGTCAAGCCGGAACAATTCCGCAAGGTCTATGCGCCGATGTTCGGCATTCAGGAAGACCGCAAGGCAGGCGTCAGCCCCTTGTATGACTGGCGCCCGCAAAGCACCTACATTCGCCGTCCGCCGTACTGGGAAGGCGCGCTGGCGGGTGAACGCACGCTGCGCGGCATGCTGCCGCTGGCGGTGCTGGGCGACAACATCACCACCGACCATCTGTCGCCGTCCAACGCCATCCTGATGGACAGCGCGGCAGGCGAATACCTGCACAAGATGGGCCTGCCCGAAGAAGACTTCAATTCCTACGCCACCCATCGTGGCGACCACCTGACCGCACAACGCGCCACCTTCGCCAACCCCAAGCTCTTCAACGAGATGGTGACGAACGACGACGGCACGGTGAAGCAGGGATCGCTGGCGCGCGTGGAACCGGAAGGCGAGGTGATGCGCATGTGGGAAGCCATCGAAACGTATATGCAGCGCAAGCAGCCGCTGATCATCGTGGCGGGCGCGGACTACGGCCAGGGCTCGTCGCGCGACTGGGCGGCCAAGGGCGTGCGGTTGGCGGGCGTGGAAGCCATTGTGGCCGAAGGGTTTGAACGCATCCACCGCACCAACCTGATCGGCATGGGCGTCCTGCCGCTGGAATTCAAGCTCGGCGTGAACCGCAAGACGCTGGCGTTGGATGGCACCGAAAGCTATGACGTGATCGGTGAACGCCGGCCGCGCGCCGACCTGACGCTGGTGATCCACCGCCGTAACGGCGAGACGGTGCAGGTGCCGGTGACGTGCCGCCTGGATACGGCGGAAGAAGTCTCCATCTACGATGCCGGCGGCGTGCTGCAACGCTTTGCGCAAGACTTCCTGGAAGCCGAATCCGTGGCGGGCACCACCAAGAAGGCTGGCTGATTTTCAATTGGACAGGCGGGTGCCCACGCGCCCGCCGCCTTCAACATTCCAGACATCAGGACAACTCCATGGCCCATGCTCCCCAGAGGAAAATTGCCGCCACCTACATGCGCGGCGGCACCAGCAAAGGCGTGTTCTTCAAGCTTGACGACCTGCCCGAATCCGCGCGCGTGCCGGGCCCCGCGCGCGACGCGCTGCTGCTGCGCGTGATCGGCAGCCCGGACCCCTACGGCAAGCAGATCGACGGCATGGGCGCGGCCACGTCCAGCACCAGCAAGACCGTGATCATCGGCAAGAGCACACAGCCGGATCACGACGTGGACTACCTGTTTGGCCAGGTCTCCATCGACCAGCCGTTCGTGGACTGGAGCGGCAACTGCGGCAACCTGTCGGCCGCCGTCGGCCCGTTTGCCATCACCAACGGCCTGGTGGACCCGGCGCGCGTGCCCGACAACGGCGTGGCCGTGGTGCGCATCTGGCAGGCCAACATCAAGAAGACCATCATTGCGCACGTGCCCATGACCGACGGCGCGGTGCAGGAAACCGGCGATTTCGAGCTGGACGGCGTGACGTTTCCCGCCGCCGAGCTGCAACTGGAATTCATGGACCCGGCCGAAGACGGCGACGGCGGCTCGATGTTCCCCACCGGCAACCTGGTTGACGACCTGGAGGTGCCGGGCGTAGGCACGTTCAAGGCCACGATGATCAATTCCGGCATCCCGACCATCTTCCTGGACGCGGCCGCACTGGGCTATACCGGCACCGAATTGCAGGACGACATCAACAGCGATGCCGCGGCGCTCGCCCGCTTCGAAACCATCCGCGCGCACGGCGCGCTGCGCATGGGCCTGATCGAAAAACTGGAAGACGCCGCCAGCCGCCAACACACGCCGAAGGTCGCCTTCGTTGCGCCGCCCAAGGCCTACGTGTCATCCAGCGGCAAGCAGATCGGCGCGGGCGACATCGACGTGCTGGTGCGCGCGCTGTCCATGGGCAAGCTGCACCACGCGATGATGGGCACGGCATCGGTGGCCATCGCCACCGCCGCGGCAGTACCCGGCACGCTGGTCAACCTGGCCGCCGGCGGCACCGACCGCGACAACGTCAACTTCGGCCACCCCTCCGGCACGCTGCGCGTGGGCGCGCAGGCGCAGTTGGTGGACGGCGAATGGAAGGTCACGAAAGCCATCATGAGCCGCAGTGCGCGGGTGTTGATGGAAGGGCGGGTACACGTGCCGAACGTCGGATTCTGAACCTGAATTGATCCCCTCCGGTTGCGAGCAAACGCTCGCAACCCCCCTATTTACCGGGTTTTTAGGCCTCAAGGGTAGACGCCGCCGTCGTCTGTCCCTATACTCCTGGGCTGTTGTTATTCATCACCGGACCCTGACGATGCATCGTCATCCCAGGGCACCCGTCACACGGCTGCGCACAGCGGCCCGGCGCCAGCGCCGAAACACCACCACCCAGCCGCCAGGCTTATACCGGCGGCTGCGGAACAAAAACCTGCTTACCCAGCAGGACCATTGCTCACCGCATTGAGCTGCGCCTGCATCTAGGGCTTCGAGCTACGGCGTCGAATCACGCGTTCCAACTACGCGCTCGAACGACGTCTTCGTTTCCATGATGCGCCGGCCCAATGCCGCAGCAAGACACCATTACGGTGTGTCTTGTGTCTTGTCCACCCCGGGCTGCCATCCCCTGCCCGGGCGGGCAGGCACGTGATCGCGCGCGCGAAACGTACAAGCCCTGCGCTCGCGATCAATGGTGTTTCGTGCCTGGCCGTCTACGAGCAAGGACCTACACGATGCAAGAGAGTGTTTTCTTCCAGTTATCGGCCACCACGGCCATTTTGTTGCTGGCCGGCTTCTACGGCGCCACGTTCCTCATGTCGCTGTTCATTGGCGAAAAAAACGAGAACGTGGATGGCTTCATGGTGTCCAACAACGCGGTCGGTTTCGGCCTGTCGGCCGCCAGCATGATCGCCACCTGGATTTGGGCGGCGTCCTTCTACGCCAGCGCCACGTCCGGATTCAAGTACGGCTTGTCGGGCCCGCTGCATTACGGCTTCTGGGGCGCCTTGATGATTCTGTTCATCTACCCCTTCGGCAAACGCTTCAGACAACTGGCGCCCAAGGCGCACACACTGGCCGAAGTGATCCATGCGCGCCACGGCACGTCCAGCCAGATGATCATGGCGGTGTCGAACATTGTGGGCAGTTGCATCAGCCTGATGGTGAACTTCACGGCGGCAGGCGCGCTGGTGTCGATACTGAGCCCGCTTACGTTCATCCAGGGCGTGCTGATCGCCGGGCTGGGCGTGCTGACCTACACGCTGTGGTCGGGCTTTCGCACATCAATCATGACCGACTTCGCACAACTGGCGGCGATGATCATCGCCGCCGTCATCATCATTCCGCTGATCTTCTTCAACGCAGGCGGGCCAGACTTGCTGCAAGCCAACATGTGGCGCTTGAGCAGCGATCAGGCCGACTTCTATTCGACCAAAGCCATCCTGGAACAAGGCGCGCCCTACTTCGTGGCGGTGCTGGCCTATGCCATCGGCAACCAGACCATCGCGCAACGGCTATTTGCCGTACGGGAAGACCTGATCAAGCCCACGTTTCTGACGGCCACCATCGGGTATGGCGCAGTGGTGATCGGGCTGGGCATGCTGGGCCTGTTGGCCTTGTTCGTGGGGCTTGAACCCGCCAACGGCGACATGAACAACATCATTCCGCAGATGGCATCGACCTACCTGCCTCCGTTTGGCATCGCGCTGTTCTTCCTGCTGGTGGTGGGCTCGCTGTCGTCCACCGCCGATTCCGATCTGGCTGCGCTGTCGGCAATCGTCATGACCGACGTCTACGCCAAGAACCTGGCGCGCGGTCGCCCGGACCCGCGCCGCATGCTGTGGTGGGGACGCGCCACCATGATCATCGCCACGATGATTGGCGTGATCTTCGCAAGCCTGCGCCTGGACATCCTGGTCATGCTGGTGTTCGTGGGCGCGTTGTGGGGCGCCATCGTCTTTCCGGTGATCGCCAGCTTTTATTGGGACCGCGTCAACAACCGCGCATTCGTCTGCTCGGTGCTGTCCGCCGTGGCGCTGTTCACGATCGCGCGCTTTGAGCTGCTGCCCATGACAGGCGTGATCGCGGTGTTCTTTGAAATCTGCGCGGCCGTGGGCGGCGGCGTGGTGTTGGGCCTGATGACGTTCGGCTTCTTCGGTCGCACGGCCGCGATTGCCGTGGGCACGATTGGTGTCGTCGTCATGCTGCCCGCCTTCATCGGCAACTTGCGCGACTACATCGTGCTGTTGGCATCCCTGACGGCCTATGGCGCCAGCGCCATCGTGTGCGTGGCGCTCAGCCTGCGCAACCGCGAACGCTTTGATTTCACGCTGCTGGCAGACCGCGTGACGTCGTTTCATCACGAGCACGAGGTCATGTTGAAAACGCCGTCCTCAACGCTCGCCCCCGACGCCGCGCAATGATGCACCTGCCTCAACAACAAGGAGATTGATATGTGGTTGACCGCCTATTTTCTGATCTGGCCGGCGATATCCGCGGCCATTCTGGCGATCTTGTGCGTGACGCTGTGGAGGGATATCAGCGCGGCGAAGCAAAGCGGAAAGTCAATGATCTGACGCTGCGGCCAGCACCTTCAACACCGCCGCCCCCGTCGCGACCACATTGCCCGCGACGCTCAATTCCCCGCGCATGAACACCAGGCTGGACGTGGCGCGCAGCAACTGCCCGCGCACTTCCAGGAACTGGCCCGCGCGGGCCGGCGCCAGGAAATGCGTGTCCAGTTGCACGGTGACGCACGGGCGGCGGTCCCGGGCTTGCCAGGCGATGGCGCTCAGACCGTGGTCCAGCAGTGCGGTCAACAGGCCGCCGTGCACCACGCCGGCGGGGTTCAAGTGATCGGCAGTCGCCAATAATCCGTACGCCCAGGCTTGCGCTTCACTGCGCATCCCTTCACTGCGAACCCCTTCACTGCGACCCCCTTCACTGCGACCCCCTTCATCCCGCACCCCTTCCCTGCGCACCCACAACGGCCCGATCAAGCCCGCGAATCCAGGCAGTGTCTTGCAATGCCAACCCTCGGCGGCAAGTGATTCGGCGGTGACGGGTGGCGGCATGGCTTCAGCTCCGGGTGGACAACAGTTGCGATAGCGTGTGCGCTTCGGCTTGCAGGTCCTTGGCCAATGCATGCGCGCGGGCGTCATCCAATTGCTCGGCCAGCCCTGCCGCCACCAAGGAGTGCGTCATGCGGTTGTGGCTGTTCAGCACCGGCACCGCAATCACGACGACGCCGTTGATGTAGTGGTTGCGGTCCAGGCTGTAGCCGTCGCGGCGCACGGCGTCCACGTCTGCTTTCCATTCGGCGTAGTCGGGCGCCTGGTCCCAGCGCAGGGCCTTGAAGCGGCGTTCCAGTTCTTTGTCCGATAGCTCGGAAAACGCGGCAACCAGGCGGCCCGTCGCGCTGATCAGCGCGGGAAAGCGGCTGCCCACGTCCACATGCAAGCGGAATGGCGCGGTGGAACGCGACAGCGCCAGCACCACCATGTGCTCGCTGCCCGCCACTTCAACGCCGATCGCCGTGACATTCGCGGCGCTGGAAATCTTGTCCAGCACCGGCTGCACCAACGCAGGAAACGGACTGCTTTCGATCACGCTGCGCGCCAGCGTCAGCATGCCCACGCCCAGGCTATAGCGCTTGGTGCCGGGGTCGACTTTCACCAAGCCCTCTTCCACCAGCACGCGAAGAATGTGCAGGCAGGTGCTGGTCACCATGCCGAGCTCTTGCGAGATCGTCTTCAAGGTCATTGCCTCGCCACCACGGCCCAGCAATCGCAGGATGGCAATCGACCGTGTCACCGCCGGCACGGCGCGCACGCGCGGCCCCGTGCCGGCAGCGGATTCCTGGGAACTGGCTTCACTCATCTGGCTCTCCGATTTTTATTGCGGCAAGCATACCTTGGGCGCGCTTTGGCCGGTGACCTCGAACCCGGCATTAAATTGTATATATACAATCAATGGACGTTATTGACAATTTAAAAGCCGACGCGCATAGTCTGTTCAACCGCTTGCCGACCCACACAGGTACGACGACATGACGACGTTGACGCAGACCACTTCTTACGCAGACGCCCAGGCGCTCTGCTCTCCGGACAAACTTTGGGAGCTGTTCGACGGCAATCGTGATTGCATGAACATCGCGCACGAATGCATCGATCGACACGCGGGCAAAGACCAGCCCGCGATCATCCTGGTGCGGGCGGCGGGGGGTGATGAAACCTTCAGCTTCCAGCAGATTGCCGAGGCATCCTCCCGCTTTGCGCACTATCTGGTGGACCAGGGCATACGCCCCGGCGACCGCGTGGCGGTGATGCTGGAGCCCTCGCTGGCGTTCTACGTAGCGATGTTCGGGGCAATGAAAATGGGCGCGATCGCCGTGCCGCTGTTCACCCTGTTCGGCCCTGATGGCATCCGGCTGCGCGTGCAGGACTGCAAGCCCCGCATGCTGGTCACCAACGCGGAAAAGGCGCCCATGGTGGCGGCCGCCGACGACATGCGTGTCGTCATCGCGGACGACGGCTTCGTCGCTACGCTGGCGCGCTATCCCGCGCACTACGACTGCAACACCCTGGCCGACGACCTGGCCATCTACCAATACACGTCGGGCACCACCCGCGAACTGCCGGACGCCGTGAAGCACACGCACCGCGCGCTGGTCACGCTGATGCTGGCGGCGCTGTATGGCACCGGCGTGCGGCCGGGCGACCGCTACATGTGCCCGTCGTCGCCGGCCTGGGGCCATGGCTTGTGGCACGGCACGCTTGCCCCCTTGGCGCTGGGCGTGACCATCGGCGCCTACGCCGGCAAGTTCAACGCCGAACGCCTGCTGCAAGCCTTGCAAGAGCACGGCTTCAACAACATCTCGGCCGCGGCCACGCACTACCGGATGATGCGCAACTCCGGCGCTGCGGGCCGGTATCGCTATCAGCTCGACAAGCTGTCCTTCACCGGCGAGCCCATCGACAGCGAAACGTCCGCCTTTGTTGAAGCCACCTTTGGCCGCCCCGTGTGCAGCATGTACGGCACCACGGAGATCGGTGTGTGCCTGGTGAACTATCCGGGCGCGTCCGACTTCACGGTCAAGCCGGGGTCGCTGGGCAAACCCGTGCCGGGCTTGCGCGTGGAAGTGCAGGACGCCAGCGGCGCGCCCTGCCCGCCCGGCGTGACGGGCGAACTGAAACTGTGGCGCCGCGACGCCTGGGTCGCCACCAAGGACCTGGGGCGTGTCGACGAAGACGGCTACTTCTGGCATGGCGGCCGCGCCGACGACGTCATCATATCGGCCGGCTGGACGATGAGCGCCGTCGAAATCGAAGACGCCATCCTGAAGCATCGCGACGTCACGGAAGCCGCCGCCATCGGCGTGCCCGACGCCTTGCGCGGCCAGGTCGTGAAAGCCTTTGTGGTGTCGGCCCGCCCGGGCGACGACGCCTTCGTGGAAGAAATCCAGAACACCGTGCGCAGCCAATTGGCCCAGCACGAGTACCCGCGTCAGGTGGTGTTTGTGCCTGAACTGCCCAAGACGCCGGCCGGCAAGATCCATCGCCGAAAACTGCGCGAGCAAGAGCTTGCCACCGCTGCCGCATCAACCCCCGACACCCCGAAAGCCGCGCCCGCCGCGCACGTCTAACCCATCCCCAGGAGACATCATGTTGACCAAGACCAAAACTGAACGTAGTTTCCCGACCATTACCGAACGCGGTCTGGACGAACTTCGCGCGCGCATCGGCGTAAAGATCGGCGCCACCGCCGAACCGTGGTGCTACGAGGCCACGCGCGACAACATCCGCCACTACGCCCACGGCATCGGCGACGACAACCCCCTGTGGTCAGACCCCGAGTACGCCGCCAAGACCCAGCATGGCGGCATCATCGCCCTGCCCAGCTTTCTGTTTTCCACGAGCCGCATCGTGTCGGGCTACGTGGGCGGCCTGCCCGGCGTGCACGCCATGTGGTCGGGCGCCGACTGGACCTGGCACAAGACCGTCAAGCGCAACGATGTGATCTCCACCGAAGCGCACCTGAAGGACCTGATCGAACACCAGACCCGTTTCGCGGGCCGCGCGATCCAGCAGATCTACCACGTAGACTTCTTCAACCAGGACGGCGACAAGGTGGCCGAGGCCGATAGCTGGTGCTTTCGCACCGAACGCGATCACGCCCGCGAGCAAGGCAGCAAGTACAAGGAAGTGCGCGCCCGCGAACCGCGCCGCTACAGCCCCGAGGAAATCAAGGAAGCGTACAAGCTCTATGCCCAGGAAGAAGTACGCGGCGCCACGCCCCGCTATTGGGAAGACGTGAAGGAAGGCGAGGAACTGCCCGTGATGTTCAAGGGGCCGATGACGGTAACGGGCTTCATTGCCTACGCGCAGGGCTGGGGCGGCCTGTACATCCGCGCCAACAAGCTGGCCTGGCAACTGATCGACGCGCACCCGGGCGTGGGCATCACCAACCGCTTCGGCATTCCCGATGTGCCCGAGCGCGTGCACTGGGAAGAGGAATTCGCGCTGGAAGTGGGCGCGCCGGGCGCGTACGACTACGGTCCCGAACGCAATTCGTGGCTGACGCACCACCTTACCAACTGGATGGGCGATGCCGGCTTCCTGCGCAAGTCCATGTGCAAGATCCGCCGCCACAACCCGGAAGGCGACATGCTGTTCTTCAAGGGCCGCGTCACGCGCAAGTACGTGGAAGACGGTCGGCACCTGGTTGAAATCGAACAGGAAGCGCGCAACCAGGACGACGAGCTGTCCGTGCTGGGCACGGGCGTGGTTGAATTGCCCACCCGCGGATGACGCGCCCGCCCGCGCGTCGGACATGACCAAAACGAGGTCAATGATGTCTGATTCATCGGAGCACGCAGCACACGCCCCGCCTGCCCGCGCCGCCGGCGCGCTTGAAGGCATACGGGTGATTGATCTGTCCCGGGTGTTGGCCGGGCCGCTATGCACCCAGATGCTGTCTGATCAGGGCGCCAGCGTCATCAAGGTAGAGCCGCCCGGCGGCGACGAAACCCGCGCGCTAGGTCCGCCCGTCAACGCGGACGGCGACGCCGCCTACTTCACGGCGGTGAACCGGGGCAAGCGCGCCATCGGGCTGGATTTGTCCTTGCCCGATGGGCGCGACGTGCTGCTGCGCTTGCTGGAGCAGGCCGACGTGCTGGTCGAGAACTTCATCCCGGGCACGATGGCCAAGTGGGGGCTGGACTACGAAGCCGACTTGAAGCCCCGCTTTCCGCAACTGATCTACTGCGCCATCTCGGGTTTTGGCGAAGACGGCCCGCTGGGCGGCCTGCCCGGCTACGACGCCATCCTGCAAGCCATGTGCGGGCTGATGAGCGTGAACGGCGACGCGGCCAGCGGGCCCACCCGCATCGGCATTCCCATCGTCGACCACCTGACGGGATACACCGCGCAGTCAGGCATTCTGCTGGCGCTTTACCACCGCGCCCGCACGGGCCAGGGCCAGCGCGTGGACGTGACCTTGTTCGACACCGCGTTGAGCCTGCTGGTGCCGCACGCCGCCAACTGGATGCACACGCAACGCACACCCGGGTTGATGGGCAGCGCGCATCCCAACATCGCGCCCTACGACCGCTTTGCCTGCCGCGATGGCGACATCTTCCTGGGCGTGGTGAACGACCGACAGTTCCGAAAATTTTGCGACTACATCGGCCTGGCGGCCTTGCTGGAAGACGAGCGCTACACGTCGAACCGCCAACGCCTGCAACACCGCGACGCCCTACGCGCGGCCATCGAAGGCGCGCTGCGCGATCGCGCGCGCGATGCGGTCTGCCATGACCTGATGCGGCTGGGCGTGCCGGTGGGCCCGGTCAATAGCGTGCCCGAGGCTTTCGAGCAGGCACACACGGCGCATCGCGGCATGCGTATCGATCGCGACGCTTATCACGGCATCGGCCCCGCCACGCGCCTGGCCGAAGCGCCCGCGCGCGTGGGCCGCCTGCCACCCGCTTTTGCGCAGCACACGGACGAGGTCCTCCGGGAGGCCGGCCTCGACGACAACCGCATCGCAAGCTTGCGGGAGCAAGGCGTACTGCCGCCACGCAGGCCTCCGCCCAAGCCGTAGCAGCAAGATCGCAGCCCATAACAAAACCCAGGAGACCACCATGAAATCACTACGTTTGATTGCCGCGCTGGCGGCATCCCTGCTGTTCACGCAGCCCGTGGCCGCGGCGGACAACTATCCTTCGAAGCCGGTGCGTATCATCGTGCCGTATCAGGCGGGCCAAGGCACCGACGTGGCCGCGCGCTACCTCAGCGACTACCTGGCGCGCGAGCTGGGGCAACCCTTCATCGTTGAAAACCGCCCCGGCGCGGGTGGCAACATCGGCGCGTCCGAAGCGGCCCGCGCCACGCCCGACGGCTACACCGTGCTGATGGGCACCAACGGCACCCATGTGCTGAACCAGTTCATCTACGCCTCCACCAACTTTGATCCCGCCAAGGATTTCGAGCCGATCATGCTGGTCAGCTCGTTTCCGATGGTGTTGGTGACGACACCCGCGTCCCCCTACAAGAGCCTGGCAGACCTGCGAGATCCGAAGAAAGCCAAGCCCGACAGCGTAACGGTCGGCATGCCCAGCACCACGGCGCGCCTGGTGTTCGAACTGCTGAAGCAGCAAGGCGTGGCCAGCATTCGCGGCATTCCCTACAAAGGTTCAGCCACGGCCACCACCGATCTGATGGGCGGCCAGGTGCAGGTCGGCATCGACACCGTCAGCGCCGCGCGTACGTTCATTACTGGCGGCAAGCTGCGTGCGCTGGCTGTCACGTCCTTGAAGGAGTCTGCCTTGCTGCCCGGCGTGAAGCCCGTGTCGGCGCAAGGCCTGCCGGATTTCCAGGTGATCGCTTGGAACGGGATGTACGCGCCCAAGGGCACGCCGCCCGCCGTGGTGCAGAAGCTGAACGCCGCGCTGGTCGAGATTCTGAAGCAGCCCGAGGTGCAAAAGCGCCTGCTGGAGCTGGGCCACGAACCGGGCGGCGGCACGCCGGCCGAGCTGGAAGCCTTTGCGCGCAGCGAACGGCTGAAGTGGGAACCGCTGATCATCAAGGCGGGGTTGAAAGCGCAGTAAGAGTTCGGGCCGTCTGAAGGTCCCTGTCCCAAACCCTCCAATGAATGACAACGCCCGGGCCATGTGCCCGGGCGTTTGCGTTTGACTCGGCCAACTAGCAGTTCTGATAGCTCCAGGGTTTACCCCAGCAGAATTAATACATATAACATCAGAGAATATAACTATTAAAACAAACCACCCATCACCTAACGGGAGACAACCATGGCGATGCCCACCCTCAAGCATTTCATCAACGGTCAATACGCGGAGTCCAAGGGCTCCGAATATTTTGACCTCATCAGCCCCGTGACCGGCCAGCCGATCGCCCGCTCTCCCAACGCCAACGACGCCGACGTGGACGCCGCCTACGCCGCCGCCAGCCAGGCCTTCAAGACCTGGGGCCGCAGCACCCCGTCGGCCCGTCAGCAAGCCCTGTTGAAACTGGCCGACGCTGTCGCCGCCAACAGCGACCGCCTGGTGGAAGCGCAAAGCCGCAACACCGGCCAGCTCAAGCACTTGATCGCCTCGGAAGAAGTGGCGGTGTGCGTGGACCAGATCCGTTTCTTTGCCGGCGCGGCGCGCTTTCTGGAAGGCAAGGCCGCTGGCGAATACATGGAAGGCCTGACCTCCAGCATCCGCCGCGAACCGCTGGGCGTGGTGGGCCAGGTCACTCCCTGGAACTACCCGCTGATGATGGCGGTATGGAAGATCGCGCCGGCACTGGCCGCGGGCAACACCGTGGTGCTCAAGCCCAGCGACAGCACCCCCGAAAGCACCTTGTTGCTGGCCGAGATCGCCGCGCCGTTCTTCCCCGCCGGCGCCTTCAACGTGGTGTTGGGCAACGCCGCCACGGGCGCCAAGGTGGTGTCGCACAAGACCCCGGCGCTGGTATCCATCACGGGTTCGGTGCGCGCCGGCCTGCAAGTGGCCGCGTCCGCCGCCGCCAACCTCACGCGCGCCCACCTTGAACTGGGTGGCAAGGCGCCGGTCGTCGTGTTTGAAGACACCGACCTGGACCGCGCCGCGCAGCACATCGCCATGACGGGCTTCTTCAACGCCGGCCAGGACTGCACCGCCGCCACGCGCGTCATCGTCGCGGAATCCGTGCACGATGCGTTCGTTGAAAAGCTGGTGGCTGCCGCCCGCGACACCCGCTTCGGCGAACCCGACGACCAGGACGCGCTGTACGGCCCACTGAATAACGCCGCGCAGCTGGAACGCATACAGGGTTTCATCAAGCGCCTGCCCGCCCACGCCCGTATTGAAACCGGTGGCCGCCACGCCGCGCGCGCCGGCTACTACTTCGAGCCCACTGTCATCACCGGCCTGCAGCAGCAAGACGAAGCCATCCAGACCGAAGTCTTCGGCCCCGTCATCACGGTGCAGAAATTCGCCGATGAACACGACGCCATCACCAAGGCCAACGACGTGGAATACGGCCTGGCCGCCAGCGTCTGGACGCGTGACCATGGCCGCGCGCAACGCCTGTCGCGCGATCTGGATTTCGGCACCGTGTGGATCAACACGCACATCCCGCTGACGGCCGAAGCGCCGCACGGCGGCTTCAAGCGGTCAGGCTACGGCAAGGACCTGTCCGCCTACGGCTTCGAAGAGTACACGCGCGTCAAGCACGTGATGAGCTCGCACGATTAACCAGGGGACCACCATGACAACAACGCCGCATTCCTCCCCACCCCAGACCCAGTCCCTGCGTGACCTCGTCGCCCGCGCGCACCACGAACTGTTCACGCTGCGCGACACGGGCGCACTGGAGCGTTATTTCTCGCCGCGCTTCATCGAGCATTCGCCGCTGGTGAAAGACGGCGCGGACGGCCTATTCACGCTGGTACAGGACCATATCGACCTGCACCACGAGGTTTACCGCGTGCTGGTGGACGGCGACCTGGTCGCCATCCATGGCCGCTACACCGGGCTGGGCGAGCAAGCGCTCGTGGGCTTTGACATTTACCGCGTGGCCGACAACCGCATCATTGAACACTGGGACGGCCTGGTTCCCGAAGCCGCGCCCAACGCCAGCGGCCGCACCCAGTTGGACGGCCCCACGCAGCCCCGCCCCGATCAAGATGCCGAGGCCAACCGCGCGCTGGTCCTGGCGTTCTTCACCCGCGCCCTGATCGATGGCGACTACACCGCCTTCAACGATTACTGCAACGGCGAAGGCTTTCACCAGCACAGCCCCGACATCGCCGACGGCACCGTGGCCGTGGTCAGCTTCCTGAACCAGTTACGCGAAGCGGGCCAAGGGCTGCAATACAGCCGCGTGCATCGCAGCGTGGCCGAAGGCGATTTCGTGCTGACGCATTCCGAAGGCAGCATCGCCGGCGAGCGCCATGCCTACTTCGAGCTGTGGCGCGTACAGGACGGCAAGGTCGTCGAATTATGGGACGCCATCACGCCCGTGCCAGACGACAGCCAGGCGCTCCATCGCCACGGTATCTTCTAGCGCGGCCATGGCATGATGCACGTTTTCCATTCCCGCCCCGGAGTCCCGCCATGACCGCCCACGCCATCGTCTATGCCCCGATTGGCCAAGGCACGCGCTCGGAGCAGGTCGTCGAACGCTTAAGCAACGCGATCGTCGCCGGCCTGCTGCATGCCGACGAGCAACTGCCTAACGAGAACGAGCTTTCGCGCCTGATGGGCGTGTCGCCCGTGACCATGCGCGAAGCCCTCAACACCTTGCGCGCCCGGCAGTTGATCGACACGCGGCGTGGGCGCAATGGCGGCAGCTTCGTGTGCCCGGTGCCAGCCCAGATGATGCACGACCGCCATCCGCTGCGGCTGGCCACCGCCGGGGATCTGGCCGATTTGGGCGAACTGCATTGCGCCGTGGTCGGCCACAGCGCGAAGCTGGCCGCGCAACGCTCCACCGCCGATGAGCACTTGCGGCTGGCGCGCGAGATCGATCAATTCGAGGCGGCGACCGACCCGCAGGCACGTGCACAGGCCGACATGCGCTGCCTGCTGATGTTGGCCACCCACGCGCAGTCCGCGCGCTTGGCCAACCAGGAGCTTGGAATCCAGGCGGAATGGGCGCCGCTGGTCGCATCGATTTACGCGCATGCGGGGGTGCACGCCGGCATCGTGCACGCCTACCGCCGCCTGCAGGCGGCGCTGCGTGATGGCGACGAGGCTGCCAGCAGCGCGCATGCCCAGGACATGATCGGCACACAAACCGACCACCTGCTTGAACACAAACTGCGGTTGGACGCCACGGCGCCGCCGCCACAACAGACCTAGGACCGCTGACGCTGGCGGCAAGCCTGGGCAGAGGAGACGGCAGATGAACGAAGATGCGCATATCGACCGAGCCAACGGCATTCTGGAATGCGTCTTGAACGACGCGCAGAACACCGCGGGCGCGTTGGCCGAGGCGGCGGCCCAGATCCTGTCGGGGCAGACCCCGACGCCGGGCAGCGGCCTGCGATTGTCAGGCGAACACCGCCGCGCGCTGCAAACCCATATCCAGGTAGCGCTGCAACTCAACCCCTGGTGCAACGGCGCGGGCTTTGCCAGCTACGCGGCGCCAGCCGGGCTGGACGACGGCTACTGGACGCTGGAATGGTGGCAACAGGAGGGCCCATCGATGCAGCAGGCGCAGTTGGATCGCAACCAGGAAACTCGGCGGCGCCTGGACTTCCGTGCCTTCGCCTGGTTTGACCAGCCCGCGCGCTGCCTGCGCCCCGTCGTGGAAGGCCCTTACGTGGACTACATCTGCAACGGCGCCTACACCATCACCGCCGCGCATCCCGTCCTGGTGCAGGGCGCCTGCGCGGGGGTTGCCGCCGTTGACGTGCTGGTCGCAACGCTGGACCGCATGCTGCTGCCGGCCTTGCACCCTATCGGCAAACCGGCGCTGGTGCTGAACGCCGATTCGCGCGTCGTCATGTCCACCGCCCACCGCATCCGCCCCGGCAGCTTGTGGCGGCCGCAGCAGGGGGACCGCCTGATCGGCCCCGCCCGCGCGCTGCGCCTGGCGGTACTGGCCGCCACGCCGCTGCGCTCGGTCTTCGCCTCCCCTCGGACCGTTGCGCGCCACAGCAGCACCAACAGCCCTGGCAGCCAGGCCAGTTCAACCCGCCAAACCCGCCCCAACTCTTGACGGGCTGATCGCAGGCGGGCCACGCCCGCCCCTCTCATTGTCTTGACAGTTTCCCGCCGCCTGCGCCTGCCCCGGCGCGGATGGCGCACATCTTTTGCAAACCGGAGAACCTTCATGAAGTGGTATCTGCAAGCCCTTAAACACTACGCCGTCTTCGAAGGACGCGCGCCGCGCCGCGAGTACTGGATCTTCGTGCTGTGCCAGATCTTGATGGTGCTGGCGATTTCGGCGGTGGAACGCGCGCTGGCCATCGCCAACCCCGAAATCCTGTTCGGCTGGTACACGGCGGGCTTTCTGCTGCTGACCTTTGTTCCCGCGCTGGCGGTAACGATCCGCCGCCTGCACGACACCGGCCGCAGCGGATGGTGGGGCCTTCTGCATGCCGCGCCGGTCATCGGCACGCTGCTGTTGCAGGCCTTCATGCTGCCCGCCGGCGCCCCAGGCCGTAACCGCTACGGCCCCGCTCCCTCCCCCGCAACGGCCTGAGCCGCTCTCACCGCCTTCAGGAAACTCGACATGACATTGAATCGACGTGAATTCATCCTCAAGACGGCGGCCGCCTCGACCGCGGCATCCGCCGTCGGCGCGCTGGGCTTGTGGCCGGCGGCCTCCTCTGCCCTGTCCTCCACGCCACTGGCCACCGTACCGTTGGACAACACGGCCTTGCGGCCCGCTCAACTGCTGCAAGACGCGCGCAAGATTCCCACCCAACTGGGCATCGACCCGCGCATCTGGAATTGGCGCCATGACGCCAGCCCGTCCGACCCCATGCCGGCCAACTATTACGAGGCGTCGCTGTCCGAATGGCCGGCGTTCGGCTCGCTGCCCGGCGACCTGGATTGCGAGGTCGTCGTCATCGGCGGCGGCCTGCTGGGCGCGTCCACCGCGCTGCATCTTGCCGAAGCCGGCGTGGAAGTCGTGCTGATCGAAAAAGACCATATCGGTTCGGGCGCCTCGGGGCGCAACGGCGGCCAGATGACGCCCGGCCTGGCGCGCTGGGAAGCCGGCACCATGCTGGACAAGCTCCCCCTTGAGGATGCCCGCCGCCTGTGGCGCTTTGCCTCGGTTGAAGCCATGGAGACGGTGGATGGTCTGCGCGACCGCTACGGCTTTGACTGCGACCGCAAGCGCGGCCACATCACGGCGGCCGTACACGCGGGCCACATGGGTGCGCTGGTGGAAAACGCCGATGCGCGCCGCCGTCTGGGCGACGACGCCGTCAAGATCATCGGCAGGCACGAACTGAAAGACCAGTACGTCAAGTCCGACATCTATTTCGGCGCCGCCATCGACGACGGCGGCGGCCAGGTACAGCCGCTGGCCTTGTTGCGCGGCCTGGTCCATGCCTTTGTCAAACTGGGCGGGCGGGTCTACGACAACACCACCGCGCAAGCCATTGAAGAGTCGCCGGGCAGCACGCTGGTCAAGACCGCGCAAGGCGCAATCAAGGCGCGCCGCGCCGTGGTGCTGGCCGTGCACAGCGCCACCTTTCAGTTCATGCCGGGCAGCGCCACCACCGTGCCCTTCTTCACCTATGTGGCCGTCACCCCGCCGCTGGGCGACACCCTGGATGCGCTGATTCCTTCAGGCTTGCCGGTCTACGACACGCAACTGCAAATTGACTACTACCGCCCGGTACGCAACGAGCGGCTGCTGTTCGGCGGCCAAGGCACGGGCAACTCGTGGTCGCCGCGCGACGTCAACAACTACCTGCTGGACCGCATCAAGACCGTGTTCCCGCAGTTGGAAAAACCGGAACTGGAATATTCCTGGAGCGGCATCAGCGACCTGACCTTGAACGGCGCCACCGACAGCCGCAAGAGCGCGGGCGACGTGCCGGTGTACATGGTGCATGGCTGGAGCGGCCACGGCGTGGCGCAGACGGTGCGCATCGGCCGCGCCATCAGCGACGACCTGACTGGCTGCAACACCGACTACGCCATGCTGACGCGCTTTGACCACGCCGGCATTCCGCTGGGCCGGCATTTGTCGCCCGTCGCCATTCCGCTGATCAAGGGCGCGCTGGGTGTAATGGGCATCATCAACCCGGCGGACATGGTGTCGTTCTAGGCCGCCACGCGCGCGCGGCCCCGGTCCAGCGCCGCCAAGGCCAAGGCCAACAGCAGCAAGGCAGCGGCCAAAGCGTACGTCCACCGCATGCCCGTCGCCAAGGCGGCGGGCGGTGCGGCTTGGAGGTCGCCCGCGCCAGCCGCCCAGGCGAACACCGCGCCCATCACCGATGCGCCCGTAATGAAGCCCAGGTTGCGAGACAGGTTCAACACGCCCGATATCGCGCCACGCTGGTCCGCGCCCGCGCTGGCCATGACGGCGCTGCTGTTGGCGGCCTGGAACAGCGCGTAGCCGCTGGTGATGACCACAAGCGGCGCCACGTATTCCGCCACGCGCGCCATCCCTGCCACTCCGCCCATCACAAGCGGCACCCAGGGCAGCAGGATCGCGCCTGTCGCCATTGCGGCCAAGCCGGCCAGCATCACGCGCTGCGCGCCATAGCGGTCCACTGCGCGTCCGGCCGGCACGCCCACCAGCGCCGCCACGACCGGCCCGCAAGACATCACCAGCCCAACCCGCGCCGCGTCCAAACCCAACGCGCCCGCCAGGTAGAACGGCCCAACCACCAGCGTCGTCATCATCACCGTGGACACCAGCGCGTTGGTCGCCACGCCCGCCCGCAGCGTGGGCTGACGGAACAACGCCAACTGAATCAAGGGCGACGCCGCCCTGGCCTGCAACCGCACAAATGCCACCGCCGCCACCATGGCCGCCAACAGCAGCACGGCATGGTTTCCGCCAAAGCCGCCACCGGCCGTCATCGCCAGCGCATACGCCGTAATGCCTAAGGCCAGCAGCAGCGAACCCTTCACATCAAAGCGCGCGCGTGGCTGGCTGGCGGGCTGGCGGTCCGCCGGCAGATAAGACCAGGCCAGCACGAACGCGAGCGCGCCCAGGGGCAGATTGATCAGGAAGATAAGCGGCCACCCCCAAGCACTGATCAGCAGGCCGCCCAAGGTGGGCCCGAGCGCCGTGCCCACCGCCGACATGCTGCCCAGCAGCCCCATCACGCTACCGGTCTTTTCCTTGGGCGCGGCGGCGCTGGCGAACGCCATCGTCAACGCCATCATGACGGCGGCGCCCAGACCTTGGACCGCACGCGCCCCGATCAAGCCCATCAAACCGCCCAACCACGGTGACGCGCCGCACAGCGCCGACCCCACGGTGAACAAGCCGATACCCACCAGCATCAGACGCCGACGCCCCATCAAGTCGCCCAGGCGGCCCACACTGACGATCAGCGTGGTGATGGCAAGCAAGTACGCCAGCACCACCCATTGCACGTCTTGAAAGCGCGCCTCGAACGCTTGCGCAAGCGTCGGCAACGCGACGTTGGCAATACTGGTCGCCAGCGCAGGCAGCAGCATGCACAAGGACAGGCAGGCCAGAAGGGGAAAGGATGGGATAGTCGAGGACGGTTGGGTATGCATGGTCAGCCCTGCAAGAAAATCGGGCCGCCAACACGGCGCCCTCAACACATCCTATGCCTAGCCCATACCAAGCGGAAGACGCAGCATTTGCATTCAATACCTGCACATGACGCCATAACAAAACCCGCAATCAGGCACGCATCCATGCTACGTTTGCGAGCATGGCCACGCCCGATCTCAATCTGCTTATCACCCTGGATGCCTTGCTTGACGAAGGCAGCGTGGCGCGCGCCGCGCGGCGCTTGCGCCTGAGCCCGTCCGCCATGAGCCGGGCCTTGGCGCGGCTGCGCGCCACCACGGGCGACCCGCTGCTGGTGCGCGCCGGGCGCGGGCTGGTGCCCACGCCACGCGCCCTGGCGCTGCGCAGCCATGTGCATGAACTGGTGCAAGACGTAGAAGCCGTGCTGCGGCCTGCCGAAGCATTGGACCTGGCGCGGCTGGATCGTACCTTCGCGTTGCGCGCCAGCGACGGCTTTGTCGAGAATTTCGGCGCCCGGCTGCTGGCCCGCATTGGCGACGAAGCGCCCGGCGTGCGTTTGCGTTTCATGCAGAAGACCGACAAAAGCAGCGCGCCGCTGCGCGAAGGCGAGGTAGATCTGGAAACCGGCGTGGTGGGCGACGCAGCCAGCCCCGAGCTGCGCACGCGCGCGCTGTTTCAAGACCGCTTCATCGGTGTCGTGCGCGCGGGCCATCCGCTTGTCAGCGGCAAGATCACGCTGGCCCGCTACGCCAAGGCGCAACACATCCTGATGTCGCGCCGCAATCAGGACAAAGGGCCAGTGGACGAGTCCCTGGCTGCCCTGGGGCGGCAGCGGCACATCGCCACCTTGGTGGGCGGCTTCTCGGCCGCGCTGGCGCTGGCCCGGGAAACGGACCTGATCGCCACCGTGCCGGAACGGCACACCGGCACGCTGCGCGCCGGCATGCACAGCTTTCCCCTGCCCTTTCCCGTGCCGGCGTTTACCGTGTCGATGCTGTGGCATCCCCGCATGGACGGCGACGCCGCGCATCGCTGGCTGCGCGCTTGCGTGCTGGACGCCGTCCAGTAGCCCCCGCGCGCAGCCGCTTGCGCTTACTTCGTGGCGCTGGCCGCCAAGGTGTTGAACTGCTTGTCCAGCTCGGCCAGGGACTGGTTGATGTGGGCGCGGCGATCCTGAATCCACTTGCCCTGCGCGCTCAACTGCTCACGCGCGGCCTTCAGCATGCGGTCCATCTCGGCGGGCTGCGGGCCGCCGATGGTGGCGCGGTTCTTCACGATGGCCACGGGGTCCAGCGTCGAGCGGAATTCCGCTTCGCTCATCGGCAATTCCTTGGCGTACTTGGAGTCTTTCATCGTGTCCGCGTAAATGCGGCGGGCCTGCTCATACGGAAAATCCAACGGCTTGATGTTGTTGGAGCGGGCGTAGCTGACCACTTCGGACGCAAAGTGGTGGCCGTCGCGGAACGGCAGCTTGTACTTGCGCATCAGCACGTCGGCCAGTTCCTGCGACGCGGTCCAGTCGCTGTTCAGTTCTTCCAGCGCGCGCTCGGGGCTGATGACCATGGCCTTCAACACGCGGTCCCAGCGCTTGAGCGCCGAGATGCCGCTGTCCACCATCGCGGAATTCTGCTTCACGTCCTTGGGATCGCTCATGCCCGGCGTGATGTTGTGCGTCTGGATGGCCGGCCCCATCGCCAGCGTCAGCGCGGTAGAGGCGTCGCTGCGGGTAGAGTTCAGCAAACCCGGGTTGCGCTTTTGCGGCATGGCGCTGGACACATAGGTGTTGTCGCCCCCCTCTTGCAGCAGGATCCAGGGACGCGACTGCGCGTACTGCGTCATGACGTCTTCAACGAAGTTGCCTGTGCGCAGCGCGATGCTGGTCACGATGGACGCCACTTCCACGGGCTGGTCCATGGACGAGATCTGCGAAGCATCGTAGGCGTTGTCCACCAGCGCTTCAAAGCCCAGGTACTGCGCCATGCGCTTGCGGTCCAGCGGCCAACTGGTGCCATTGAGCACGGTGGTTCCCATGGGTGAACGGTCGATACGCACATAGGCTTCGCGGATGCGGTCTGCGTCACGCGCCAGGCCCGCGGCCTGGCCCAACAGGTAGTGGCCATAGCTGTTGGGCTGCGCGGCCACACCATTGGTGTAGTTGGGCACGACGGTGCCGGCGTGCTTGGCGGCCAGCTCCACCAGCGTGGTGGACGTCTTGTTCAGTTGGTCGGCCAGCTCCAGCAGCTTGTCGCGCAGGATGGCGCTGCGATAGGTCGCGTGCATGTCCTGGCTGGAACGGCCGGCGTGCAACAGCGTGATGTCTTCGCCCGCCGCCTTGATCAGCAGGGGTTCGAAGGTAATGACGGTGGCGGGGCGCTTGCCGCCGGGCTGATTGCCGTCATGGATCACCTTGGCCACCCCCGCCGCCAGGCGCGGCGCCATGGACTTGTCCAACAGCCCTTCATCGGTATTGATGACGGCGGTGGCTTTGTTGATTTCCCCCAACCAGAAGAAGGGATCGCGGGGAGTGGCGGGGGCTGCCGCCGGCTTGGCGCCCGCAGCCGGCGCTGCCTGGGCCAAGGCGGCGTGCGCACTCAGCGACAAAACCAGGGCGGCGCCCAGGGTAGGGAAAAACTGTCTCATGGCGTTCTCGTTATTGGGGGTGGTCCGGTAGTTTATGGAAAAGCCCCTACGCCGAAAACCCAGAGTTTCACGCATACCCATCGCAAAGAAAAAAGGCCCCCGCCATCCCGAAGGCAGGGGCCAAGCCGGCGCGCGGGCGACAAGGTCGCCCAGCACCCCGCGACAGGCGGATTCAGCTTGCCGTCATGGCTTGTGGATTCGATGCCGCCCGCACCGCTTAGCCCGCCGAATCCAGGCGCACCTGCACGCTGTCAGCGTTGTAGACAGCGGTGGCCTTGAAGCCCTTGACCGTGATGCCGCCAAACGTGCCATGCACCTTGTTGGCGCGCAGCACCGTGATCGTTGCACCCGCCCGCGGCGTGTAACCGGAACGGAAATCAACGTTCAACTGCCCCGCCAGCGCTGCATCCGCGTGCACCGCGATCTGGCCAGCCTCATCGTCGCCGATCAGGGTTTGCAGAACGCCCGCCGAGGTCTGCGTATAGCTGCCCTGCACCTGCACTGCATCGACGGCATTCAGCGCCAAGACGCCGCCGCTGAGGTACACCGCGCCATCGCCCAACGCCTTGGCCGAGTCGGCGCGCAACGTGCCACCGGCAACCACGGTGCCGCCGGTGTAGGAGTTGGCGCCCGCCAACCCCAGGGTGCCGGTGCCGCTCTTGGTGAGCTTGCCCGCGCCCGCGATGTCATTGCGCCACACGTCCAGCGCATTGAAGCCGCCACGGCTGGCGGTCATGGTCACGTCCACGTCGCCATTGAAGGCGCCGTAGCCATCGCCCGCCGCGAACAGGTTCAAGCGGCCGAAGCCTTCGGCGTCGTCAATGACGGGATAGCCCGAGGGCAGCGCCGTGGTCTTCAACACCACGCGGCGTTGCTCGGCCGTCAGATACGGCAGGCGCGTTTCCAGCATGACCTCGGCGCCCTTGGGCACGACGGGCGGCTTGCCGGTGTCGCCAATCTGCGTGAAGGCGAACGTCAGGCGGCGACGGTACTCAGCCTTGTTCGCGGCATGATCCGCAAAGCGGTCCTGGCTGACATCCTGCGAATGCGCGAAGGCCAGGAATTGTTCCGGCGTGCTGGCGCCCACGGCGGCCATCAAGGTCTGGTGCGCCTGCGCGTAGGCGACCGAGCGCGTGCCCTCGCTGGCGGCGTAGATGTTGGCCAGCGCCGATGCCTGCCCCAGCATGCGGCCGCTGATCACGTCCAGCGGCGAATGCATGCCGGCGATGATGCGGCTTTCACCCAGTTCCAGGCCGCGCGCCAGCAATTCGTGGAAACGCTCCGGCACCAGGTAGGCCATGCCGATGGCGTTGCGCACGGATTCCGCCGTGTGCCCGCTGGGGTAGCCGCCATCGGTCGGGGGAGTCAGGCTCTTGGCGGGTTCAAGCGTGGGCACCACCTGCACGCTGGCGCTCCAGCGCCACGGGCGCGCGTACTTGAAGTAGCGCTTGCTTGGCTCGGTAGACGCATTGCCGCCCATGCTCTGTACAAAGGCGATGACGTCGCCAAAGGCCGGGTTGGCGGCACCACTTACCCCGGTGTTGTTGCCGGTGTCGTCGTACTTCACGGTGGTGGCGTCGGGCGCCACGTCGTTGATGCTGGTGGTCTGCTGGGCAGCCGTGCGCCAAAAGGGCGTCAATGGGCCCAAGCCATCGGTCACGCTGTAGTTCTTGCCGCGCCGATCATCCAGATAGGCGGCCGTGGCCTGCTCCGGCGTGCGGGCTGCGGTGGTGCGCACGACGAAGTCGATGTTCTCGTCGTGCACGGCCTTGTTCTTCACGCGGCCATCGGTGGCGTCGCCGGGTATGCCCGTCCAGTCCGACGCGATGATGCCCGGAAAGCCGTCGGCGCCCGCCGCGGTAACACCGGCATCCACCAAGCGCGTGCGCGGCTCCCAGATGTCCAGGAAGCCGCCCAGCACACGCACGCCGGCATTGGTTTCCAAGGTGGCGTAGCGCGGGTCGCCGCGCTGGTTCGTGCTGGCGAAGTCAACAAAGGCGGGCGCATCGGGCACAGGCGCGGTATCGACTCGGCCCAGCCCGGCGGGCGGCGCCGGGATGACATAGGCAACATCGTTCTGATCTGACGCGTTGTCGTCATCGCCGCCGCAGGCGGACAAGGCCAGAACAACCGCCAGGGACGTTGCGCGCAAGGCGTAGGCAGGAAGCCGCCTGCGCGAGGGTCGTGCTTGAATCATCGGGATCAACCAGACTGGTTAGAGAACGCAGCATGGTAGGTAGAGAATATTTACGCCCGATGACATCCCGCTTGCCAAACCCGCATCTTGCGCGTCATGGCGGATCGGCCGTGGCCACGCCTGAAATATAGGGATCGAAAAAACTGGCCGCGCTCATTCCCGGAATGTACTGATCCGAGATATACGCGCGGCAGCGCTGCATGAACGCTTGCGTCAGGCGCGAAGGCTTCATCGGTTTGTAGGTGGCCAGGCCCAGCAGCATGGGCCGTTGCTCGCCAGCCAGGCGCAGGCGCACCAGGCGCTTGCCGTCCAATGATTGGGTCGACTTCGGCCGCACGTTGAAGAGCGCGTAGCCGATGCCGTTGGCGACCATCGAACGCACCACGTCTTCAGAACGCGAACGCGCCACGATGTTCGGTTCCAGCCCGGCCTTGGAGAACAAGGACAGGAAATATTCGCGGCTCATGGGCAGGTCCAGCAACACCATGGGCAATTGCGCCAATTCATCCAGCGTGACGGCAATCTGCTGCGCAAGCGGGTGCAGTTCGCTGACCAGCACATGGGGCGGCATGTGCGCCAGCGTTTCAAAGCTGATCTCTTCGCCCAATTGCAGGTCGTAAGTCAGCGCCACGTCGATGTCCAGCGTATGCAGCTTGTTGATGAGCTCTTGCTGGTCGCCCTCGGCCATATGCAGCTCGACTTTTTCAAACGCGCGCGAAAAGCCGAAGATGACCTCGGGCGCGATCATGGCCGCCAGCGGCTGAAAGCAGCCCACGCGCAGCACGCCCTGGATCGCGTCCGTGGAGTTCGATGCAATCTCGTAAAGCTTGGTGGCGCGTTCCAGCAGGTCTTCGCATTCCTGCATGACCTGCATGCCCAAGGGCGTCAGCGCCAGGCCCTTGGAGGGATGCCGCACGAACAGTTGCACCCCAAGCTCGGTCTCGATGTGGGCGATGGCCGCCGAGATGGACGGCGGCGAGATATGGATCTGGGCGGATGCCGCGGCGATGCTGCCATGCTTGGCAGTCGCCACGAGGTACTCCATCTGGCGCAGGGAAATGCGATTGAGCATGGTCCAACTTGAGGGAACAGGGAATCTTGCAGAGTATCCGGTCTGCCCAAGGTGATGGACAATTTTTTCCTCAGTCTTACAGGTCGCCCGGCACGCCAAAGCTTGGCGCCTCGCGCGGGTCGCGCGCGCGCGTCACGTAGGCCGCAAGCTGGGGCTCGTAGATTTTCCAGGCGTCGTACAGCGCTTCCACCGGCCCCGCCTCTACCCAATCCAGGCGCAGGTCCACGATGGGCCAATCCAGGTCCTGATAAACCAGCAGGCCAGCCGAATGCACCGGCCCCGCTTCCCCACCCGCCGCCTGGCCAGCCAGCAGCGCCTGCATCAGACGTTCGGCCAGCGCGCCCTCTGCCCGCTCGAACGCGGCCAGCATGGCGCGCGGCACGTCGGTGCTGGCGAGCATGTTGCCGGCGCAGGCCGCATGCTCACCCGCCGCGCTGGCCAGCACGCCCAGCGCGCTGGCGCCGGTGTAGATGGCAGGCGGATGCGTGGCGTCTATCGCCATCAACTGGCGATACGCGATGAAAGGCCGTTCCTGCAAGCCATCCAGCGCTTGTTGCGGACTATGCCCGGCTGCCATCAGGTCCAGCGCCAGCGGCCCCAGCGCGGGGTCGGTGATGTTCTGGCTGACGGCAGCCCCCACGCCCGCGCGCGCACGGATGCAGCGCGAGGCCACGGCGGGCGAAGACGACGAAACGGCCGCGCCAAACTGGCCGGAGGCTGGGCAGCGGGCAATGATCGAAAAGGTCATGGTTGTTGGCCTGGGTGGGAATCAGTCGGGGATGACGGCGGTGGCGTCGATTTCGACCAGCCATTCGGGCCGCGCCAAGGCCGACACCACGATGCCGGTGGACACCGGGAATACCCCCTTGAGCCAGCGCCCCACCACGCGGTAGACGGCCTCGCGGTAGCGCGGATCAATAAGGTAAATGGTGATCTTGCAGATGTCCTCGAGTTCGCCACCCGCCTCCTTGAGCAGCATGGCGATGTTCGCCATGGCCTGCTCGGCCTGCCCGGCGGCGTCGCCGATGCACACGCTTTCAGAGGTATCCAGGTTCTGTCCGATCTGTCCCCGCAGGAAGACCGTGCTGCCCCGGGCCACCACGGCCTGGCACAGATCGTTGTCCAGGCTCTGTTCGGGATAGGTGATCTTGGTGTTGAAGGTGCGGATGCGCTTGTGTTTCATGGCTGCGTCGTGGGAGGGGTCAATGGTGGCCCCCATCTTCAAACCCGGACGGCGCCAGCGGCTATTTGTTTTTTCCTTTGCCCACTCTCGGAATTTCCGACTCAGGCACGGCATGGCCGCGCCTCAGGAAATTCGAGCCAGGCCGAAGGAAAAGGCGACTTGGCCCCCGCCAGCCCCTCTTCCATCATCTGGCTTCCAGTCGGAAGCGCTCGGCGGAACCAACATAAACAAGGGGATTTCAATGATTCGCAAACTTACGGTAGCCGGCCTGCTTGCCGGCGCGCTGCTTGGCAACGTCGCCTGGGCCCAGGACGCGCTGGTGGTCAGCACCTGGGGCGGCAGCTTCCGCGACCTGATCGACGAGAACATCGGCAAGGAATTCACCCGCCAGACCGGCGTGCCGGTCAAGTACATCACGGGCGGCACGATCGACCGGCTCAACAAGGCCAAGCTGAGCAAGACCCCGGAAAGCGACATCACCTTCACCACGTCGCACATTGGCTGGCTGTATGTGGACGGTGGCCTGTTCGAAAAGCTGGACACCGCCAAGCTGCCCAACTACGCCAACCTGGTGGACCGCGCCAAGGTCAGCCCGTATCACGTAGGCAGCTGGGCCTACGTGTACACCATCGGCTACCGCCCCGACCTGACACCCAAGAACATCAAGTTCGATAGCTGGAACGACCTGTGGAACCCCGAGCTCAAGGGCAAGCTGTCGGCGCCGGACTTCGACCCGAGCCACATCATCAACGTGTCGGCCATGCTGTCGGGCGGCGACGCCAAGTCGTGGGAAAAAGGCCAGGACAAGCTGCGTGCGCTGAAGCCGAACTTCAAGGCCTTCTACACCAACGACGCCAACAGCCAGCAACTGATCGCCACCGGCGAAACCCCGGTGCAGATTCTGTTGTCGATGAACGCCTACTACATGATCAGCCAGGGCGTGCCGATCAAGGTGGTGATGCCCAAGGAAGGCGCCGTGCTGGGCATCGACACCATGGGCATCATGAAGGGCAGCACCAAGGCGGACCTGGCCTACAAGTTCATGAACATCGCCTTGTCGCCGGAAGTGCAGTCCAAGATCGTGGCCTTCAAGAAGGCCAGCCCGGTCGTCACCAACGCCAAGGTATCGGCCGAGGACGCGGCGCTGCCCGGCGTGTTCACCACCAAGGAACAGTGGGACACGCAGGCCATCGTGATCGACGACAAGCTGCGCGCCGAGAAGACCGCGGAATGGCGCAAGTGGTTCACCGAAAACATCATGAACTGATACCGCGCCGGTAACTCCGCGCCGGTTGCACCGCGCCGGTTGCACCGCGCCCATGTCCCGGCCATGCCCATGGCGGGACACGGGCGTTTCCAGCAAGCATCAACGCATTCGGATTGACAAGCCCCTATGAATACACGTTCCAGTCTGCGCGGCTGGTTGATCTCGCCGGCCGGCCTCGTCGCGGTATGCATCTGCGTGTCGATGGCGGCGGTGCTGCAATTCAGCGTGCGCGCCTTCATTCCCGGCTCTTTGGATGTGGGCGGGCTGACGTTGGCGAATTTCTCCGGGCTGGGCAAGTCCGTCTACCTGTCCGCCTTCGCCAACACGCTGCTGCTCAGCATCGAAACCACGGTCTGCTCTTTGCTGGTGGCCTACCCGCTGGCCTACGCCATGGTGCGGGTGCGCAACCGCCTGCTGAAATCGTTCATCCTCATCGTGTCGATCACGCCACTGTTCCTGGGTGAAATCGTCCGCACGTACTCGTGGATCATCGTGCTGGGCAGCAACGGCTTCATCAACACGGTGCTGCGGAAAATTGGCCTGATCGATCTGCCGCTGAACCTGATGTTCACACACCTGGGCGTGCTGATTGCGTTGGTGCATGTGACGATACCCGTGGTGGTGCTGATGCTGGCCACCGCCATTTCGCACATCAACCGCGACTATGAAAAAGCCGCGCAAAGCCTCGGCGCCGGCCCCGTGCGCACCTTCCTGACCGTTACGCTGCCGCTGTCCATGCCGGGCATCATCGCCAGCATCACCACGTCGTTCGCGTGGACGTTCAGCGCATTTGCCACCCCACAGATGATCGGCGGCGGTCGTGTGCCGACGGTGTCGACACTGGTCTACCAACTGGGCTTTTCTTCCATGAACTTTCCCCTGGCCGCGAGCCTGAGCGTTGCGGGCCTGACGTTGACGGTCGTTTCGCTGACGCTGCTGGGCCGGGCCACCAAGCGACTCAAAGCAATGGGAGCGCACTAGCATGGCCATCAAACACACCCTGCCCTTGCCGCTGCGCATTGGCGCGCCGCTGCTGATCACCCTGATTCTGGCCTTCGTGCTGTTGCCGGTGGTGGTGGTGACCCTGGCGTCGTTCAACGACAAGGCGCTGCTGACGTTTCCGCCCGAAGCCTGGTCGCTACGCTGGTTTGAACGGGTGTTCACGTACCCGGACTTCCAGCAGGGCTTTCGCGCCAGCCTGATCGTGATGGTCTGGGCGTCGTTCCTGGCGCTGTTCATCGGCACCGCGCTGGCCATCGCCGTCAAGCGCATGGGCTTTCCCGGCAAGGACATGTTGCAGGCGATCTTGCTGTCGCCGCTGGTGATCCCACATTTCACGCTGGGCCTGGGGCTGCTGATTCTGGTGGCGCAGTTTGATATGGACCGGGGCTACGGCCTGGTCATCCTGTGCCATGTGATGCTGGTGTTGCCCTTCGTGATGCGCAGCGTGTATGTGTCCATGGAGAATATCGACGAACGCCTGGAACAGGCGGCGGCCAGCCTGGGCGCGTCGCCCTTGAAGGTGATGTTCACGGTGACCGTGCCGTTGCTGGCGCCCGGTCTCTTTGGCGGGTGGTTGTTCGCCGCCATCATGTCGTTCAGTGAATTCACCGCGTCGCTCTTCGTCACGACGCAACTGACGCAGACGCTGCCGGTGTCGATGTACAACTACGTGCGTGAATTCGCGGACCCGACCCTGGCCGCGCTGTCGGTGGTGTATATCGCCGTGACGGCCAGCCTGCTGGCGCTTGCCAACGCTTTCCTGGGCCTGGGCAAGATCCTGAATATCGAAGAGGTGGAGTAGGCGGCCGGCGGTCCGGCGGCCGGCGGTCCGGCGCCCCAGCGCTCAGTACCCGCGCGACGGGTCGATCTGGTTGGCCGGGGCATCGCCGCAAGACACGCGCGCGATGTTCTCGGCGATCTGCGCCGCCGCCGACGCAGGAATGGCGACAGACGCCAGATGCGGCGTGATCAGCACGTTGTCCATGGCCCAAAGCGGATCATCGCCGGGCAGGGGCTCGCGTTCAAAGACATCCAGGGTTGCCGCGCCGATATGCCCGCTTTGCAGCAGCGTCGTCATGGCCGCCTGGTCTACCAGCGCGCCGCGCGCCACGTTGATCAGCGCGGCCCCGCGCGGCAGCTTTTCAAGCCGTGTCCGGTTGAGCAGACCACGCGTTTGCGGCGTCAGCGGCAGCATGATCACCAGGATGTCGGCTTGAGATATCACCGTATCCAGCGCGTCCATACCCGCGTGGCACTGCACCCCCGCGATCTGGCGCGGACTGCGCGACCAGCCCAGCACAGTGAAGCCCTGGCGTTGCAGTTCATGGGCCGCATACGCGCCCAGTTCCCCCAGGCCCAGCACCGCAACCCGCGTGTCCTCTGGCGAGCGCGGGTGCCGGTACGCCCATTCCCCGCGGCGCTGCGCCTGTTCAAACCAGGGGATATCACGCGCGTGGCGCAGCGTGGCGAACAGCACGTAGCCCGCCATCATGCGGGCCATCTGCGGGTCAGTGATGCGGGTAATGGGTACGCCGGCCGGAAGATCGTTACGGCCAACCAACGAATCCACCCCCGCGCCCAGGTTGATGATCAGGCGCAGGTTGGACATGGGGTCGAAGAATCCGGCGGGTGGCTTCCAGGCCAGCGCGTAGTGGATGGCGGTGGGGTCGTCGACCTCGCTCTCGTGCAGGATGCGCAACCGTGGCATGCGCGCCTGCAATGCCTGTTTCCACGCGGTGAAATCGTCGAACTGGCTGTAGAAGACCATCGCGCCAGACGGCGCGGCGAGGCTTTCGATGTTGCTTGCCGTGTTGCTTGCCGTGTTGCTTGCCTTGTTGCTCGCGGTGTTGCTTGACGTCATCGGTATCGCCTTCTCAAGCCGGCCGCGCAATCAGGCGCGACATGGCTTCAATGGCCAGCTCGTAGCCCTCGCCGCCCAGCCCCGCGATGACGCCGTCGGCCGCTTTGGAAATGTAGGAATGATGGCGAAACGCTTCGCGCCGCCAGATGTTGCTCATGTGGACTTCGATGATGCGGCCGGGGAACGCCAGCAGGGCATCCAGGATGGGAATCGAGGAATACGTCAGGCCCGCGGCGTTGATGATGATGCCTTGCGCATCGCCGCGCGCTTCCTGGATCCAGTCGATCAACTGGCCTTCATGGTTGGATTGCACGAAATGCAATTGCAGGCTCAGGCTGGCCGCCTTCTTTTCGCAACGGTCGCGCAGCGCCGGAAAGCTCTCGGCGCCATAGGTCTTGTTGGCGTCCAGGCCGTATAGATTGGCGTTCGGGCCGTTGAGAAACCAAACGATGGCAGGAGTAGAGGAATTCATGGCGGTGCGACCTCAAGCTTCATGGGGAAGGGTTGCCTGCATGGCGGGCAGCTTGCGAAACGCCGCTTCCCATTGCGTGGCGCGCGGATGGCCGGCGCGCCAGTCCAGTTCAGGAAAACGAAAATCCAGATAGCCCAACGCGCAGCCCAGGGTGACGTCACCGATGGTGGGCGCTGGCGTCGCAAGCGTCTCGGTCTGCGGGTCGATCAGCGGGCGGACCAGCTCGCCGGCCTGCTGTTCGATCTGCTCCAGGCAGGCGCCGACCTTGACCAGTTGCGCATCGCGCCACACCGGCCATTGATATTCAGCCGGCCGGGCCGTGCGTTCATAGCGCGCCAGCAGGGCCGCGTCCAGCAGCCCATCTCCCAACGCCTGTTGCGCCAGGGCGACCCAGCGGCGCGGCCCCACGGCGGGGAACAGATCGGCGTTGCCGCCCAGGTGGGCCAGGTATTCGCAGATGACGCGGCTGTCGTACAGCGCTTGGCCATCGGCCAGGATTAGCGTCGGCACCTTGGCCAAGGGGTTATGGGCGGCGATACGGGCATCGCGCCGCACCGGGTTGGCCGCGCTGTCCAGCCATTGGATCTGATCCGCCACACCCGCCACATGCGCGCAAACCATGACTTTTCGGACGTAGGGGGACGTGGGTGCGTAGAGCAGTTGAAGCATCTAGGGTCTATTCCTTTATCGCGAACGCAAAACCAACAACGCAACGCCTCAAGGACGCAGTACGACCTTGCCGAAGACGTCGCCGCTTTCCAGTAGGCGGTGCGCCTGCGCCGCCTCGGACAGCCGCAGGCTGGCGTGCACACGCGGGGCGATGCGGCCGTCCGACACCAAGGGCAACACGTGCCGTGTGATGGCCTGCGCCATGCGCGTTTTCTCTTCGGCGCTTTGCGGCCGCAGCGTTGATGAATGCAGGCTTAATTGCTTTTGCATCAGAGCCAGCAAGTCGATGCTGACTTGCGACCCTTGCAGGAAAGACAGGCTGACGTGGCGGCCGCCAAAGGCCAGCGCCTGCAGGTTGCGCCGCACATAGTCGCCGCCCACCATGTCCAGCACCACGTCCACGCCCTGCCCCTGCGTGGCGTCCAGGCAGGCTTGCGCGAAGTCCGTGTCGCGGTAGCACACGGCCTGGGCCGCGCCCATCTCGCGCAACGTCGGCAAACGGTCCGCGCGCCCCGCCGTGGCCACCACCCGCGCGCCCGCCGCGTGCGCCATGCGGACGGCCAGCGTACCAATGCCCCCCGCCGCGCCATGGATCAACACAGTCTGGCCCATGCGCAGACGGCCAAGCTCAAACAGGTTGTGCCACACGGTGTACAGGCCTTCGGGCAGGGCCGCCGCCGCGTCATCGTCCAGGCACGCCGGCGCCACAAAGGAATGGTCGACGCGCGCCACGCACCAGGGCGCATAGCCGCCGCCCGGCAACAGGCTCATCAGTCGTTGCCCCAGCAGCGCTTCAGGCACGCCGGGGCCTGCGGCGACGACCTCGCCGCAGGCTTCCAGGCCCAGCACGTCGGTCACGCCGGCTGGCACGCGCGCGGCCCCTTGCCGTTGCATGATGTCGGGCCGGTTGACGCCGGCTGCACGCACGCGCAGTAGCACTTCGCCGGGACCCGGCACGGGCACCGGCCTTGCCGCCAGCGCCAGCACGCTGGCGTCGCCGGGTTCGCGGGCGACCACGGCCTGCATGGTGGCGGGGATGAACGTCATGGCGGGCATTACGACACGTTGAACACGCTGATGCCCTGGCCAGGCAGCGCCAGGCCGGTCACCGAGCCCACCGGCCAATGCTGCAAGGCGTCCAGCCCCGCGCTGCGCACCATCACGCGCTGGTGGCCGGCCACGGGGATATCGACGTCGATATAGGAATCAATGTGATCCCCCTGGAACACATGGTTCACGACCGTGCCGCTAAGCACGGATTCGCTATGCAGGCTCTCAAGCCGGATCTGTTCGGGCCGCACGTAGATGTCCAGGCGGCGGCCTTCGTGCGAGCCGCCCACCAGCCGGTCTCGCGCCACGCGGATCAGGCCCGCGCCCAGGCGCAGCAAGATGCCGTCCGGATCAGACCC
Organism: Achromobacter sp. JD-1; assembly: GCF_038594925.1. Taxonomy (NCBI): domain Bacteria; kingdom Pseudomonadati; phylum Pseudomonadota; class Betaproteobacteria; order Burkholderiales; family Alcaligenaceae; genus Achromobacter; species Achromobacter sp. JD-1. The sequence goes on along the minus strand of NZ_JBCGCS010000007.1, from coordinate 102,014 downwards.
GTGGTAGTGCGCGGGCAGTATGTTCACATCGCCCAGGAACGAGGCCACGAACGGATCTTGCGGATTGCGGTAGAGCTCGTCGGGCGTGGCGATCTGGCGGATGACGCCGCTGGACATCACCGCGATGCGGTCCGACATGGCCAGCGCCTCGCCCTGATCGTGCGTGACGAACACCGTGGTCACGCCCAGCTTGCGCTGGATCTCTCGAATTTCCACCTGCATCGAGCCGCGCAGACCCTTGTCCAGCGCCGAGAATGGCTCGTCCAGCAGCAGCACCTTGGGGCGGATCACCAAGGCGCGGGCCAGGGCCACGCGCTGCTGCTGGCCGCCGGACAGCTCGCGGGGCTTGCGTTCGCCCAACCCATCCAGCTTGACCAGCGCCATGGCCTCTGCCACGCGCTGGGCAATCTCGTCGGCCGGCATCCTTCGCATGCGCAGGCCATAGCCAATGTTGCGCGCCACCGTCATATGGGGAAACAGCGCGTAGTTCTGGAACACCATGCCAATCTGCCGCTGATAGGGCGGCAGATCCGTAACCAGTTGATCTTCGATGAAGATCTCGCCGTTGTCCGCTTGCGCGAACCCCGCGATCAGGTTCAAGAGCGTGGTCTTGCCGCAGCCTGACGGCCCCAGCAACGTCAGGAATTCACCACGCCGGATCTTCAGCGACAGCTCCTGCAAGACCGTCTGCTGACGGTACTTCTTGACCACTCCTTCCAGGCTCACCGCGCTGGACGATTTTGGGGACACGGGGCTGTTCTGCATGGCGGCTCTATCTGTTGCGCGATGCTTTGCAGAATAAGGGAAGCGGGGTCCGTCGGCCGTTTGTGGATATTGATGCGGTCCATCGGAAAAAACGAAACGAGGTCCTGGCTCGGTTCAGAGCGAGTGATTTGCTTTTTCCTAAGCCCAGCGTCCAAAAAACCAAGTTATCAAGCGCGGACATCTGGCTCACACTGCGCCGCATCGATGCACGTATGCGGTCTTGAACCTTCTTAGGAAAAGCAATGTCAGTGGAAAAAACCAATACCTTGGTGATCGGCGCCGGCCAAGCCGGCATCGCGATGAGTGAGCACCTGGGCGCGATGGGCATTGACCACATCGTGCTGGAACGCAAGCGCATCGCCGAACGCTGGCGCTCTGAACGCTGGGACTCGCTGGTGGCCAACGGCCCCGCCTGGCACGACCGCTTTCCCAGCCTGAAGTTCGACGACATCGGCGCGGACGTGTTCCCGCCCAAGGAACGCATGGCGCAGTACTTTGAAGACTACGCCAGGATGATTAATGCGCCCGTACGCACCGGCGTCGAGGTCCTGCGTGTGCAACGCAACCAGAAGCGCCCCGGCTTCACCATCACGACATCGGATGGGGTATTTGAAGCGCTGCATGTGGTGACCGCAACCGGCGCATTTCAGATTCCCAGCTATCCGGCCATCGTGCCTGAAGACGCGGGCATTCAGCAGGTGCATTCATCGGCTTACAAAAACCCCGACCAGCTTGCCGACGGCGCGGTGCTGGTGGTGGGTGCGGGCGCTTCGGGCTCGCAGATTGCCGAGGAATTGCGCCGCGCGGGACGCACCGTGTACCTGTCCGTTGGCGAACACTATCGCCCGCCCCGTTCCTACCGCGAACGCGACTACTGCTGGTGGCTGGGCGCGCTGGGCATGTGGGACGAGGTCAAGAAAAAGCCCAAGCGCGAGCACGTCGCCTTTGCGGTCAGCGGCTACGACAACGGCAAGACCATCGACTTCCGCCGTCTGGCGCATGCGGGCATTCAGTTGGTCGGCATCACGCAGCGCTTTGAGAACGGCGTGATGACGTTCCAAGAGGGCTTGGCCGAGAACGTGGCGCAAGGCGATGCGGACTACTTTGAAGTGCTGCGCGAGGCCGACGCCTATATCGAACAGAACGGCCTGGACCTGCCGGCAGAACCCGAAGCCTGGGAATTGCTGGACGACCCCGACTGCCTGACAAACCCCATCCTTAGCCTGAACCTGGCCGAGGCTGGTATCACCAGCATCGTCTGGGCAACCGGCTTCAAGGTGGATTACCGCTGGATGGAAGTGGACGTGTTCGACGACCAGGGCTATCCGGTCCACAAGCGCGGCATCACCGCTGAAAAAGGCATCTATTTTCTGGGCCTGCCGAACCAGTCGAACCGGTCGTCGTCATTTATCTGGGGTGTGTGGCACGACGCGAAATACATCGCGGACCACATCGGCATCCATCTGGACTATCTGGCGTATGAGAAGAACGGGGGAATGCCCAGGGCTTGATTCCCCCTGTGCTCAGCCCAGGTACTCCACGTTGCCACACACCGAGATGCTCTGCCCGCTGATGACCGCGCCTTCGTCGGAACACAGGTAGGCCACTTGATTGGCCACGTCTTCGGGGCGGGTCATGCGGCGTAGCGAGACTTTCTCGACCAGTTGTTCGCGCATCGCATCGTTGCTGACGCCGCCTGCCTGTGCGCGGGCGGCAATGACGCGCTCGACGCGATCGCCCGACACCACGCCCGGTAGCACGGAGTTGACGCGAATATTGGACGGCCCCAGTTCCATGGCCCACGTCTGCGTCAACCCGGCCAGGCCGAACTTGCTGGCGCTGTAAGGGCTACGCAGCGAAAAGCCCAGGCGGCCCGCCACCGACGAAATATTGATGATGGCGCCGCCACCGGCCGCCCGCAACAAGGGCACGGCGCTGCGCGCGCACAAAAAGGTGCCGGTCAGGTTCACGTCCAGCGTGTTCTGCCAGGCGTCCAGCGTGGTGTCTTCCAGCCGGCTGGTGGGGCCGGACACGCCCGCGTTGTTGATCAGCGCGTCCAGCTTGCCCCAGCGGGCGGCCAGGTCCGCGAACATGGCCATTACTTGCGCTTCGCTGGAGACGTCGGTCACGCTTACCGTCATACGCGGGTTGGCGCTGCGTGCTGCCTCGCAGGCCGCGGCGTCCACGTCGCAGATGTGCACCTCGGCGCCGGACGCCAGGAATTTCTGCGCGATGGCCAGGCCGATGCCCTGCGCGCCCGCCGTGATCAGGACGCGCTTGCCGTTCAGGGATTCAATCATGATGTCTCGTCAACGTTAAGGCGTTCAGACCGCGAACTCGGGGCGGATGCCGCTTTGCAAGGGCAAGCCCATGATCTCGCGCGCTTCCGCTGGCGTGGCCGGCTCCATGTCCATTTCGCGGATGATGCGCACGATGCGCTCGGTCAGTTGAACGTTGGTGGCCAGTTCGCCGTGCCGGTAGTACAGGTTGTCTTCCAGGCCCACACGCGCATGGCCGCCCAGCAGCAACGCGCTGATGTTGGCCTCAAGCTGCGAAGGTCCAATACCGCTGACGCAAAAAATGCTGTTCTTCGGCAGCAGGTCCACCATCATTTGCAGATGCCGGGGCGAGAACGGCATCGCGTTCTGAAAATTGCGGTGCACGTTCATGACCAGGTTGATGAAGTGCGGCCCTTCGTCCAGCCCTTCATCAATCAGCGTCGTGGCGTCTTGCAGGATGTGCGTGGGGCTGAAGACCTCCCACTCGGGCTTGATGCCGCGCGCCTTCATGCCGGCCGCCAGTTCGCGCGCCTTGCTCAGCGGCGTATTCATCAGGTATTCGCGGTCGCCAAACGCCAGGTTCAGCGTGGTGGCGTCCAGCGTGCACATTTCGGCGCCGGCATCCATGCCCTTGAGCCGTTCTTCCCACAAGATTTCCCAGGTGCCGGGCGACGTTTCCTTCACCATGTCGCCATGCACGCCGCCCCCGGTGGAGTTGTTCAGCACGATGTCGCAACGCTCGCGGATGCGTTGGTTCATGTCGCGGTAGATGGCGGGATCGCACGTGGCCTGGTCGTCGGGCCGGCGCGCGTGCAGTGCCACCACGCTGGCGCCCGCGTTGTAGCAGCGGTAGACGTCCTCGGCGATTTCAGCGGGTTGGGTCGGCAGATGCGGGTTCTGGGCCTTGAATGCCATGCCCCCGGTCGGGGCGATGGTTACGATGACTTTACGTTTGGCCATGGGGGTCTCCGGTTCACTTCCACAGCGCGCAGCGGCTTTCGGCTTTCTTGGTGAAGGCCTCGTTACCGTCAATGGTCTGCAGCACCTTGAAGTAGTCCCAAGCCTCTTTGGATTCGTCCGGCGTCTTCACTTGCAACAGGTACATGTCGTGGACCACTCGGCCATCCGGACGCACCACGCCATCCTTGATGTACATGTCATTCAACTTGTTCTCGCGCAGGTATGCCAACACGCGGTCACCGTCGTCCGTGCCCAAGGCCTTGACCGCGCGCAAGTATTGCAGCGCCGCGGAATAGTCGGCCGCCTGCAGCGACGACGGCATGGCGTTGCGGCGTTCAAAGAACTTCTGGCTCCAGGCGCGGGTCGCATCCGATGCGTTCCAGTACCAGCTATCGGTCAGGTACAGGCCCTGCGTGGCGGGCAAGCCCATGGCGTGGATGTCGTTGATGAACATGATCATGCCCGCCAGCTTCATCGTCTTGGTCACGCCGAATTCGTTGGCGGCCTTGATCGCGTTGGTGGCGTCGGCACCGGCATTCGCCAAGGCAAGAATCTCTGCCTTGCTGGCTTGCGCCTGCAACAGGAACGACGAGAAATCGTTGGCCGACAAGGGATGCTTGACCGATCCCACGACCTTGCCGCCGCCCGCCTCGACCACCTTCGTCGTGTCCGCTTGCAGCGCGTGGCCGAAGGCGTAATCGGCCGTCAGGAAATACCAGCTTTTACCCCCCGCCTTGACCACCGCCGCCCCCGTGCCACGCGCCAGCGCGACCGTGTCGTAGGCATAGTTCAAGGTGTAGGGCGTGCACTGTTCATTGGTCAGCGTGGGTGCGCCCGCGCCCACCACGATGATGGGTTTCTTCTTGTCGGCCGCCACCTTGGACATGGCCAGCGCGGTGCTGGAATTGGTGCCGCCGATCAACATGTCCAGCCCGCGCTGGTCCAGCCATTCACGCGCCTTGGCCGATGCGATGTCTGCCTTGTTCTGGTGGTCCGCCGTCAACAGTTCGATCTTCTTGCCGTTGATCTCGCCGCCCATTTCCTCGATGGCCATCTTGATGGCTTCCGCCCCGCCCGGGCCGTCGGGGCCGGAGTACACGCCGGACAGGTCGGTGATGAACCCGATTCGGATGACATCGTCCGAAATCTGCGCGTGGGCGGCGCTGGCGCCTAGCAGCGATACGGCGGCAGCGCAGGCGAGCGCGCTGCCGGACTTGATGCGTGGCATTGACAACATACCTGTCTCCTCTTATGTTTTTTGGCTCTTGATGCCTCAAGTATTCTGGGACGCCCCCCTTGCGCGTACAGTCATCATGGTGACAAAGCGGCCTAGGGTTTACCTGTGCGCCTTCCCCCCTTTCGCCCTGTTGTTGAACGGAGAAACCATGCGTGGACCGCCCGCCAGCCAAGGCAGCCCGACAGCCGTACCCAAGCGCAAGCCGGCCGCATGCCCGGTGGACAGGATGTTGAGCGTTGTGCCCTGGTACAACGGCATGCCCGAACTAGAGCGCAACCTGGTCCGCTCGGAACTGCGCACGGTGTCGCTGGCCACCGGCGAATACCTGTTTCGCGCGGGGTCTAAATCTTTGGGCTGGTATGGCGTGGTCGAAGGCCTGGTGAAATGGACCTCGCCCGGTGCGGACGGCAAGTCCCTGTCGCTGGCCGGCTTCAGCATCGGCAGTTGGTTTGGCGAAGCCACCATGCTGCGCCGCGAACGCTTTGAATATGAGGTGATTGCGCTACGGCCCAGCCGCATCGTCATCCTGCCGCGCGACACTTGCGAACGCCTGTGGAACCACAACATCGAATTCACCAAGGCGTTGACGATGCACCTGGCGCAGCGGGTCAACTGGCTGATGGCCAGCTACACCGGCAACGTGCTGCTGGACGTGGACACCACTGTGGCCCGCGCCGTGGCCGCACAATTCGATGCCGAACGCCATTCGGACACGCAAGGCCGATTGAAAATATCCCAGGAAGAAATCGCCAGCTTGTGCGGCGTGTCGCGCCAGCGATGCAACGCCGCGCTGACCCGGCTGGCGCGCGCGGGGGTGTTACGGACGCACTATGGCGGCATGACGATTCTGGATAAGGACGCGCTGTATCAACGGGCGTTGATTGATGATGATTCGGGCGATTCGCCGAGTATGATGCGCCGCTGACCGATTGGAGATGCATTGACATTCGACGACCACAAGGGCAAAAGCTTGCGCCGGAAGCTTGGGCTGCGCGTTGCTTTGCTGCTCTTGCCCGTGCTCTGCCTCTTGCTGGGTTGGGCAGGCTGGACGATCCTGAAATCGCCCTACGAACCCAAGGGCGCGACCTCCACCGCCTCGGCATTCATTCAGGATATCCACCAGGAAAACTGGCAACGCGCCCATGACCTGACATTCAAGAACGGCTACACCGGGCGCAACCTGGATGAACTGCGCCGCGTCGCCGCCCGCCAATTCTGCGGGCGTGTGTCCGTGCTGAAATCCTGGCATCCCCCACAAACCCATGGCAACCGGCTGCGCCGCTGGCTAAACGGCGTGGCCGTGGATCAAGACCAGGTGTGGGTGGAATTCGATGACGCGGCGACGGGATGCATGATGACGTTCGAGATGCGGCTTGGCAAAGACAGCCAGTGGAAGGTCTTCAATTTCCAGAGCCATGCGGGGTGATGGCTCGTTAAGCAAATGCGGAATCGAAATCCACTAAATCGGTGCTCTGCATTCCTAAGCCCTTGGCAACCAAGCGCCAGCTATCGACGGCTTGCGCGACTTCTGCCCAAATAGCCACCGCTTCCTCCGTCTCCAATCTGAAGTAAGGCGCCCCTTCCATCAGCACGTCCCGGCTGTCAATGGGTCCGGAGTCTTCGGTTAGCCATGTCTTGCTCTCGCGACGGTCTCCAGGCATCGGATTCAGGTCAAATGCTGGCGACAAACGCCATCCATGGTTGCGCGCGTCATACAGAAACCCGGTATTGCGCAAATGGTCGTCCGTGTTGCAGATCAGAAAGTTGAAGACCAGCCGGCGCCACAACTGATGGATATCGGCAATCGGATTGGCGCCGTCCTGCAACAGGACGTCCACCAATTCCGTATATGCCTGAGCCGTGTCGCGGCCATCAGACTGCAGCATCGTCGCGGCCGACACGTAGGGTATACGGCCGCCATCAGCGGCGCGGTCGAACCGCCGAATGATGGCGACTGCCGTTTCATTGATCAGCTCCACGCGCGCCGCAGCCGCGCTGATGCCCGCCTTGGCCGCAAGCTGCATAGCGAGCACCTCGCCGCGAATCACGTCGCGCTTGTCCGCCTGGCTGGGAAATTTTCCCAGGGCCAGACGGCCATCGGTATCTCGAACGGTCGACTTGGGCCGGGCCCCGCCCAACGAGGTGCCTTGCCCAAGCAGATATTGCAGGTCCTGCGCGCTCTCAGTGCCGGCCTCTAACGCGCGGGCCGCTTGCACGACCTTGCCCAACTCCACCAACGGCGGTACGTGCCAATGCGTTCCACCCGAGCGCAAATAGACCCTAGATGTACCTCCAGATCCTGACGCCGCGATGCCTTGGTAGCCATCAGAAGCCCTCCAATTCATCGGTGTCATCCACTGCGCCCCCTTTGGCGGCAGCAGAACGCGCAGCGCGCGCGTTGCCCTGAGAGGTTCGGACCCGTTGGGGCAGTTGTTCCCGCACCAGTTCCATGCCCAGGGAGTCATTTTCGGTAGCCATCACCTTCACCATCTCGTCAAGACGGCCAAGCACGTGCAAAGCACGTAGGAAGGTATTCAAGGCGGTGCCGGGATAGCCATCTTCCATGCGCCTCACGGTACTCAGTGATGTACCAATACGCTGCGCCAAGTCTTCCTGGCTCAAGCGGCGCACACGGCGCGCCGTGGAGATGTCTTGCCCAAGGCGGTGCAACGCGCGGTCTACCGGCCGTGGCATGGCCACGCGTGGGCCCAGCGTCTTTTGCTCGGAAGATGGCATACGTGCACCTGCTCAGATATGGACAAAAATAGCCATTAGGCATTCATATTTGAGCATACAGGCAGTTCATGAGCAATCGAATAAATAGAAATAAAGGTTCATATATGAGCCGTTAAATCACTATTCAATTCATATCTGAATAATAGTACCCACGAACAATCATGCCCAATGACCCGCTGGCCAAGTATGGGCCAAAAGGTACTTGATGGAAAAGGTGCGGACAGCGCCAGCCGGGGCCACTCAAAAGCAGCGGAGAAATCTAAAAGGGTTTTGGAGCGGGTGAAGGGAATCGAACCCTCGTATGAAGCTTGGGAAGCTGCCGTTCTACCATTGAACTACACCCGCTCGGGTGTCGTGCCACGGCGCTTGGCCGGGGCAGAGCCGGGGATTATAGCGCGGGTTTTTCAGATTCCACGGGCGATTTTTGCGTGCCTTTTCGGCGGTATGGACCTTCGGAACTAAATGCGTCCCCAATTTAGTCCATCCAGCCGACTCCGCCCCGCCGCACCTGCCACTACAATTCGAGGCTATGAAACCCAACAACCCCGCGAACCCCTCCGCGGACACCCCCGCGACGCCTTCCGTGAACACCTCCGACACCCCCGCCGATTCCTCCGCTTCGGCGCCTGCCACCGCCCCCGTTTCCTCCGAAACCCAGGCGGCATTGGCCAGCACGGCCCACGCGCCGAACAGCCCTGGCGCCACGCACATCCGCAGCTTCGTGCATCGCCGTGGCCATATCACCCAGGGCCAGTTGGCCGCGCTGGAACGTCTGATGGGCGAATGGTCCATTCCGTACACGCCCCGCCGCCTGGATCCCGCCGCCGCGTTTGGCCGTCAAGCGCCGACGGTGCTGGAGATTGGCTTCGGCATGGGCGAGACCACCGAGAAGATCGCGCTGGCGCGCCCGGACGACAATTTCCTGGGCGTGGAAGTGTTCAATGCCGGCGTCGGTTCGCTGCTGCGCCGCATTGAAGATTCCAAGATCACGAACCTGCGCATCATTCAGCATGACGCCGTGGAAGTCGTGCGCGACATGATCGCGCCGGACTCGCTGGCCGGCGTGCACGTGTACTTTCCGGATCCGTGGCCCAAGAAGCGCCACCACAAGCGCCGCCTGCTGCAGCCGGCGTTCGTGTCGCTGTTGGCCAGCCGCATCGCGCCGGGTGGCTATATCCACTGCGCCACCGACTGGGAAGACTACGCCGTACAAATGCTGGAAGTGCTTGGCGGCGAACCGCTGCTGGCCAATACGGCGGACGGCTACGCGCCCCGCCCCGATTACCGCCCCCTGACCAAATTCGAGACACGCGGCCTGCGCCTGGGCCACGGCGTCTGGGACCTGATCTTCAAGCGAGTCGCCTAATGCTCTATCCGCCGATCGAACCCTACCGCCACGGCATGTTGGATACCGGAGACGGCCACCAGATCTATTGGGAAATGTCGGGCAATCCGAACGGCAAGCCCGCTGTGTTCCTGCATGGTGGGCCGGGCAGCGGTTGTTCGCCCGTGCATCGCCAACTGTTCGATCCGCAGCGCTACAACGTGCTGCTGTTCGATCAACGCGGTTGCGGCCGGTCCAAGCCGCACGCCAGCCTGGACAACAACACGACCTGGCATCTGGTGTCCGACATCGAGCGGCTGCGCACCGAGATCATGGGCGTGGAAAAGTGGCTGGTGTTCGGCGGTTCGTGGGGCTCGACCCTGGCGCTGGCTTATGCGGAAACGCATCCGTCTCGCGCCAGCGAACTGGTCGTGCGCGGCATCTTCGGCCTGCGGCGCGCGGAGATCCAATGGTTCTACCAGGAAGGCGCGTCGTGGCTGTTTCCGGACCGTTGGGAAGAATACCTGGCGCCCATTCCGGAAGCCGAGCGCGGCGACCTGGTGGCGGCGTATCACAAGCGTCTGACGGGCAATGACCCGGCCGAGCAACTGCGCGCTGCCAAGGCCTGGAGCAAGTGGGAAGACAGCACCATCACCTTGCTGCCCAGCCCGCGCCACCAGCAAAGCCACGCCGCCGATCGCGCCGCGCTGGCGTTTGCGCGCATCGAAAACCATTACTTCGTGAACGCGGGTTTCATGGAAGAAGGCCAGTTGATTCGCGACGCGCACAAGCTGCGCGGCATTCCGGGCACCATCGTGCAAGGCCGCTACGACGTCTGCACGCCGGCCCGCACGGCCTGGGACCTGCATCGCGCGTGGCCGGAAGCGGATTTTCATCTGGTGCCCGACGCGGGCCATGCCTTTGATGAACCCGGCACGCTGGCGCGCCTGCTCGCCGCCACCGACGCTTACGCAAAACAGTGAGGACACCGGACATGCACATCACCCTGAATGGCGACGCGCGCGAATTTCCCTTGGACACCACCGTGATTGAACTGCTGCAAACGCTGGGCTATGCCGGCAAGCGCGTCGCGGTGGAACGTAATGGCGAGATCGTGCCCAAGAGCCAGCACGAACAGACCACGCTGGCCGACGGCGACCAGATTGAAATCGTGGTGGCGGTGGGCGGCGGCTGAAAGCCCTTATCCACCGCTCCCGCGGCGCGAACCGGCGCCGCAACCCGCAAAGGCCGCTGTCAGTTCAGCGGCCTTTTGCGTGGGTGATCACAGAGAAGCGGACCGCGCATGGCATCCCGCGCCCGATGCGGTTTGCGCTTGCCGCCCGACACGCACTGCAAAGTGGCGAGCATTGTTGCGTAGTCTGCCAAGCGGCTAGCAACCTGTTACACCATACCCTCTCGTCTCGCGGCGATTACGCGAGTAATAATCGTTGCTGCTGGCGTTGTAGGTTGTCGTGTTGTTGTTCTGGCGTTGCACATCGCCCCATTGGGGCAAGGAGGCATCATGAACACCGCGGTCATCATCAATCTTCTCATCCAGCTCGTTGCTGGCGCAGCGGGCGGTAATGGACTGGGAAAAATGCTCCAGCAGTTCAATTTGGGTCCCTTGGGCAACACCATCGCGGGCGCCATCGGCGGCTTGGCCGGCGGTTCGTGGCTGGCGCCCATGATCACCGCCGGGGCGGGCGCCGCCACGGCGGCCAACACGGGGATGGATCTTTCAGCGATAGCGGGCAGTGTGGTGGGCGGCGGTGTGGGTGGTGCCGTGCTGACCTTGATTGCCGGCATCGTACGCAAGATGTTCGTGGGCCGCGCGCCCTGATGGCAATTCGTTTTTTCACCGCAACATAGATAAAGGAAACACGATGGGTCTGCTCAATTTCATCAAGGACGTAGGCGAAAAGCTCTTCGGCGCCAGCGAGGCCAAAGCCGCGACAGCGGACGAGTTGAAGAAAGAGCTGGATAAGCACGGCCTGAACGCGGATGGCCTGCAAATCTCGGTGGATGGCGACAAGGTCACGGTGGCTGGCGAGGCGCTCAGCACGGAAGACGCCGAGAAGATTTCGCTGGCGCTAGGCAACACCGTGGGCGTGGCGGCGGTGGACAACCAGTTGAAGGTGAAGCAGGCCACGCCTGAAGCCAAGATGTACACGGTGCAAAAGGGCGACAACCTGTGGAAGATTGCCGAAGCGCAGTACGGCAAGGGCCAGGGCGCGAAGAACACGGTGATTTTCGAAGCCAACAAGCCGATGCTGACGAGCCCGGACAAGATCTACCCGGGCCAGGTGCTGCGCATTCCGCCGCTGCCGTAAGCGGTCACTGAACTCGACAAGCCGGAGAACACCCATGCGTTTTCCGGGTTGTGTCGCGGCACGGCTCCCCCTGCCTGCCGCGATTGCTTGGCCAGACGCAATGTCTGGCCATTTTTTTAACTAGCCCCCTCGGGGGGCAGGAAGCGCACGCAGTGCGCGCACCGTGGGGGCCTTACTTCATTCCAAAACGGCCCAAACCCTTCATGCCGCCCATGGCGCGCATCATCTTTGCCATGCCGCCCTTCTTCATCTGCTTCATCATCCCCTGCATCTGCTCGAACTGAGCCAGCAGGCGGTTGACCTCTTGGACCGGCACGCCGGAACCCGTGGCGATACGGCGCTTGCGAGACGCCTTGATCAATTCAGGCTTGGCGCGTTCGGCGGCCGTCATGGAATTCAGGATGCCTTCCGTGCGGCGCAATTGCTTTTCGGCCTGGCCGCCTTGCAACTGACCCGCGGCCTGCTGGAACTGGGCCGGCAGCTTTTCAAGCAGCGAACCCATGTCGCCCAGCTTTTTCACCTGGCCCAGCTGTTCGCGGAAATCGTTCAGGTCGAACTTGTTGCCCGACTTGATCTTGGCCGCCAGCTTTTGCGCATCGGCGATGTCGATGTTCTTCTGCGCCTGCTCGACCAGCGACACGATGTCGCCCATGCCCAGCACCCGTTGCGCCATGCGGTCGGGGTAGAAAGGTTCCAGGCCGTCCAGTTTTTCGGACACGCCGACAAATTTCAGCGGTTTGCCAGTCACGTGGCGCACCGACAGGGCCGCGCCGCCACGGGCGTCGCCGTCCAGCTTGGTCAGCACCACCCCGGTCAGGGGCAGCGCGTCCGCGAAGGCGCGCGCAGTGTTGACCGCGTCCTGGCCCTGCATGGCGTCCACCACGAACAACGTTTCCACCGGCTTGACCAGATCATGCAGCGCGCGGATTTCGCGCATCATGGCTTCGTCGATGCCCAGACGGCCGGCCGTGTCCAGGATCAGCACGTCGTAATGGTGACGGCGCGCATGGTCCACCGCGCCGCGCGCGATGTCTTCGGGTTTCTGGCTGGGGTCGGACGGCAGGAAGTCCACCCCCACCTGCGCGGCCACGCTTTTCAGCTGGTCGATAGCGGCGGGGCGATACACGTCGGCGGACACCACCAGCACTTTCTTCTTGCCGGTCTTGCGGCCGTGCTGCGTGTGCTGCCCTTCGGACAGCCAGCGCGCCAGCTTGCCGGTGGTGGTGGTTTTACCGGCGCCTTGCAGGCCGGCCATCAGGATGACGGCGGGCGGCTGCACGGCCAGCGACAGTTCGTTGGAATCGGCGCCCAGGTCGCCGCCCATCAGGGCGGTCAGTTCCTTGTGGACCACGCCCACCAGGGCCTGGCCCGGGCTGAGGCTGGCCGCCACTTCTTCACCCAGCGCTTTTTCCTTCACGCGGGCGACAAATTCACGCACGACGGGCAGCGCCACGTCGGCTTCCAGCAGCGCCATGCGCACTTCGCGCAGCATCTCCTGGGTGTTGGCCTCGGTCAGGCGGGCTTCACCGCGCAGCGTCTTGACGACACGCGAAAGGCGTTGAGTTAGGTTATCGAGCATGAGAGGCGTTTCCGCTTAAACTAGTTGATTGAACGGTGGCCGCAGGCGCGGATTCTGCGCTTTCGGGTGGCACGCACCCCAAGGCCCCATCCAGACAACGGTTTTTATGTCACTAGGCATTGTATTTCACACAGCGGCTGCCTTGGCGTACGCAGTGCTAGGGGGGTCGCTCTGGGTCCGCCTGGCCGGCGCCGGGGAAGTGGAGCGGACGGGCAGAATTGGCCGTCTGTGCCTGCTGGGGGCCTTGGTCCTGCATGGAATCGGGCTGCAACAATCCATGCTGGGCGCCCAGCACCTGTTCATTGGGTGGGCACTGGCCCTGTCCGCGGCCATCTGGTTGGGCATGGTGGTGTTCTGGCTGGAAAGCCTGCTGGTGCGCATCGACGGCTTGCAATTGCTGCTGTTGCCCGCCGCCGCCATCGCCAGCGCCCTGGCCGCCGTGTTTCCCCAAGGGCAATTCGTGCCCCACGCCGATAGCGCCTGGCTGCGCGTGCACCTGCTGATCGCCCTGGCCGCCTATGGCCTGATCACCATCGCCGCCCTGCACGCCATGATGATGGCTTTGCTTGACCGCCATCTGCACCGCCCGCTTGACGCCCCCGCCGAACGCAGCATCATTGGCCGCGTGCTGGACTCCCAGCCGCCGCTGCTGGTGCAGGAGCAACTGCTGTTCCGTATTATCTGGATCGGTTTCATCGTGCTGACCCTCGCGGTGGGCTCGGGGTCGGTGGCGTCAATGAAGCTGACGGGCATGATCCTGCCGTTTGACCACAAGACCGTCTTCACCCTGCTGTCCTGGCTGACGTTCGGCGTGCTGCTTGCCGGCCGCCATGTGTGGGGCTGGCGCGGGCGCGTTGCGCTGCGCTGGACGTTGACGGGGTTTGGTTTCCTGATTCTGGCGTATACCGGCAGCCGGTTCGTGCTGGAAATGATTCTGCATCGAGGCTGACGTGGGCAAGTTGTTGTTCTGGATCGTTTTGATCATCGCGGTGCTGTTCGTGGCCCGCATCGCCGCCCGCATGGCGGCGGCGCGCCAGGAGGGCGACCCGCCCAAGGCCCGCAACCCGCCGGCCCCGGCCAAGCTCGCGCCCGAATCCATGGTGCGATGCGCGCACTGCGGCATCCATCTGCCCCGGTCCGAAGCCGTGCTGCTGAACGGGCACACCTGGTGCGGCACCGAGCACGCAAAGCTGGGCCCCGCCAAAAAGTAAGCGGCGGGCAGGCGGCAGCTTCGGCGCCGCCGGCAGCGTTTTACGCGCTCGCCCTTGCAGAATCACGGATTTGGGACGCGGCGGCGACCACGGCATAATGCCCGTTGGATTCACCACGCATGTTCTCTCTTATGGCTCTGCTTCTGGATCGACATGGCTGGCTGGCGCCGGCCCCGGGTGTAACCCTCCTGCCTTCGCCCAACCGCGACGCGCGCCCTAGCGACGCGCAGGTGTCGTTGCTGGTGCTGCACAACATCAGCCTGCCGCCGGGCAAGTTCGGCGGCCCCGAAGTCGCCGGGCTGTTCCTGAACACGCTTGACTACGCTTCGCACCCCTGGCTGGAACGCCTGCGCGGCTTGCGCGTGTCGGCCCACTTTTTTATTCGCCGCGATGGGCGCATCATTCAGTTCGTGTCCACCGACCAACGCGCCTGGCACGCCGGCGTGTCGCGCTTTAGCAAGCGCGAACGCTGCAACGACTTTTCGATTGGCATCGAACTGGAAGGCACGGACACCCTGCCCTACACCGATGAACAATACCTGGCGCTGCGCAAGCTGACGCGGGTGCTGCGCGTGCGCTACCCCTTGGCCGCGGCCCGAGGACACGAACACATTGCCCCGGGGCGCAAGACCGACCCCGGGCCTGCTTTCAACTGGACGCGTTTTTCGCGCGACAGCGGCTTTGCGCGGCGGCAGTTGCCGCCCGTCTGACCCTACTCAAGGACTGGTTATGTTGAAGATCTGGGGACGCCTGACGTCCGTCAACGTGCAGAAAGTGATGCTGGCCGTGCGCGAACTGGCGCTGCCGCACACCTTCGTACAGGCCGGCGGACCCTTCGGCGTGAACGACACGCCGGAATTCGCCAAGCTCAACCCGAACCGCACCGTGCCGGTCATCGACGATGGCGGCTTCGTGCTGTGGGAATCGAACGCCATCGTGCGCTACCTGGCCTCGCGCTACGGCGTGGGCACGCTGTGGCCCGAAGACGCCTGCCTGCGCGCGGATGCCGACCGTTGGATGGACTGGCAGGCCACCGAATGGCAAGGCGCCATGGGCCCCGCCTTTCTGGGGCTGATCCGCACGCCCGAAGACAAGCGCGACCACGCCGCCATTGAAAACTCGGTCAAGCGTTCCAACGCACGCGCCCTGATCCTGGATCAGGCCCTGCAAGGCCGCGAGTTCATCGTTGGCCGCCACCTGACCATGGGCGACGTCGCGCTGGTTTGCGCGGCCCACCGCTGGCTGGCCATGCCCATTGAACGCCCCGACACCCCGGCGCTGTCCGCCTGGTACCGTCGCGTGATGATGCGCCCCGCCCCCCAAGGCGTGCTGACGCTTCCGCTGGAATAGCGCGTATTGCGTTGTTATTCCCGACTCGTAGGATGGGTGGAGCGCGATAAACAGGTGCGTAGAACACCGCTGCGGATCGCGCGAAACCCATCAAACAACAAAGGCGATGTGGCTGCTTCCCCTTAGGATCAGGCGATGTGGCTGGTTCGGCTTCGGATCAGGCGTTGTTTGATGGGTTTCGCGCGATCCGCGGTTGCGTTTTTGCGTGCGACCTCGCGCGCTACACCCATCCTACGCTCAGCCGCGGTCCACCTTCCAGCCCATTTCCGCCGAGATGCCCGCCGCCGCGTCCTGCACCACGGGGATCATGTCGCGCATGCGCTCCAGGGACATGTACGGCACCGTGCTGGACACGCTGATCGCGGCCACGATGCCGCTTGAGGCATCGCGCACGGGCGCCGCCACGCAGCGGATCGACGGCTCGTTGTCTTCCAGGTCAAACGCATAGCCTTGCGCCGCGTATTCGCGCATGCGGTCGCGGAACGCTTCCCAGGTCTGCTGGCCGCCCGGCGCGCGCGACGATACCGGCGCGCCAATGCGATGCAGCGCCTTCCATTGCGGCTCTTCGGTATCCAGCAGCAGCGCCTTGCCCACGCCCGTGGCGGCTAGCGGCATGCGATGCCCCACGCGCGACCGCATCTCCAGCCCTTTCTTGCCCGAGATCTTTTCCAGGTACAGCACGTCGTCGTTGTCACGCACGGCCAGATGGATGGTGTCGCCGGTCTGTGCCGCCAATGCGTCCAGGTAAGGACGCGCCAGGGTCGCCATGGGAAACGCTTCGCGCGCCTGGAAACCCAGCTCGATCAGCTTCGGCCCCAGCACATACCCCACCCCGGGCAAGGCCCGCAGATAGCGTTCCTGCACCAGGCAACTGGCCAGCCGGTGCGTGGTGCTGCGCGCCACGCCGATACGGGCGCAGATGTCTTTCAGGTCACGCGCACCGGCCGCCACCGCCTGCACCACGGCCAGGCCTCGCATCAGCGTCTGAGTACCAGCAGGGGCGACGGCGTCGGGGTCCAAGGTGGGAAAGGGCATTGCAGGCGGGGTGGCGGTCATGAAACGTGAATACACAGCGAGAACGGGAGCAAGCATAGCCGGGATGGCGCAGGGCGGCGATGCGGATGCGGCGGGGTGGCCGGGTGGCGGCCCCCATGGCACGGAGGCAAAGGCAACGGCGGCTTGGCTACCACTGCATTTATTCCCTGTATGTGGGATTTAATTCTACATTTTGAGATTTTTCAAGCACTGATCTAGAATTTTTTCCCAGCGCGCGCCGGGCGGAATAAAGGCCCGGCGCGCAACAAGACAACAAGGCCGCCGCGCCCCGTATTGCCCCTCTTGCCCGCGCCGCTACCGGCGCGGCCGGGCACGCTGCATGGGCAAGCAATCGGGCAAGGCGCCCAACGATGAGACACATCAGATGACACCCGCCACACCCGCCCGCGCGGCGCTTATCGCGCTGGATTGGGGCACCTCTTCACTACGCGCTTACCGGCTGGACGACACGGGTGGCACGCTGGACACCCGGCATCTGCCCTGGGGCATCATGCGCCTGCCGCAACCCTTGCAGGATGGCGCGGCCAGCACCGCCCTGTCCGGCTTCGATCTGGCGTTTGAACAGGCTTGCGGCGACTGGCTGCGCGCAGAGCCGACGCTGCCTGTCATTGCCTGCGGCATGGTCGGCAGCGCCCAGGGCTGGCAGGAAGCGGCTTACCTGGACGTGCCCGTCGACCTGAAACGCATCGGCACCCTGCTGACGATGGTGGAACGCAAGAGCGCCGGCCCCAACGCCACCCCGCTGCACATCGTGCCCGGCCTGATCCAGCGCCACGGCTTGCCCAACGTGATGCGCGGCGAAGAAACCCAGGTGTTCGGCGTGATGTTCGATCAGGTGGGCGGCTGGGGTGCGAATTCGTCCGTCCACTCCGCCGACAGCGTGCTGATTGGCCTGCCCGGCACACATTCCAAGTGGGTCAACGCCCGCCGCGGCCGCGTCACGCATTTCAACACCTTCATGACGGGCGAGGTCTACGCCGCGCTGCGCGGCCACACCATCCTGGGCCGCACGATGAGCGATGCGCCCGCCGCCGAACAGAACGCCGACATCGCCGCCGACAGCAGCGCCTTCATGCGCGGCGTGAAGGTAGCCGGCGCCCCGGCCGGACGGGCCGGCGTGCTGTCCACCATCTTCAGCACGCGCGCGCTGGGCCTGACCGGCGAACTGGCGTCTTCCTTGCAAGCCGACTATCTCTCGGGCCTCTTGATTGGCCATGAAATTTTCGCGCTGGCCCAGATGCTGCGCGAGCAAGGCGAGCTGCCCCGCATCGTGCTGTGCGGCGACCCCGCGCTGTGCCAGCGGTACATCCTGGCCATGCAGCACTACGGCCTGGGCACGCCCGAACAGGCGCAAAACGCCACGGAACGCGGCTTGTGGCACCTGGCCGTCTGCGCCGGGCTGGTCAAGGCCGGGCAGATCAACACCGAGCGGGCCAAGCCTTCCCCCCATTCGGCATCCCTCTAGGAACCAGCACATGAACCACACCGGACTGCAAACCGCCATGGCCCAATGCGGCCTGATCGCCATCCTGCGCGGCATCCAGCCGCACGAAGCGGAAGACATCGGCAATGCACTGTACGACGCGGGCTTTCGCCTGATCGAAGTGCCGCTGAATTCGCCGGACCCGCTGGCCAGCATCCGCGCCATGCGCGCCGCACTGCCCACCGACTGCCTGATCGGCGCGGGCACCGTGCTCAAGCCCGATGACTGCGCGCGCGTGCAGGACGCGGGCGGTGAACTGATCGTGATGCCGCACAGCGACGCCGCCGTCATCCGCGCGGCCAAGAAACTGGGCATGGCGTCCTGCCCCGGCGTTGCCACGCCCACCGAGGCGTTTGCCGCGCTGGCGGCCGGCGCCGACGTGCTGAAGATGTTTCCCGCCGAACAGCTGGGCCCCGCCGTGCTGAAGGCCTGGCGCGCCGTGATGCGCCCGCCGATCGCGCTGGTGCCGGTAGGCGGCATCACGCCCGACAACCTTTCCGTTTTTGCTCAGGCCGGCGCCAGCGGCTTCGGCCTGGGCTCCGCCTTGTACAAACCCGGCCTGACGACCACCGACGTCGGCCAGAACGCGCGCGCATTCGTCGCCGCCTGGCAACGCGCCTATTCCGCCCAGGAGACCCAAGCATGAAGATCACCAAGCTCACCACCTACATCGTGCCGCCCCGGTGGTGCTTCCTGAAAATCGAAACGGACGAAGGCATCGTAGGCTGGGGCGAACCCGTGGTGGAAGGCCGCGCGCATTCGGTGGCCGCCGCCGTGGAAGAACTGTCCGACTACCTGATCGGCAAAGACCCGCGCAACATCGAAGACCACTGGACGGTGCTGTACCGAGGCGGCTTCTATCGCGGCGGCGCGATCCACATGAGCGCGCTGGCCGGCATCGACCAGGCGCTGTGGGACATCAAGGGCAAGCACCTGGGCGTGCCGGTGTCGCAACTGTTGGGCGGCAACGTGCGCGATCGCATCCGGGTGTATTCGTGGATAGGCGGCGACCGCCCGGCCGATACCGCCGCCGCCGCCAAGAGCGCGGTGGACCGTGGCTTTACCGCCGTGAAGATGAACGGCACGGAAGAACTGCAATACATCGATTCGTTCGACAAGGTGGATAAGTGCCTGGAGAACGTGGCCGCCGTGCGCCAGGCCGTTGGCCCCAACGTGGGCATCGGCGTGGACTTCCACGGCCGCGTGCACAAGCCCATGGCCAAGGTCCTGATGAAAGAGCTGGACCCGTTCAAGCTGATGTTCATCGAAGAGCCGGTGCTTAGCGAACACTACGAAGCCTTGAAGGAACTGGCGCCACTGACGTCCACCCCCATCGCGCTGGGCGAGCGCCTGTTCTCGCGCTGGGACTTCAAGCGCGTGCTGTCCGAAGGCTATGTAGACATCATCCAGCCCGACCCGTCGCACGCGGGCGGCATCACCGAAACCCGCAAGATCGCCGCGATGGCCGAAGCGTATGACGTGGCGCTGGCGCTGCATTGCCCGCTGGGTCCCATCGCGCTGGCTACCTGCTTGCAGATCGATGCCGGTTGCTACAACGCCTTCATCCAGGAACAAAGCCTGGGCATTCACTACAACGCCGCCAACGACTTGCTGGACTACGTCAGCAACCGCGAAGTCTTCAAGTACGAAGACGGCATGGTCGCCATTCCGCAAGGCCCGGGCCTGGGCATCGAAGTGAATGAGGAATACGTGAAGGAACGCGCCGCCGTGGGCCACCGCTGGCGCAACCCGATCTGGCGCCACGCCGACGGCAGCTTCGCCGAGTGGTAAGGCCAGCCCGATCACGCTGACTGACCGCCATGCGGCGCCTCTTGCTTCTGTCACGAGCGCCGCTTTTTCTTCTTTATATCGATAACCCAAAGGCATCTAAACCGATGCCGCCCGCCCCTTGAAGGGCGCACGAGGAGACAATCCGTGTCGACCGCCACCCACGCCGGCCTGCAACACGCCCAGCGCCCCACGCGCAGCCGGTACATCATCATGGTGATGTTGTTTATCACTGTCGTCATCAATTACCTGGACCGCAGCAACCTGTCCATCGCCGCGCCCGCGCTGAAAGACGAGTTTGGGCTGGACACCTGGCATGAAGGGCTGATCCTGTCCGCCTTCGGCTGGACCTACGCCGCCATGCAGATTCCCGGCGGCTGGCTGGTGGACCGTGTATCGCCCCGCGTGCTGTACGCCGCCGCGCTGATCCTGTGGTCGGCCGCGACCTTCTTCATGGGCTTTGCCAGCAGCTTCATCATCCTGTTCGTGTTGCGGCTGGCAGTGGGCGCGCTGGAAGCGCCCGCCTACCCCATCAACAACCGCGTCGTCACCACCTGGTTTCCGGAAAAAGAACGCGCCACCGCCATCGGCTTCTACACGTCCGGCCAATTCGTGGGCCTGGCGTTCCTGACGCCCGTGCTGGCCTGGTTGCAGCACCATTACGGCTGGCACATGGTGTTTGTCAGCACCGGCTTGCTGGGCATCGTGTGGGGCGTGCTGTGGTACCTGATCTATCGCGAGCCGCGCCAGTTCAAGGGCGCCAACGCCGCCGAGATCGAACTGATCCAGCAAGGCGGCGGCGTGGTCGACCTGGACCGCAACGCGCACGCCAAGAAGGCGCCGTTCAACTGGAATGACCTGGGCCTGGTGATGTCCAGGCGCAAGCTGTGGGGCGTGTACCTGGGGCAGTTCTGCCTGACGTCCACGTTGTGGTTCTTCCTGACGTGGTTCCCGACCTATCTGGTGAAGTACCGGGGCATGGACTTCATCAAGTCTGGCTTCCTGGCATCCGTGCCCTTCCTGGCCGCATTCGTCGGCGTGCTGTGCTCGGGCGTGCTGTCCGACTTCCTGGTGCGCCGTGGCGCCAGCGTGGGCCTGGCGCGCAAGCTGCCCATCATCCTGGGCCTGCTGATTTCCACGTCGATGATCGGCGCCAACTTCACCGACTCCACCCCCTGGGTCATCTTCTTCCTGGCCCTGGCCTTCTTCGGCAACGGCCTGGCGTCAATCACCTGGTCGCTGGTGTCCACCTTGGCGCCGGTACGGCTCTTGGGCCTGACGGGCGGTGTGTTCAATTTCGTGGGCAACCTGTCATCCATCTGCACGCCCATCGTGATCGGCTTCCTGGTATCGAAAGACAACTTCGCCCCCGCCATCGTGTACGTGTCGTCGCTGGCACTGCTGGGCGCACTGTCGTACATCCTGCTGGTCGGCAAGGTGGAACGAATAGAAGCGTGATTGATGTGTGTTGGTGAGATGAAGGGTGCCGGATGAACGGCACCCTTTTTTTTGTGCGCGATATGCAGCCCGAGAGCACAGAGCAAGGGCTAAAAACGTCACTTCCACGTTTTCCCTTTTGCAGCGGATCAAGGACCATCACGCCATGTGAGTCACATCCGCCGATGACGAGACGGCACGGATAAGCAACTTGACTAATTTTCGTCGATAAACGAATATGGCCATGTTTGAAATTGAACACTACGTGACCGCCGATGCCGGGGTCGACCTTTATGTGGCGTGGTTGAAAAGCCTGCGTGACAACCGCGCAAGAGTGGCGATCATCCGCCGAGTCTTTCGCATCCACCAAGGCAACTTCGGCGATCACAAGTTCTGCCGCGAAGGAGTCTGGGAACTACGAATTGATATCGGCCCGGGGTATCGCGTGTATTACGGGCTAGCCGGACGGCGTGTGGTGCTGTTGCTTTCCGGCGGCGACAAACGTTCGCAAACTGACGACATCGAGCGCGCGGTACGCGCTTGGCAACATTGGAACCAGAGAACACCATGAAAAGCAGACCCCATGATGAAGCGATGGCCGAGCTGTACCGTGATGACCCCGCATTGGCCGTTGACCTGATCAACAGCGTGCTGGAAGACGGAACCCAGGCTGAGCTCTTGATCGCGCTGCGGCAACTGACGCAGGCTTTTGGTGGCGTGCAGACCGTGGCGGCGCAGGCGCACCTGAATCCCACCCAGCTCTACCGCACGCTCTCACCCAAGGGCAACCC
This sequence comes from Achromobacter sp. JD-1, assembly GCF_038594925.1. NCBI lineage: Bacteria > Pseudomonadati > Pseudomonadota > Betaproteobacteria > Burkholderiales > Alcaligenaceae > Achromobacter > Achromobacter sp. JD-1. Next base: position 79,688 of record NZ_JBCGCS010000007.1, on the reverse strand, counting down.
CGCGCTAAGCAGCCTGACGGCAATCCTGAAAGCCTTGGGCCTGCGGCTGGCGGTACAGCCGCTGACGCCCGCGGGCGCCAGATAACGTTAATGGGCGGGTTGGGCGACAACACCCAAACCCGCCCAGCGAATAGCTCATGCTCGACGCGCCCCTCAGCAGCCCTGCATCGCCAGCTTGCGGCGGCGCACGTTGCCGGCCCGCTGCACCAGCACCAGCCCCAGCCCGGCCGTTGCGATGACGGCACCGGCAATCGGGACCGCCGCGTAGCCCAGCCCGGCCGAGATCACCGCGCCGCCGGCAGCCGCGCCGACCGCGTTGCCCAGGTTGAACGCGCCCACATTCACCGAAGACGCCAGCCCGGGGGCCGCAGTGGCGGCGCGCATCACGCCCATCTGCAAGGGCGGCACCACGGCGAAGGTGGCGACGCCGAAGATCAACAGGGAAATCGCCGCGCCGATCTGGGTGGAGGCGATCCACGGGAACGCCAGCAGGTCGATGATGACGATCACCAGGAAGGTGATGAGCGTACCGTCCAGCGAACGGTCGGCCATGCGGCCGCCCAGGCCATTGCCCAACGTGAAGCCCAGGCCGATCAGCACCAGCATGCCGGTAATGAAGGCGGGCGATGCGCCGGTGATATCGGCCAGCGTGGGCGCAATGTAGGTGTACAGCGTGAACATCGCGCCCGCGCCCAGCACCGTGGTCAACAGCGCCAGCAGCACGACGGGGCTTTTCAGCACGGCCAGTTCATGGCGTACATCCGGGCGGCGTCCCGCTTCGCCCGCCGGCAAGGCGAACCACAGCGACAACATCGCAATCAAGCCCAGCACGGCGGTGGCGGCAAACGACATGCGCCAGCCGATCACCTGCCCCAGCCACGTGGCGGCGGGCACGCCGCCCACGTTGGCGATGGTCAAGCCCATGAACATGGTCGCCACCGCGCTGGCCTGCTTGTGGCGCGGCACCACGCTGGCCGCCACCAGCGAGCCCAGGCCGAAGAACGCGCCGTGGTTCAGGCTGGTGACCAGCCGCGCCAGCAACAGCGTGGTGTAGTTGGGCGACAGCGCCGACAGCACGTTGCCGATGGTGAAGATCAACATCAACAGAATCAGCGCCTTGCGCCGCGACCAGCGCGAAAACGCCAGCGTCATCAGCGGCGCGCCCAGCATCACGCCGATGGCGTAGGCGCTGATCAACATGCCGGCGCTGGGAATGGACACGTCCACGCCCTCGGCAATAACGGGCAACAGGCCCATGGGAGAAAACTCGGTCACGCCAATGCCGAACGCACCGACGGCGAGCGCCAGCAACGGCAGGCCGGACTTGACCGGCGGATTATCTTGCGGGTTCATGCGGATTCCTTGGAGCACGTCGGAAAGACAGGCGTGCAGTATGACGGCGCGATCCTTGCGGAAAAAGCCGTCTGGCGGGCAAACACTTTTGACTTCAAGTCACGAATCGCCGCCGAGGCACGGGCGCTACGTCAGCCCCAGCAAGCGCTCCGTCTCGCGCGCCAGGGCGACCAATCGGGGGCCGATGTCGGCGGCCCGCTCGCGATAGGGTCCGTCCCCCGACGGTACGCCGCAGTTGAAGACGTACAGCAGCGACTGATAAGGCCGCCACAAGGGCGCGGCAAAGCCATAGGCGTCGGGGCGCCACTGCACGTTGTTGCCGCAATACCCCTTGCGTTCCAGGTCACGCGATGCCGCCGCCAGGCTGGGGAAGTGCTCGGCGTAATGGCGCGCGTCCGCCACGCGCAACTGGTTCAGCACCACCGCCCGCTCGGCATCCGGCACGCGGCACAGCCAGGCCTTGCCCGCCGCGCTGGACAGCAAGGGCAAGGCCGCGCCGATGTCGGGCCGGGTCTGCAAGGCATCGTTTGACCTGGCGGTTTCCACATAGACCATCTGCAAGCGGTCGCGCACCACCAGCGACACCGCGCCGCACGCATGGTCGGCCAACTGCTTCATCAGCGGCCGCGCCAATTGGCGGATCTGCATGCTGGCCAGCAAGGGGTAGCTTAGCGCCAGCACAGACGCGCCCAGCCGATAGCGGGCGGGCGAGCCCAGGCGCTGCAGGAAACCCAGTTCAACCAAGGTATGCGTCAGGCGCGCCACCGCGCTTTTGGACAGGCCGGTCTGCTGGGCGAAGTCCTTGTTGGCCAGCTCGGGCCGGTCCGCCCGAAAACACGCCAGGAGATCGATGCCGTGCGCCAAGGTGGTGGCAAAGTCGCGGTCGGGGTTGGACTTGGGGTCGCCAACGGCGTCATGTTCAGGTTCAAGCGGCATCCTGGCGCTCCAGCATTTTTTCCACCCGCGTCACCAAGGTCAGCAGACGCGGCGCGATGCGTCGGCGCAAATCGCCCGCCCGCAGCCGTCGCGTCGGCACGCCGCAATTGAACACGAACACCTGACCGTCCACCGGACGGCGCATGGGCACCGCCACCGCATGCACGTCGGCATGCCATTCGCCTTCGGCCACGCAGTAGCCATGCGCGGCATAGTCCCGGCGCGCCTGCTCCCAACCCGGTGCATGCCGTTGCCAGGCGGCGGGATCTTGCTGGCGCAGCGCGTGCAACAGCACTTGCGCCTCGTCCTCATCCGCCTGCGCCAGCCACGCCCGCCCCATCGCCGACGGCAGCAGCGGCAGCATCGCCCCGATGTCCGGCCGAAACGCCACGGCGTCGTGCCCCCGGCAGGTTTCCACGTACACCATGTGCGCGCCGTGATGCATGCCCAGCGACGCCGACCCGCCCGCCGCGTTGGCCAGCCGCGTCATCAGCGGGCGCGCCAACTGCCGCAGCTTGATGCTGGCCAGCAAGGGATAGCTCAGTGACAACAGCGCCGTGCCCAGGCGGTAGCGACGCAGGCTGGCGTCATAGCGCAACAGGCCGCGTTGAACCAGCGTATAGGTCAGCCGCGAAATCGTGGCTTTGGACAGGCCGGTGCGGTCGGCCAGCTCGCGGTTGCTGAGCGCCGGCTCGCCATGGCGAAAAGTCTGCAACACCGCCAGGCCGTGAGCCAGCGTGGTCGCGAAATCAGGGTCGGGGTGATGGCCGCCCAGGGGCGTGGTCATGGTCGCAATCCGGGTGGACATTCCGCAATGAAACGGGGAAAGCGAAAAACAAAACGCGCGGAATGCTGATGCCGATGATAGAGCAAGCACGCCATTCATCGCGCAATAAGCGTTCAAGATATCAAAACACTTGTCTCGCATTTCGCGTTGCTTTGCTAGCCTGGGTTCCATATTGCCCCGGTGCGGATTCCTCCGCGCCATCCGGGCAGCCAATCAAAAAAATCGGAGACGACCCCATGATCAGGGACCCTGACGGCTTTGCCGCCTTCATCGAATCGCTGCGGCGCTTCGTCCGCCAGCAACTGGTTCCGCGCGAAGCCGAAGTGGCGCGCCTGGATGAGGTGCCCGACGATCTGGTGCGGGCCATGGCCGACCAGGGCATGTTCGGTTATTCCATCCCGGAAGCCTACGGCGGCGCGGGCATGAGCACCGAAGAACTGATCCGCGCGGCGATTGAACTGTCGCAATGTTCCGTGGCGTTTCGGGCGCGGGTTGGCACCAACACCGGCATCGGCTCTGAAGGCCTGGTGGCGGACGGCACCGAGCAGCAGAAAGACCACTACCTGCCCCGGCTGGCCTCGGGCGAATTGACCGGCTGCTTCGCGCTGACCGAGCCACAAGCCGGGTCGGACGCCACCGCCTTGCGCACGACCGCCGTGCGCGACGGCGACAGCTATGTGCTGAATGGCGAAAAGTGCTTCATCACCAACGCCCCGCTTGCCGGCCTGTTCACCGTCATGGCGCGCACCGACCCCGACGCGCCCGGCGCCAAGGGCATATCCGCCTTCATCGTGGAACGCGGCACACCGGGTTTGTCCACCGGCCGGCCCTACGACAAGATGGGCCAGGCGGGTTCGCCCGTGTCCGCCGTCTACTTCGACAACTGCCGCGTGCCCGCCGCCAACCTGATCGGCGGCCAGGAAGGCATGGGTTTCAAGACCGCCATGAAAGTGCTGAACAAGCAGCGCATTCATTTGGCCGCGCTGTGCATCGGCCCCGCCATCCGCATGCTGGACGACACGCTGCGCTTTGTGGCCGAACGCCAGCAGTTCGGCAAGCCGCTGATGGACTTCCAACTGATCCAGGCGATGCTGGCCGATTGCCAGACCGACATCCAGGCCGCGCTGGCGCTGGTGTTGCAAACCGCGCGCGAACGCGACGAGGGCCGCGACGTAACCATGAACGCGTCCATCTGCAAATACTTCGCGTCGGAAATGTGCGGCCGCGTGGCGGACCGCTGCGTGCAGATGCACGGCGGCTACGGCTACATCGCCGACCAGGGCATTGAACGGTTTTATCGCGACGTGCGCCTGTTCCGCCTGTACGAAGGCACCAGCCAGATTCATCAACTGACCATCGCCCGCCACACGCTGGCGCAGGCCGGTTACACGCCCGGCCGCTAGGCCAGGGCGCTATCCCGGGACCGCAGCCACCAGAAGCCCGCGGCCCATCAACCCAAGGAGACTCACATGCTGCACAAGCACCTGCCGAAATGGATCGGCGCCATCGCCACCGCACTCACCTGCGCGGCGCTGCCGCCCCAAGCCGCCGCCGCGTATCCCGACAAGCCGATCCGGCTGATCGTGCCGTTCGCCCCCGGCGGATCCACCGACATTCTTGGCCGCCTGCTGGCCGAAGCGCTGCAGCCCATTCTGGGCCAGCCCGTCATCGTGGAAAACAAGCCGGGCGCTGGCGGCAATATCGGCGGTGACTTCGTGGCGCGCGCCGCGCCGGACGGCTACACGCTGCTGCTGGCGGCGGCTGGCCCCACCGTCATCAACCCCAGCCTGTACGCCAACATGCCGTTCGACCCCGCCCGGGACCTGACCGCCATCACCTGCCTGGAACGCGAACACAACCTGATGGTGGTGACCAAGTCCATGCCCGTGAAAACGTTGCAGGAATTCCTGACGTACGCACGCGATAACCCGGGCAAGCTGTCGTTCGGTTCCCCCGGCAATGGCTCGCCCGCGCAACTGGCCGGCGAACTGCTCAAGCAAAAGGCCGGCCTGCAAGCCGAGCACGTGCCCTACAAAGGCAGCGGCCCCGCCATCACCGACCTGGTCGCCGGCCATATCGATTTCATGATCGACAACATGCCCGCGCTGCTGCCGCAAGTGAAAGCAGGCACCCTGCGCGCGCTGGCCGTGCCCAGCGATGCGCGCGCCACCGCCGCGCCGGACATCCCCACTTTCAGCGAAGCCGGCCTGCCGGGCTTTGAGGTCATGGCGTGGAAAGGGCTGATGTCGCCGGCCAACACGCCGCCCGCCGTGGTCGACCGCTTGCATGCCGCCGTGGCCAAGGCCTTGCAAGACCCCGAGCTGCGCACTCGCTTCCAGGAATTGGGCGCCGAGCCGCTGGTCAACACGCCCGCCGAATTCGCCAAGCAGATCGCGGACGAGACCTTGTGGTGGGGCAAGCTGATCAAGTCCACCGGCACCCGCATCCAGTAAACCTCTAAAAAGAGACCGCCATGCCCGCCCAGCCCACCGGCGACGCCGCCATTGAAGACCTGTGCGAACGGGTTCGCCGCTTTGTCGATGACATCGCCATCCCCGAGGAATCCACCGCCATCGCCCGCAACGTAGCGGCCTTGGACGAATGCGTGGCGCGCTTGCGCGTGCAAGCCCGGGATGCCGGCCTGTACGCGCCGCAACTGCCCGTGGAACTTGGCGGGCTGGGCCTGGGCTGGCGCGCGCTGGCGCAAGTGCTGGAAGCGGCCGGACGCGGCTTTCTGGGGCCGGCCGCCTTGAACTGCGCCGCGCCCGACCAACCCAATATGCTGACCCTGCTGCGGCTGGGCACGCCCGCCCAACGCGAACGCTATCTATTGCCCCTGGTTCGCGCCGAACAGCGCGCCTGCTTCGCCATGACCGAACCCGCACCCGGCGCGGGCTCCGACCCGTCCATGCTGCGTACTCGCGCAACAAGGCACGGCGAAGGCTGGGTGCTGCACGGACACAAGCAATTCATCAGCGGCGGTGTCGGCGCGGACTTTGCGCTGGTGCTGGCGCAGGCCGACGCCGGCGCCACGCTTTTCGTGGTGCCCGCCGACACACCGGGCTACCGCGTGGTGCGCGACATCGGCATGGTCACCGGCTACCAGATCGGCGGCCATGCGGAAATTGAATTGAACGGCTGCGAAGTCGGCGACGACGCCGTGCTGGGCGAACCCGGCCGTGGCCTGGAATACGCGCAACTGCGGCTGGAGCCCGCGCGCCTGTCGCACTGCATGCGCTACATCGGACGCGCCCGCCGCGCCCTGGAAACCGCGCAAGCGTACGTCAACACGCGCGAGTCGTTCGGATCGCGCCTGGCCGACCTTCAGCAGATTCAAGCCATGGTGGCCGATTCGCACATCGACCTGCACGCAAGCCGCTTGATGACGCTGGATTGCGCCGCCCGCATGGACGCGGGTTTGTCCGTCAAACAGCACAGCGCCATGACCAAGGTCTTCGTATCCGAAGCCGTGAACCGCGTGGCCGACCGCGCCGTGCAAATGATGGGCGCATCGGGCCTGTCGGACGACACCCCGGTCGCCATGATCTGGCAAGAAATGCGCCCCTTCCGCATCTACGACGGCGCCAACGAACTGCACCGCGCCACCCTTGCGCGCCGCCTGTTGGCGCGCGGCTGACCCATCCCCGGAGACCCGCATGCCCATCCCCACCTTCCAGGCCTACCGGCTGCATGGCGGCGCCGACGGCGCGCCCCCTGAAGGCCGTTTCGACTCCTTGTCGGAAGAGGATCTGTCGCCCGGCGACACGCTGATCAAGGTCGCCTACGCCGGCCTGAACTACAAGGACGCGCTGGCGCAGGCCGGACGCGGCAACGTCGTGCGCCAGTACCCTCGCATCGGCGGCATCGACCTGAGCGGCACCGTGGTGCACTCCACCGACCCCGCGCTTGCTCCCGGCCAGGAAGTCGTCGTGCATGGCTTTGGCATCGGCGTGGACTGCGACGGCGGCTATGCGGAATACGCACGCGTGCCGCATGACTGGGTGCTGCCCTTGCCCGCCGGCATCACACTGCGCGACGCCGCCGTGCTGGGCGCCGCGGGGTTCACCGCCGCGCTATCCCTGCACTGGATGGAACACTGCGGCCTGACGTCCGATCAGGGCGAAGTGCTGGTCACGGGCGCCACCGGCGGCGTGGCGGGCATCGCCATCGACATCCTCAGCCAACGCGGGTATCGCGTCTGCGCCATGTCCGGCAAACCGGATGCCGCCGACTACCTGCGGTCGCTGGGCGCTGCCGAGGTCATGGCCCCGCCCGACCTGTCCGCCCCCATCAAACCCTTGATGAGCGCGCGCTGGGCCGGCGTCATCGATTCCGTGGGCGGCCCCTTGCTGGCCCACGCGCTGGCCAGCGTGCGCCCCGACGGCGTGGTGGCCGCGTTTGGCAACGCGGGCGGCGCGGAGCTGCCCACGTCCGTCATCCCCTTCATCTTGCGCGGCGTAAAGCTGCTGGGCATCAACGCCAACAGCCCCATGCCGCTGCGCCGCGCGCTGTGGCAACGGCTGGCCACCGACTACCGCCCGCAGCGCCTGGACCTTGCCGCGCGCGTCATCCAACCCCAGGACTTGCCGCAAGCGCTGGCCGCCATGCTCGAACGCGGCAGCACGGGCCGAAGCGTCGTGCGCTTTTCCTGAACCACCCCGCCCCCATCATGACTACGCATTCCGATCTCTCGTTGTCCCGCCTGTTCACCCCGCGCAGCATCGCCATCGTGGGTGCGTCCGCCACCCCCGGCAAGATCGGCGCCATGCCGGTCAGCCTGCTGCGCCAGCATGGTTACGACGGCCGCATCCTGCCCATCAACCCGCGCGCCGACAGCATCCAGGGCTTGCCCGCCGCGCCCGACCTGGCCGCGCTGGATACCGACGTGGACCTGGTCATCCTGGCCGTGCCCGCAGCGCACGCGGCTCAAGCGTTGCAAAGCGCGCGCCCCGGCCAGGTAGGCGGTGCGGTCGTCTTCACGTCAGGCTTTTCGGAAACGGGCGCCGAAGGCGTCGCCATGCAAGAGGCGCTATGCGCCATCGCGCGCGAACGCGGCATCCGCCTGCTAGGGCCCAACTGCCTGGGCTACATGAACGTGCGTCACAAGGTCTATGCCACGTTTTCGCCCGCCCCCGCCAACGGCGCCGTGGCGCTGGGCGGCATCGGCATGGTGTCGCAAAGCGGCGCGTTCGGCGCCTATGCCTATTGCATGGCGCGCGAACGCGGCCTGGGGCTGTCGCACTGGATCAGCACCGGCAACGAAGCCGACATCGACGTGGCCGACTGCATCCACTGGCTGGCGCACGACGCCGACACCCGCGTCATCATGGCCTACATGGAAGGCTGCCGCGACGGCGCCAAGCTGCGCCGCGCATTGGCCGCCGCGCGCGACGCCGGCAAACCCGTGGTCGTCACCAAGATCGGCCGCACCCAGGCCGGCGCGCAGGCCGCCGCGTCGCACACCGCCGCGCTGGCGGGCGATGACGCCGTCTACGACGCGCTGTTTCGCCAATACGGCGCGCTGCGCGCCCGCAGCATCGAAGACTTCTTCAACCTGGGCTATGCGCTGGACACCTGGAAGCAACGCCCCCAGGGCAAGCGCTTGGGCATCTTCACGATCTCTGGCGGTGTCGGTGCATTGATGGCGGACGAGGCCGAGGAAGCCGGCCTGTCACTGCCCGAACCAGACGCTGCCGCGCAGGCCCGCTTGTTGGAACGCGTACCCTTCGCCGGCCCGCGCAACCCGGTCGACGTCACCGGCCAGGTGGTGTCCGAACCCGGCCTGCTGCTGGCCACCGCCGACGACATGCTGGCCGACGGCCGCTACGATGCGCTGGCGGTCTTCCTGGCAGCGGCTGGATCATCGGAGACGTTGTGGCCCACCTTCGAAACCTTTGCCCGCGAGATGCGCGCCCGCCATCCCGACGTGCCGCTGGCCTTCTGCGCGCTGTTCCCGCCTGAACGCCGCCGCGAGCTTGAACGTCTGGGCACGCTGGTGTTCGAAGACCCCAGCGCCGCGATAAGGACGATAGGCGCGGTAGCGGGCTTGGCGGGGGCCACGTCGGATGCTGCATCGAATGGAAGCACGGCTGGAAGCACGAACAGCAGCACGACCGGAACCACGAGCGGCAGCACGGACGGTACCTCCAACGCCGCCCCGAATACCCACGCCTCCGTGCCTTCTATTAATGCAAGCACCGCGCCATTGCGCGACACCTACAACGAAGTGCAGGCGATGGACGTCCTGCGCCAAGCCGGCCTGCCCGTGCCCGACTGCACGCTAGCCACCGACGCCAACGCCGCCGTGGCCGCCGCTGCCCGCGCGGCCGGCCCCGTGGTCTTGAAAGTGGTGTCGCCCGACATCCTGCACAAAAGCGATGTGGGCGGCGTGAAGCTGAACCTGTCGGGCGAAGACGCCGTGCGCCAGGGCCACGCCGCCATCCTGGACAGCATACGCACGCACTGCCCCAATGCGCGTATCGACGGCGTACTGGTCGCGCCCATGGCGCCCAAGGGCGTGGAGTGCATCGTGGGCGTGCACGGCGACCCGGTCTTCGGCCCCGTCGTCATGTTCGGCCTGGGCGGCGTGTTCGTCGAAGTGCTGAAAGACGTCAGCTTCCGCCTGGCGCCCTTTGACCACGCCCAGGCCTTGTCGATGATCCGAGAAATCAAGGGCTACGCGCTCTTGCAAGGCGCACGCGGCGCACCGCCTTGCGACATCAATGCGTTGGCGGATGCCTTGGTGGCGCTGTCGCGCTTCGCGGATGCGCGCCGGGAGGATTTCAGTTCGGTGGAGATCAACCCATTGCTGGCGCTGCCGGATGGGCAGGGGGTGCTGGCTTTGGATGCGGTGCTTATTCCCAACGCTGGGCGGTCATGACAATCTTGGGCGCTTGGGCACGACCTGCACTTCCAGCCCAAGCAGATCCAGCATGTTCAATACCTTCTGCAATTGCAGCGTGGGTTTGCCACGCTCCAGGTCGCCCACTAAGCGGATGCCTGTATTGCACAAGCCGGCCAGATCCAATTGAAGCAAGCCTTGCTCACGCCGCAACGTTCTCACCAGCTTGCCCAGATCCGCCGAGGTTTGAATGATCACCGGCGACTTGGGCGGTGCGTGCTGGAATGACATGAAGGCCTCCAAAATTACCGATCGTGAATATTCCGCGCAAAAAGTCGCATTCCGGCAGAAATATTACCGATCGGGAATATTCATTTCGCCCGCTGCCTCGCGCAATAAAAAAAGGGCGCCTTAAGTTCAGGCGCCCTCTCATCCCACTACCCCGCCGCTTACTTCAGCAGCAAGGCATTCAAGCGCTTCACAAACGCGGCCGGGTCGGCGATTTGCGCGCCTTCGGCAAGCAGGGCCTGATCCAGCAGCAAACGCGCCCACTGATCAAACTCACCATCTTCCGCCGCACGAATACGCGCCAGCAGCGGGTGTTCCGGGTTGATTTCCAGCACCGGCTTCACGTTCGGCGCTTCCTGGCCTGCGGCCTTCAGCATGCGCAGCAGGTGCGGGCTGAGTTCGTTCTGGCCCACCACCACGCACGCCGGCGAATCCACCAGACGCAGCGTCACGCGCACTTCCTTCACCTGCTCTTCCAGCGTCTTTTGCAGGCGCTCGACCAGCGGCTTGAAGTCTTCAGCCACTTCGGCCTGATGCTTCTTTTCTTCTTCGTCGGCCAGCTCGGCCAGGTCCAGGCCGCCCTTGGCCACCGACACCAGCGACTTGCCATCGAATTCGCGCAGGTAGGACAGCATCCATTCGTCAACGCGGTCAGACAGCAGCAGCACCTCGATGCCCTTCTTGCGGAAGATTTCCAGATGCGGGCTGTTGCTGGCGGCGGCGAAGGTGTCGGCCGTGACGTAGTAGATCTTGTCCTGGCCTTCCTTCATGCGCGACACATAGTCGGCAAACGACACCGTCTGCGCCTGGTCGCCCGAATGCGTGGACGCAAAGCGCATCAGCTTGGCAATGCGTTCCAGGTTGGCGGAATCTTCACCCGCGCCTTCCTTCAGCACCTGGCCAAACTCCGTCCAGAACGTGGCGTAGTCTTCCGGCTTGTTCTCGGCAAGGTCTTCCAGCAGCGACAGAATGCGCTTGGCCGAGCCTTCACGAATGGCGCGCACGTCGCGGCTTTCTTGCAGGATTTCGCGCGACACGTTCAAGGGCAGGTCGGCGGAATCGATCACGCCGCGCACAAAGCGCAGGTACGACGGCAGCAGTTGGTCGGCGTCGTCCATGATGAAGACACGCTTCACGTACAGCTTCACGCCGTGGCGGCCGTCGCGGTCCCACATGTCCATGGGTGCGTGCTTGGGCACGTACAGCAGTTGCGTGTATTCGCTGCGGCCTTCCACGCGGTTGTGCGTCCAGGCCAACGGGTCGTCGTAGTCGTGCGACACCGTCTTGTAGAACTCGCGGTACTGCTCTTCGGTGACTTCCGACTTGCTGCGGGCCCACAGCGCATTGGCCTGGTTCACCGTTTCCAGTTCTTCGGTCTTGACCTGCTCGCCCTTTTCCTGGTCCCACTCTTCCTTGGCCATGCGGATCGGCAAGGAGATGTGGTCGGAATAGCGGCGCAGAACTTCGCGTAGCTTCCAGCCGTTCAGGAAGTCGTCTTCGTCGGCACGCAAGTGCAGCGTCACATCGGTGCCACGCGTGGCCTTGTCAGCCGCGCCAATCGTGAATTCGCCCTGGCCGTCGGATTCCCACTGGATCGCGTCCGTGCTGCCGGCACGGCGGCTGACCACCGTGACCTTGTCCGCCACGATGAACGACGAATAAAAGCCCACGCCGAATTGGCCGATCAGTTGCGCGTCTTTCTGCTTGTCTCCCGTCAACTGGGAAAAGAATTCCCGCGTGCCGGAACGCGCGATCGTGCCCAGATTGGCCACGGCTTCTTCGCGCGACAGGCCAATCCCGTTGTCCGAGATGGTGATGGTGCGCGCGGCCTTGTCGTAGCTGACCGTGATGGCAAGCTCGCCATTGCCTTCCAGCAAGTCGGGCTGGTCGATGGCTTCAAAACGCAGCTTGTCGCAAGCGTCCGATGCGTTCGACACCAGCTCGCGCAGGAAAATTTCCTTGTTGCTGTACAGCGAATGGATCATCAGGTGCAACAGTTGCTTCACCTCGGCCTGGAACCCCAGGGTTTCGGACGTGGAAGACGTGGCGGTTTGGCTCATGGTTCTACGTGAAGTAAAAAATTAGGGACGAAATAAAAAAGGAAGCCGGGGCGAAATGCCCGCGCGGAATCCCGGAAACCCTACTGAGGTGGGGGCTATCGGGAACTTTTCAAGGCCCCGTCGCGGCAGCGGCGCGAACCCCGCTAAAATCCCGCACTTTCTTCCACCCCGGCCGGCCCTCCGCCCATGCAACCCGCCTCCCTGTCCCAACCCGCCCCCCACGGCGCGCCCGACGACGCGCCCAGCGCAGACCTGGTCTACGGCCCCGACGACCGCCCCGCCCCGCCCGTCGCCTTCGTCGCCGCGTTGCAGCACCTGCTGGCCATCCTGGTTCCCATCGTCACCCCCGGCCTCTTGATCTGCCAGGCACTCGGCGTCAGCAGCCGCGACACCACGCTGATCGTGTCCATGTCGCTGGTCATCTCCGGCATCGCCACCTATGTGCAGTGCAAGCGCTTCGGCCCCCTGGGCGCCGGCTTGCTCATCGTGCAAGGCACCAGCTTCAATTTCGTGGGGCCGCTGATCGCCGGCGGCTCGGTCATGGTCAAGCAAGGCACGCCCGTCGAAGCCGTCATGGCCGCGATCTTCGGCGTCGTCATCGCCGGATCCTTCGTGGAAATGGGCATCAGCCGCATCCTGCCCTTCGTCAAACGCCTGATCACCCCGCTTGTGACCGGCATCGTCGTGCTGCTGATTGGCCTGACCTTGATCAAGGTCGGCCTGATCAGCATGGGCGGAGGTTTTGGCGCCATGGCCAACGGCACCTTCGCCAGCGCCGAGAACCTGACGTTGTCCGGCCTGGTGCTGGGCACCATCATCCTGCTGAACCGCGTGCCGGTCGTCTGGATCCGCAGCACCGCGCTGGTCCTGGCGCTGGCCGTCGGCTACATCGCCGCCGCCTATATGGGCCGACTGGACTTCATCGGCGCGCGCGAAGCCGCCCTGTTCCAGATCCCCGTGCCGCTGCACTTTGGTCTGGGCTTCTCGTGGGCGCTGTTCGTGCCGATGCTGATCATCTACCTGGTCACGTCGCTGGAAGCCATCGGCGACGTCACCGCCACCAGCAAGGTGTCGAAGCAGCCCGTCGAAGGCCCGCTGTGGATGCAGCGCATCAAGGGCGGCGTGCTGGTCAACGGCGCGAACTCGCTCTTGGCCGGCGTGTTCAACACCTTCCCCAGCTCGGTCTTCGCGCAGAACAACGGCGTGATCCAACTGACCGGCATCGCCAGCCGCCACGTCGGCGTATGGATCGCCGGCATGCTGATCGTGCTGGGCCTGTTCCCCAGCGTGGCCGGCGTGCTGCAAGCCGTGCCCGAACCCGTCCTGGGCGGCGCCGCCATGGTGATGTTCGGCGCCGTCGCCGCATCCGGCATCAACATCCTGGCGGGGATTCAGTTGGATCGTCGTGCGCTATTGATCATCGCGGTGTCTCTGGCTCTGGGGCTGGGCGTGTCGCAAGTGCCGGAAATTCTGTCGCATTTGCCGCATGCGGTGAAGAGCGTGCTGGAATCGGGTGTCGCCACCGGCGGGATCTGCGCCTTGGTGATGAACTGGTTCTTGCCGGAAAAGAAGTAGGTAGAGCTTGAGGGCTGGGTCCGCTTTTTGGCTGGATGGCCGGGCGGATCTGGCTCTGATCAGGGGCTAGATGTGGGGCCGCCTGACAATTTTTGAAAGTACGCATATAATCGCTGTCTTCGTTCTCCCGCAGCCGTCATCTGGACGTGTTCGCGACCCCCTTGCCCGGGTGGTGAAATTGGTAGACGCAGGGGACTCAAAATCCCCCGCCGCAAGGCGTGCCGGTTCGATTCCGGCCCCGGGCACCAGAAAGCTCTCAAGCATCCGCCGGTTTTTTTCTTGACCGCGCAACGCAAATTTCTCAGCATTTACTGCGCATACGTTCCGCCTCTTGATGGCGTAGAGCGATGTGGTCGCGTACGGCAGGTTCGTTTGATGAGCCGAGAGCGCTACCGAAGATTCCAAAGCCTCTGCATACGCAGAGGCTTTTTTCATTGATGCGTGTGGCGCGGGAGAAAGCAAGCCGCTCGTTCAGCTACTCGTCCACGGCTACTCCCATAGATACCCAATTTGGGTACAATCACACCCAATATGGGTATAACGATCGAAGCCCCTCTCACGCACAGCGGTCTCGCTGACGCGCTTTTTCCTGGCACCAAACAGCGAGTGCTGGGGTTGCTGTTCGGCCAGCCGGATCGCAGCTTCTATGCCACGGAAATAATCGGCCTCGTTGCCAGCGGATCCGGATCGGTGCAACGCGAGTTGGCCAACTTGGCGCAGACCGGCTTGGTCACGGTGAAGGCGGTCGGCAATCAGAAGCACTACCAAGCCAATCCCGACTCGCCCATCTTCGCGGAACTATGCGCGATTGTGCAGAAGACCATCGGCCTGGCCGGACCACTGCGCGAGGCGCTTGCCCCTCTGGCCTCGAAGATCATGGCGGCGTTCGTGTACGGCTCGGTGGCTAAAAATACCGACACCGCTCGCAGCGATATTGATTTGATGCTGCTTAGTGACGACATCAGCTACGGCGATGTGTTTGCGGCGCTGGAGGATGTGGGGAACAAGCTCGGCCGGCCGGTGAACCCCACCATCCTCACGCGCAAGGAATTCACCAAACGCGTAGAGGCACAAGAGTCTTTCCTGACCCGGGTGCTGGCGCAACCCAAGATTTGGATCATAGGAGCCGAGGGAGACCTCCCCACTTGAAAAGCTGAGTGGCCCGGGAAAGTCGCTGAAGGCTGAGCCTCCCGATACCAAAGAATTTGAAGGCCTGAAACGCTCCGGGCATGCAAGGCTGCGCGACGCCTGCAACGTGTCGCTTTCAATGGAGAGCCGCTTCGAATTGGCCGACAACGCCGCTCATGCGCTGTGCTTGGCGGCGCTGCGTAGGAGTGGCTATCGCTGCACCAATCGCTATCTTGTGTTTCAGCTTTTGCCGCACACGCTTGGGGTCGGACCGGAGGTGTGGCGCGTTCTGTCGAGATGCCATGACATTCGCAATCTTGGTGAGTACGAGGGCGACTTGAATGTGGATGAGCGGATCGTCACTGATCTGGTGGCGGCATGCCAGGTTGTTGCGGCGAAGGTTGATGCATTGGCGCCGGTAGACGCGTGACGCACTAGCGGCAGCTTGACTCCCCCATCTCATACAGACAACAATCGGCACAATCACGCCCGAACCTCTGCTGCTGGCTAGCCCGGCAATATGTTCGGGCCTTCTCATTTCTGAGGCATGGATTTGGTCCAACAGCCGCGACTTGAGCTTGCCGCTTACGCTGATTTAGAGCATTCAACGCTTGAGCCGCGGCGACAGATGGTCGTAGCTAAGAGGTACGAACACACCCATTTTTGGCGCAACTGCACCCAGCGTGGAATTTTGTAGTCTGACACCATTATTGGGACATCAGTGTGCAACGCAACAGCACGCACATGGATTCTTCGGCAATGCTGCGCCGTGGCGGGAAAGCCCGCCAGGCCAGCACGCCAGCCGGCCTGGGAAACCGGCAATTGGTGCCTTACGCCATCGGCAAGTAGACTGCGCCTGTGGCCGACTGCACCGAGTGTCGAACTCCCCATCCTATGCCCCAACCCGACTGGTTAAGTCACCTTCTGAAAATGATCGTCGTCACCGGCCAGCTGGAATTCCGCTGCGCCTACGGCGCGCCGTGGAGCGTGGTGTACGACCAGTCCGCGCCACGAGAAATTCCCTATCATGTCGTGCTGAAGGGCCGCGCCTTCCTCGAGGATCCCGAGGGCAATACGGTCGCGGAACTGGGCAGCGGCGACATCGTGCTGATGCCTCACGGATCCGCCCACGTGCTGCATGACGGCAGTGGACGCGTAGCGGGCCCCGCGCACAATCGCGAGGATTCAACGGGTTGGACAATCAGCGAAAACAACGGCACTGGCGAGAAACTGGACATGTTGTGCGGTCGCTTTTTCATAGCGCCTCCCCATGACAGACTGATTCGCGATTACCTGCCCACGAAACTGATCGTGCGGACAGCGGATGGTGATGACGCGGCGAAAGCCGATCCCCCCTTGAATCACTTGGCTAGTCTGGTCGGCCTGATGCGCATGGAATCCGCCGAGGGCAAGCTGGGCGGATACGCCATGCTCAACGCCTTGTCGTCGGCGCTGTTCACGCTTACCTTGCGCGCGGCCAGCGAATCCGCGCAGGCTCCCGTGGGGCTGTTGGCGCTGGCTGGCCACCCCCGGTTGGCGCCCGCCATCGCGGCCATGTTCAGCGCCCCCGACAAGCCTTGGACCTTGCCCGATCTGGCCGGGCTGTGCAGCATGTCGCGCGCCACCTTCATGCGTCACTTTCAGGACAAGCTGGGGCGCTCAGCCATCGACATGCTGACGGACATCCGGATGAGCCTGGCCGCCAACGAGTTGAAGAAGCCGTCGATTACCGCCGAAGCCGTGGCCGATTCGGTGGGCTATCAATCGGTGTCGGCGTTTAGGCGCGTGTTCACCGAATGGATGGGAATGACTCCTGGGGAATGGCGCCGCTTGTCACGCGCGACGCCTGCATCGGGCCATTCTGAACAAGAGCCGATGTTTTGATCCTAATTAGGATTATTTTGATATTTAACAGACTCGAACGGATCGTTTTGCGGACGTAAAGTGGAGGCTCTTAACCACCACATTGAAGGAAACACCATGAGCCGCATCGCTATCCCCGCCATCGCAACCGCCACTGGCGCCACCGCCGACGTGTACGCCCAAGTCAAGAAAATTGCCGGTGGCTCCGTGCCCAATCTGTACGCCGCCCTGGGCCACCTGGCCCCGGCGACCCTGGGCGCAGTGCTCAACGCTGAAGGCGTGCTGGCGTCGAGCAGCCTGAGCAAGCAAGACCTCGAAACCATCAAACTGCTGGTCAGCGAGCAAACCGGTTGCGATTACTGCGTGGCTGCTCACTACATGCTGGGCAAGATGGTTGGTCTGTCGGCCGATGCCTTGCGCGCCATTCGTGCGGGGCAGCCCACCGGTGACGCCAAGCGCGATGCCTTGATCCGCTTCGTCTTGAACGTACAAAACACCAGCGGCACCATCAACGAAAATGAATTCGCAGCGATTCGTGCCGCGGGCTACAACGACACGCAACTGGCCGAGATCTCGCTGGCCATCGCACTCACGATCTTCACCAACACCTTTAACCGTATCAACGACACCGACGTCGATTTTCCGGCCGCGCCGTAAACCATCTTGCCGGGCGAGGGGTGGTGCGCAACACCCCTCGCCAGGCACTGACATGGCGCAACGCATGCCAACAACAGGGACATCATTCATGACCGCACAAGCCTTTGAATTTGACGGACCTCGCGGCTATCGGCTCGCGGGGCGGCTAGAGCTGCCCGATGCCGAACCGCAGGGCTGGGCCATACTTGCCCACTGCTTTACCTGCGGCAAGGACAGCCTGGCGGCCAGCCGTCTGGCGCGAGCCCTGGCGGCGCGTGGCATCGGTGTACTGCGCTTCGATTTTGCAGGGCTGGGCAATAGCGGCGGAACCTTCGCGGATGCAACGTTCGCGGCGGACGTGGATGATCTGGTCGCGGCCGGCAACGCGATGGCCGAAGACGGCAAGCCTCCCTCCATCCTCATCGGCCATAGCTTGGGCGGAGCGGCTGCCTTGATGGCCGCCGGCAAGATGCCAGGCATACGTGCGGTGGCCACGCTGGGCGCGCCTTTCGACGTCAGCCATGTCCTGCATCAATTTGATCCCGGAAGTCTCCAGGCCATCGAAGCGCAAGGGCAAGCCGAGGTCCTGCTTGGCGGCCGGCCATTCATCGTGCGCAAGAGTTTTGTCGACGACCTGGGGCAGCACGATCTGGCGTCGCGGATCGCACAATTACGAATACCGCTGTTGATTCTGCATTCGCCGCTGGATGCAACGGTGGGCATCGAAAATGCCGGGCGCATATTCGCGGCGGCCAAGCATCCCAAGAGTTTCATTTCGCTGGACGATGCCGATCACTTGCTAACGCGCCGGGCGGACGCAGACTATGCCGCGGCCATGATCTCAACTTGGGCGAGTCGGTTTCTGCCTGCGGAAGGTTGACGCGTAGGCCTCTACGCCCCACAAACCGTCGCGCTGCTGGCAAACTAGTCAACCGGCATCCCGTTGATAAAAATCATCATGACCCCTGCATTGCTTCGGATAGGCTTATGCGCAATATGAAAGGCAAGTCCTCGTCCAACACGGAAGGCTATTTGTTTTCTGATCAGATAGGTCACCTGCTGCGGCGCGTCTATCAGCGGCACACCGCGCTGTTTCAGCATTACATCCCTGACTCCCAGCTCACCGCCGCGCAGTTTGTCGTGCTGTGTTCGGTGCGGGACCATGGCGCGAGTTCGCTGGCTGATCTGGTCAAGGCAACCGTCATTGACCAGGCCACCGTGCGCGGTGTGGTGGACCGTTTGAAGCAGCGCGAGTTGGTGCAGGTGGACCACGACCCCGTCGATCGGCGCAAGGTGGTGGTGAGCCTGACGCCGGTGGGGCAGGCGCTGGTGCAAGAGATGGAACCGTTTGCCAAGCAGATCACCGAAAGCACCTACGGCAATCTGAACCCGGCCGAGCGTCTGGCGCTGGATTTTTTGCTGACCAAAATGCTGAACGGCGACGAACAGGTCTGAGCTGTTCGTCGCCGTGTTTGGCAACTGCGCCGCCGGCATACACGCCAACGCCGCCGCGATTCACCCCGCCATCAATCCAGCGCGCGGTTACGCGATTCCACGTCCACCGACCCGATCGCGACCGCCCCAGCCAACAGCATGCTGGACAGCACCACCAGCGACAGCGTGAAGTGGCTGGTCATGATGGGCGCGATGATGGCCGGTGCGAACAGCCCACCAAAACGCGCCACCGCGCCCGCCATGCCCATGCCGCTGGCGCGCAAATCGGTCGGGTAGACCTCGGGAGTGAAGGCATACAACGCGCCCCAGGTGCCCAGCAGCGAGAAGCTCATCAGCAAGGTGGACCCGATCACCACAGCGGGTGCGGTGCCCAGGCTGTAGAGCATGCAGCCGACGGCGCTCAAGATCAAAAAGCCGATCAGTGTGGGCTTGCGGCCCCAGCGTTCCACGCCATAGGCCGACAGCGCAAAGCCCGGCAACTGCACCAGCGCCAACAGCACCAGGAACTCCTGGCCGCGCATGAAGGCGAAGCCGGCGGTGCTGAGCTTGATGGGCAGATAGACGAACACGCCGTAGTACGCAATGGAGATCAGCGCCCACGCCAGCAATAGCCCGATGCTGCGGCGGCGGTAGCTGGACGAGAACAAGGCGAAGATGGATTTATGGACGGGCGTTTCCGGTTGCAGCGCGGGCACTTCGACGTCGCGGCGGTTCACGCGCGCCACCCGTTCCAGCACCTTGCGCGCCTGATCCGACTTACCGTTGCGGTTCAAGTACATCGGCGATTCAGGGATGTAGAAGCGCAGCACCACACCGATCAAGGCGGGCAGCCCGGTGACGAAGAAGATCACGCGCCAGGCATCGTCGCCCCAGGACACGGCCGCCAAGGCCAGCAGCGCCAGAAAGATGGTGCCCACGGCCCAGAACGATTCCAGCAGCACCAGCCAGCGGCCACGGCGGGCGCTGGGCAGGAACTCGGCCATCATCGTGTAGTCCACCGGCAGCGTGCCGCCCACGCCGATGCCCGTCAAAAAGCGCAGGAACAGCAGCCACGTGAACTCAGGCGCGAAGGCCGAGGCCACGCCCGCGCAGGCGTCGATGACCACCGCGATCATCAACACCGGGCGACGCCCGATGCGGTCGGCCATGCGGCCGAACATGAAGGCGCCGATCAGCATGCCGATGAAGAAGAGCGTGCCCGTTTGCAATGCTTGCGGCACGGTGATGCCGAAGGTCTTTGCAATGGACGGCGCGGAAAAGCCGATGGACAGCACCTGCATGGCGTCGGCCATCCAGACCAGGCCGAATATCACGAATAGCCGATATTGAAACTTGCCGACGCCCGCCACCTGAATGGCTTTGTCCACGGAAACCAATGAAGCTGACATAGATGAAACCCCTTGATGTGATCATCACTAAAGCCGCACGCGTTATGGCCGCGTTTTCCTTAATTCAGCTCCGCATGGTTGCGAAGCCGTTTAATCGTCGTGGTGGGATCGGGCCAGGCGTCTTCGTCCGGCGCAAATCGTTCCCGCAAATAGCCCAGCAGATCGGCGACCTGCCTGTCGTCCAGGCTGTCTTTGAAGCCCGGCATGTAGCCCAGCGCGTCATCGGCGGGCTCCTGGATGCCGTGCAGGATCACCTGGATCAGGTTGTCTGGCGTGGCGGCATGCAGGTTGGTGTTGGCGCTTAACAAGGGCTTGGCGCCGAACAGCGTGGGCCCACTGCCCGCTTCGTGGCAGACCGCGCAGGCGTTCTGATAGATGCGTTCGCCGTTGGCGCGTCGGCCCTGAAGGGATTGAATCGTTGCGGCGGCGGGCGCGGGCGATGGCGCGGTCGCGGCGGCAGGCGATGGCGACGCCAGAGACGGAGATGAAGGCGACGACGATGAGTGCGACTGCGATGAGTGCGACTGCGATGACGTCGAGGGCGATGCTGCCGGCAAAGGGGAAACCGGCACAGCCGACGCCACAGGCGTGGCCGCGCGTTCGCCCTTCGGCTTCGGCAAGTCCAGCAAGTACGTCGTGATGGCCTGCACGTCGCTGTCCGGCAATTCAGCCAAACCATGGATCACGGGCGCCATCGGCCCGGCCGCCACGCCGTGGCTGGGCGAATAGCCGGTGCGCAGATACTGGAATAGTTCGTCGCCCGACCAGGCGCGCGGGCCGCTGGCCAACTGATTCAAGGCGGGCGCGGTCCAGCCTTCCGCTTCGCCCCCAGCCAGGTAATGCACGCCCTTCTTCTCCGCGCCCAAACGATTACGCGGTGAATGGCAGGCGGCGCAGTGGCCAACGCCTTCCACCAGATACGCCCCGCGCAACCACTGCGCGCTGCGTGACGGGTCCGGTGTGAAGGGGGTGGCGTCGTGAAACAGCGCATTCCAGCCCGCCAACAGTGGACGCATGTTGAAGGGAAAGGCCAACTGCGTTTTCGGCGGCTCGGACTTCACGGCGGGCTGCGACATCAGGTAGCCGTACAGCGCCTGCATGTCCGCGTCGCTCAGCTTGGCATAGGCCGTGTACGGAAACGCGGGATAGAGCTGGCGGCCATCCTGGTGTACGCCCTGGCGCATGGCGCGTTCGAATGCGGGGTATGACCAGCGGCCGATGCCGGTGTCGTTGTCGGGGGTGATGTTGGTGGAATAGATCGTGCCGAACGGCGTGTCCAGCGCCAGCCCGCCAGCGTTGGCCTTGCCGCCCGGCGCGGTGTGGCAGGCGATGCAATCCCCTGCGGCGGCGACGAGGCGACCGCGTTCGATGGCGCGTATGGAATACAGGGAAACGTCTGGGCCTGCCGTAAGCGGCAACGCGGGCTTGATCGGCCAGAGCGCGGCGGCGACGCCGGCAAGCCCTGCCATGCCCGCCGCCAGCCACATCCATCCTCGCGCCAAGGGTCCACGCGCACGCGCCGGACGCTGGTCCGCCAATGCCAGACGCAATGATTCGGTGTCGAACGGGGCTTGTCGCAGGCGCACGCCGGTTGCGTTGCGGATGGCGTTGGCAATGGCGGCGGCAGCCGGCAAGGTGACCACGCCGTCCACGGCCAACTGCCCTTGCTTCACCACGTCATCCAGCGCGTTGGCCGTGGCGTCGCGCGGGACCAAGCCGTCGCGGCTTGCGTCGCCGCGCAATGCGATCGCTGTCTCGGCGTCGCCCTGTTGCGATGGACTCGTCCAATCATCAAAGGCCGGCGGCCCTGCCAGCAGACGGCGGGCGTTGGCCAGCAGCCACGGGGTTTGCTGTTCGATCTCGGCCTGCATGGACGCGCTTTGCGCCGATTGCAGGTGCTGGCTGTCGTGGCCGGCGACCACGCGCGTGACGTCGACATGGCCGGTCTGGGGCTGCACCGATACCTCGGCCACCCAGGCGCTCCACACCATGCGGGCGGCGCCGTCGTCATCGACACATTGCACCTGTGCGGTGGCGAAGCCGGTGCCATGCAGCAGGCCCGCGCGCGGTGCAGCGTCGGCGTGGGCGTCGGCGTCGGCGCGCGACGTTGCACGGTCCACGACTTGGCGCGCCAGGTCTCGGCCTTTGCCTTCCGGCAAGTGTTCCAAGCGCCACGCGATGGGATCTTTATCTTGGGCCAGCGCCGCTTCATGCCACTGGCTTTCTTGTGCAAAAACTTGCGCGGCGTTCAATTCGTCCACACTGGCGCGCAGCGGCGGCAGCGCGCGTCGGGACGACGTTACCGATGTGCCGCATACCGTCGCATGCGCCGATGCGCTGGCTTGTCCGGGTTGGCTCAATAGCCGCGCCAGGCTCGGACGCACCGCCCACGCAGCGTCGGACAGCAGCGCCGCAACGCAACCATCGGCAGCCGATACCGTTTGCGGCGTCAAGGCAGAGGCGCTGGAGGGAGCCGCATTCGAGACAGCGGCGTTAGACGCATCGGGTTCGGCCGTCGCGCCAGTCACCGGCACACACAGCACCAACTCGTCGGCAGCATGCGACTGGCAGGCCACGCACACCGGCCGGCCCACGGCTTGCGACAGCAGCGCGGCGTCGGCGGCGGCATCCATCAAGTCCAGCGGGTGCACCGCGTCCTGGCTTTCCGCGACCACGCCTTCACCCGCGCCATCCACCGTCACACTGATCGTGTCTTCCGCTTGTTGCAGCAGCGCCGCCAGTTCGCGGCGGATCTGGGCTTGCGTGCCGGGCGTGCATGCCGGCAGCCACACACTGGCGTGTCCGCTCAACACCCATGCCGTCACCCTTGCGCCGGCACGCGGCTCGGACGAAGGCAGGCGCATGCCATAACGAAGCGGGTCCGGGTCGGCCGCATCCGCACGCGAAGAGGGAACGGCGTCCGGCGCTTGCCACACAGGCGCCAAGGCCATGGCCGCTTGCCGTGCGTGTACCAGCGACACCGCCACCACACCGGCAAAGTGCGTGCGCTGCACCGCCATCACCACGCCGGCCAGCGCGCGTGCCTGATCCAACTGCACGTGCCGCAAGACACTGCCGCGATACCGCGCGCCATCCCACAGCACACCCGGCGGGCGCAACGCCACGCCGTGCAGCAGGTCGGCGGGCAAGGCAGCGGGCAAACCCGCGTGGTGGCGCGGCGACGCCAAGGTGTTCGAACTCATCGCGTGGATCCGCCGTCGGCAACACCCACACCACCCCCACCCGCCGCTTGCAAGCCGGGCGCACGAACACCCTCCGCTCGCAAGCGAACCGCTCGCAACGCCGCCTGCATGATCTCCACGTGCGTGCCGCAGCGGCACAGATTGTGGTGCAGTTCGCTGCGCAGCGCTTCTTCCGTGGGGTTGGGGTTACGGCGCAGCAGCGCTTCCACCGTCATGATCATGCCGTTCAGGCAGTAGCCGCATTGCGCCGCCTGGCAGTCGATGAACGCCTGCTGCGTCGGACCGGGTTGTTGCCGCGTGCCCAAGCCTTCCAGCGTGACCACGGCACGCCCTTGCGCTGCCCGCACCGGGATCACGCAAGACCGCGCGGCCACGCCGTCGATCAACACGGTGCATGCACCGCATTCGCCCAAGCCACAGCCGTACTTCGGGCCGTTCAGCGCCAGGTCATTGCGCAGCACGTGCAGCAGCGCGGTGCCGGGGTCAGCGGCCACGTCGCAGTCGCGTCCGTTCACGCTCAGGCGGATCGGAGGCGGGGTGCTGCTTGAATTGACGGTGGATCCCATGGCGTGTGGCGCGTGTGCGGATTTTGAGAAGTACGAAGGTTGCCGCGACACGGGACTAGGGGCAAGCCCCCATGCCCGCGCGGCGGACAGGTCGTCAGGCGGCGGCGCGCGTTTTAGGGTCTACCAGCGGTTCCTTGAACACGTCATAGCCAAAGCACCAGGATGGGTCCTCATTGGTGCGCAGCCAGGTGTTGTCGTGCGAAATGCGTTGCACCTTGCTAGCGCGTTCCGCGCGGTTCGCCTCGTACAGCGCAAATGCCAGCTCGTGATTATTCACGCCCACTTCCTTGAAGCAGCGCGCCAGCATGGCGCCGTCTTCAATGGCCATGGCCGCACCTTGCGCCATGTGCGGCTTCATGGGGTGGCAGGCGTCGCCCAGCAACACCAGACGGCCACGGCTCCAGAGCGGCAAGGGGTCACGTTCCAGCAGCGACCACTTGGTGACTTCAACCGTGGCGTCGATCAGCGCCTGCACGGTGGGGTGCCAGCCGCTGAACGCTTCGCGCATTTCATCCTTGCTGCTGGGCAGCCAGCGGTCGTTCAAGTCCCAGTGTTCCACCGGCACGCCGGTGACGTAGTAGAGCTCGTCGGCCTTGCTGGTGACGAAGTAGACCATCATGTGGCGGTCATCGCTCCACCATTTGACGCAGGAATCAAAGGGCAGCATGCCAGGCTTGGTCTGCGGCGTGGGGAACACGGCGCGGTGCGCCAGATAGCCCGCGTACTTGGGCAGCTCGGGCCCCAACAGTTCTTCACGGATGCGGGAATTGACGCCGTCGGCGCCGATGACGATGTCGGCCTCTTCAGAGGTGCCATCGGCAAAGTGCATCACGACCACGTCGCCGCGATCTTCCACGCGGGTCAGGCTCTTGTCATAGGCCAGCACGCCCTTGGGCAAGGCGTCGATCAGCAAGGCGTGGAAGTCGCCGCGGTGCACGGTCAGGTACGACGCGCCGTATTCCTTGACGGCGTAATCGCCCAGCGGAATCTGCGCCAGGATATCGCCCGTTTCCCAATGACGGCTGTACCAGAAATCCGGATGCGAGCCTTGTGCATTGAGCGCGTCTTCGATGCCGATGCGCCGCAGAATCTTCATGACGTTCGGCCCCACATGGATGCCGGCCCCCAAGCGCGAAAAGCCGGGCGCCTGCTCGTACACGCGGACGTTCAGCCCTTCCTTGAGCAGCAGCGCGGCGGTGGCGGCGCCGCCAAGACCCGCGCCGACGATGGCGATACGAGGGGATGTAGACACGGAACTTCTCCTTGCTGGATAGTGAAAGACTGGAAAGCGAATTCTTGAAAATTATGAAGTACACGCTTAATTTATGGATACAGAAATTTTCTATCCAAGCGTAAACCCCAAGACACATCACCAAAATAGTGCATATTTTTCACATCATTAGGTGAAAACCACTACGGAAACCGGGCTGGTCATCTGCGTCGCTCTTTGCAAGAATAGAGCGTATACGCTTCTTTTGAATTTATCGAAAACCCTAGGCCCGCCCCTTTTCAAGGCTTCTCCATGACGAAGACATTCCGAATCGGCCAGATCGTTCCCAGTTCCAACACCACGATGGAAACCGAAGTGCCCGCCATGCTGACGGCGCATTCATCGCTACGCCCCAGCGACCGCTTCACCTTCCACTCCAGCCGCATGCGCATGAAGAAGGTGCAAAAGGAAGAGCTGGCCGCCATGGACGCCGAAAGCGACCGCTGCGCGCTGGAACTCAGCGATGCGCGTGTCGACGTGCTGGGCTACGCCTGCCTGGTGGCCATCATGGCCATGGGGCGCGGCTACCACCGCGTGTCGCAAAAGCGCCTGACCGAGCGCACCGCTGAAAATGGCGCGTCGGCGCCCGTCATCACCAGCGCCGGCGCGCTGGTCGACGCGCTGCACGTCATGGGTGCCAAGAAGATTGCGCTGGTGGCGCCCTACATGATTCCGCTGACCGAACTCGTCATGGATTACATCGCCGCCGAAGGGTTTGAAATCGTGGACTGGCGCGCGCTGGAAATTCCCGACAACCTGGACGTGGGCCGCCACGACCCCGCCAAGCTGCCCGGCATCGTCGCCGGCATGAACGTAGCCGACGCCGATGTGATCGTGCTGTCCGCCTGCGTGCAAATGCCGTCGCTGCCCGCTGTCTCGCAAGTGGAAGCCGAAACCGGCAAGCCCGTCCTCACCGCCTCCATCGCCACCACCTACGCCATCCTGAAAGAACTGGGCATGGACCCGGTGGTACCCGGCGCCGGCGCCCTGCTCTCGGGCGCTTACCCCTATTCCAGGAACGCACAATGACCCAAGCCGCCAGCACCTACCTTTATGGCGGCCACGTGCACGCCAACGGCATCCGCCAGCACTACCTGCGCTATGGCGGCACGGCGGGCGAACGCACCGGCCGCCCCGCCATCATCCTGATACCCGGCATCACCAGCCCGGCCGTTACCTGGGGCTTCGTGGCCGAACATCTGGGCCGCCAGTTCGACACCTATGTGCTGGACGTGCGCGGCCGAGGCCTGTCGGCATCCGGCCCCGAGCTCGACTACGGGCTGGACGCGCAAGCGGCCGACGTCACGGCGTTCGCCCATGCGCTGGGGTTGACGAACTACGCGCTGGTGGGCCATTCCATGGGCGGCCGCATCGCGGTGCGCGCCGCGCGCGGGCAACCCGAAGGCCTGACGCGCCTGGTCATCGTGGACCCGCCCGTCTCCGGCCCGGGCCGCCGCGCTTACCCGGCCAACCTGGCGTGGTACGTGGATTCCATCCGCCAAGCCACGCACGGCATGACCGCCGAAGACATGCTGGCCTTCTGCCCCACCTGGACCGAAGCCCAGCGCCAGTTGCGCGCGCAATGGCTGCACACCTGCCATGAACCGGCCATCGTGCAGAGCTTTGAAGACTTTGGCCGCGACGACATCCACGCCGACCTGCCCAGCATCAAGATTCCGCTGTTGTTGATGACCGCTGAAAAAGGCGGCGTGGTCGGCGACGACGACGTGGCCGAATGGCAGGGCCTGGCGCCGCAGACGCAGCACGTACGCGTGCCAGGCGCGGGCCACATGATTCCGTGGGACAACGAAGCCGGCTTCTACGCGGCCTTTGGCGACTTCCTTGGCAGCAAGGTCGACTGAAACACCACTTCCTCAATCCGCTGATTCAAGGAGCCCGCCATGTCCGTCAGCGATATCGATTTGATCCACGCCTGGAAGCAGGTGCTGACGCTGTCACGGCTTGAAGCCGGGCAGATCGTCACCGTGTTGACCGGCGCCGACACGCATCCGCAAACACTGCGCTGCGCGATTGCCGCCGCCACTGACCTGGGCGCGCGCGTCAACCGGCTGGACCTGCCGCCCGTCAACGCCGAAAAATCCATCAGCCGCGACGCGCTGGCCTACCTGGGCGCCACCCCGCTGACGGGCAACCCCGCCGCCATCGCGGCGCTGAACGCCAGCGACCTGGTGCTGGACCTGATGACGCTGCTGTTCTCGCCCGAGCAGCACGAAATCTTGCAGACGGGCACCAAGATCCTGCTGGCCATCGAGCCGCCCGAAGTGCTGTGCCGCCTGGTGCCCACCGAAGCCGACCGCGCGCGCGTGCAGGCTGCCGCGCGTCGGATTGAAGCGTCCAAGCAGATGCACATCACGTCGGCGGCCGGCACCGACCTGCGCTGCGAACTGGGCGAATTCCCCGCCATTTCCGAATACGGTTTCGTGGATGAACCGGGTCGTTGGGACCACTGGCCCAGCGGCTTCGTGCTGACCTGGCCCAACGAAGGCCAAAGCAATGGACGCGTGGTGCTGGACCGGGGCGACATCCTGCTGCCCATGAAAGACTACGTGACCGACCCGATCGAACTGGTCATTGAAAACGGCTATGTCACCCGCATCAACGGCGGCTTGCAGGCCGACATCCTGAAGGAATACATGGCGGCGTACGAAGACCCCGAAGCCTATGCGGTGTCGCACATCGGCTGGGGGCTGCAACCGCGCGCGCAGTGGTCGATGCTGGCGCACTACAACAAGGAAGCGCACATCGGCATGGACGCGCGCGCCTTCGAGGGCAATTTCCTGTGGTCCATGGGCCCCAACAATGAAGCGGGCGGCAGCCGCACCACCGCCTGCCATATCGACATCCCCATGCGCCATTGCAGCGTGGCGCTGGACGGCCAGGCGGTCGTGACGCGCGGCGTGGTGCAAGACGAATCCGGCCTGGCGCACGCCGCCCGCCGCAAGGACAGCAAATGAACGCCTCAACCCAAACCATACCCGCCGACGCCGTCACGGGCGATATCTCCGCCTATTCGCGCCAGGGCTTCGGCACGCCGCTGCCGCTCAAAGCGCCCTTTGGCTTGTTGATCGTGGACTTCGTGAACGGCTTTGCCGACCCGGCCGTGCTGGGCGGCGGCAACATCCCGGAAGCCATCGCGCAAACGCGCCACTTGCTGGCCCATGCGCGCGCGCAGGGATGGCCGGTGGCGCACAGCCGCATCGTGTTCTCGGACGACGATGCCGACAGCAATATCTTCTGCCTGAAAGTGCCCGCCATGCTGGCTTTGAAAGAGCACAGCCACAACAGCGCCATCGTGCCCGAGCTGGCCCCCGCGCCCGGCGAATACGTGGTGCGCAAGAGCACCCCATCCGCCTTCTTCGGCACCATGCTGGCGCCGTGGTTGGCGCAGCGCGGTGTGCAGACCTTGTTGGTGGCGGGCTGCGTCACCAGCGGCTGCGTGCGCGCCAGCGTGGTGGACGCCATGCAGGCAGGTTTTCGGCCGCTGGTGGTGTCCGACTGCTGCGGCGACCGCGCCCTTGGTCCGCACGACGCCAACCTGTTCGACATGGCGCAGAAGTACGCCGCCGTCATGCCCTTGGACCACGCACTGGCCGAGACCCGCGCCTTGGTGGATGCCCCAGTGCCGGCCGCCCGGTAACGGCGACATAATCCTCCACCGGCCCGAAACCTGCTTCCTTCATGACCCTGCCCCCGCCCCACCACCTGCCTGGCGCGCTGCTCGCCCACCCCGACGCCTTGCTCGTGGTGCGCGAGCCCTCGGCGCCGCCCAAGCCGGCGCCGGGTCAGCCGGGCAGCGCGTCGGACTACGTACAGGCCACGCCCGAGATCTTCATTGCCATCGTGCGCGATGCGGGCCTGGTGGCGGGCGACACGCCATCGCCCGGCTGGCGCGTGCTGGCCTTCAACGGCCACGTGGACCTGGGCACCGGCATCCGCACGTCGCTGGCGCAGATCGTTGCCGAAGAGCTGGACGTGCCGCTGTCGCGCCTGGACATGGTGCTGGGCCACACCAGCGCCGCGCCCAACCAGGGGCCGACCATCGCCAGCGCCAGCATCCAGATTTCCGCCGTGCCCTTGCGCCGCGCTGCCGCACAGGCGCGCGAGCATTTGCTGATGCTGGCGGCGCGGCAATGGAACCTGCCACGTGATGCAGTGCAAGTGCGCGATGGCGTGGTGCGGCCTGTAGTGCAGCCAACCCCCGACGACGACACACGCCAACTGCATTACGGCCAGTTGCTGGCCGGCCAGCACATCCGGCTGACCCTGGCCCCGCCCGATCAAGCCGTTCCGTTGAAACCCGCCAGCGAATACCGCATCGTCGGGCAAGGCGTGGCGCGCGTGGACATCCCCGCCAAGGCCACCGGCGAACTCAGCTTCGTGCATGACGTGCGCGTGCCCGGCATGCGACATGGCCGCGTGGTGCGCCCGCCGCATCCGGGTCGAGACGCCGGCAGCTTCATCGGCCATTGCCTGATCGATGTGGATCGCGATTCCGTCGCGCACCTGCCCGGCAACGTGCAGGTAGTGGTGCAAGGCGACTTCGTTGGCGTGGTGGCCGACCGTGAAGAACAGGCGATTACCGCGATGCGCGCGCTGAAGGTGCGCTGGAATCCCGTGCCGCCCGCACCAAAATTGGATGATGTGGCCGCCGCCATCCGCGCCAACCCGGCCCAAGCCCGGCCCCTGATCGAAGATGGCGATGTGGACGCCGCCTGCGCGCAAGCCGCCACGCACCTGCGCCGCAGCTACGTCTGGCCCTATCAAATGCATGCGTCCATAGGCCCCTCTTGCGCCGTGGCCGACTTTTCTGACGGCCGGCTCACCGTGTGGACCGGCACGCAGAATCCGCACATGCTGCGCACTGACTTGAACCGGCTGCTGAATCTGGGTGAAGGCCACATCGACCTGGTCCGTCTGGAAGCCGCCGGCTGCTATGGCCGTAACTGCGCGGACGACGTCTGCGCCGACGCGGCGCTGCTGTCCATGGCGGTGGGCGCGCCCGTGCGCGTGCAACTCACGCGCGAACAAGAACACCAGTGGGAACCCAAGGGCACCGGGCAGTTGATGGACGTGGCCGCCGCCATCGACGCCCAAGGCGAGCTGCTGGCGGTGGACTTTGCCGTGCGCTACCCTTCCAACGACGCGCCGCTCTTGGCGCTGTTGTTGACGGGCGTCGTCTCCGGCGAGCCGCGCACGCTGGAAATGGGCGACCGCACGGCCGCGCCGCCCTACCGCTACAAAACCCGCCGCGTGGTCTGCCACGACATGCCGCCACTGGTGCGTTCGTCGTGGTTGCGCGGCGTGTCGGCCTTGCCCAATTCCTTTGCGCATGACTGCATGATCGACGAACTGGCTGAGGCCGCAGGCGCCGACCCGGTCGACTATCGCTTGCGCAACCTGGACGATGCGCGCGCCATCGCGCTGATCGAAGCCACCGCCGCGCGGGCGCCGTGGAGCCCGGGTGCGCGTGGCAGCCGTGGCAAACCGGACGCCGATGGCCGCTTACGAGGGCGCGGCATCGCCTACGCGCGATATGTACATAGCAAGTTTCCCGGCTTTGGCGCCGCCTGGGCCGCCTGGGTCATCGACCTGTGCGTGGACCCGGCCTCGGGACGCGTGCGCGTGGAACGGATCGTGGTTGGCCAAGACACCGGCATGATCGTCAACCCGGACGGCGTGCGCCACCAGATCCACGGCAACGTCATCCAGACGCTTAGCCGCTGCTTGCTGGAAAAGGTGGTCTTTGATGAAGCGGGCGTCGCCAGCCGCGAATGGGGCGGCTACCCCATCATCGGCTTCAAGGATGTGCCCGCAATCGATGTGCTGCTTATGCCGCGCCAAGACGAGCCGCCCATGGGCGCGGGGGAGTCCGCATCCGTGCCCGGCCCCGCCGCCATCGCCAACGCCCTGTTCGACGCGACTGGCAAGCGCTTCTATGAAGCGCCATTCACACCAGAAGCCGTGCGCGCCGTGTTGCTGGCCTGAGCGATACCGCGTCCATGACCGACATCAATATCCTGGTGCTGCGCCAAGCGCTTGACTGGCATCAGGCCGGCATGCCGGTGTATTTATTCACCGTGGCGTGCACCTGGGGCTCGTCTCCCCGCCCCGTCGGTTCCATCATGGCGATGAACGCGCAAGGCGCGGTGGCGGGGTCCGTGTCGGGCGGCTGCATTGAAGACGATCTGGCCGAACGCATCCGGCATTTGCATCACGGCAAGCGCGCGCCCGAAATCTTGCGCTACGGCGTTCAAGCCGACGACGCCCGGCGCTTCGGCATTCCGTGTGGCGGCACGATTGAGTTGGTGATGGAGTGCATCGACGCGCATAGCCTGCTGGCTGAATTGCTGGACGCCTGCATCCAGCGTCGTTGTGTGACGCGTACGCTGGATCTTTCGTCAGGGCAGGTGACGTTGCAGGCGCAGCCGCCCGGCCGCGCGTTCAGGCAGGCCGACGCCACGCTGTCGGACACCACGCTGATCACCTGCTTCGGACCCACCGCGCGGCTGATCGTGATTGGCGCGGGCGACACCAGCCGGTATCTGTGCCAGATCGCCTTGACGCTGGGGTTTGAAATCATCGTCTGCGACCCGCGTGAATCGCATCAAGATCAACGCGCACAAGAAGATTGGGAACAAGCCGGCATCACGTTCACCCGCGAAATGCCCGACGACCTGATCCTGCGCCTGCGCCCCGACGCACGCACCGCCGTCGTCGCCCTGACGCATGACCCCAAGCTGGATGACCTGGCGCTGATTGACGCCTTGCAGTCCGATGCGTTCTATATCGGCGCAATCGGGTCCCGCAAGAACAGCGACAAGCGCCGTGCGCGCTTGCGTGATTACTTCGATTTAAGCGAGGCCGAGCTGAACAAGCTGCACGGCCCCGCCGGTGTCTTCATCGGCAGCAAGACGCCAGCCGAGATTGCCTTGTCGATCATGGCCCAAGTGGTGGCCGCGAAAAATGGGGTGGACAAGCCACCCCTGCAAAACGTCGCCGACGGCAAGACGCGGCTGGTGCGGGAAAGCGCCTAGACGCTATCCAGCCCCGCCCGGTCCACCGCTGCCGCCGCTGCTTGCGCATCCTGCATTTCCTCGATGAAGACCGGCGTGCACAGCCCGGCAATCAACGCCGCCAAGTCCCGATCAGCGTGGTCATAGGCCTTTCGGCCGGCCAGCAGGTTCAGCGATCCAATCACCCGGCCCTGATAGCGCACGGGAATGTTGAACGCGGAATGCAGCCCGCGCTCGATCAGCATCGGTGCTTCGGAAAACACCGATCGCACGTCGTCCTCATTGCTGGCCACATACAACTGGCCTTCTTCCAGCACATGGCGCGACCACGGCCCGTTGCCCGTGGCCTTGAAGCCGCCCAGCGGGCTGACGCTTTCATCAGAGGTGTACAACCGCTTCATCAGCCGGTGTTCTTCCAGATACAGCAAGGCGGTGAATAGCTGGTGTCCGAAGGCCTCTTCCAGCAAGGCCGATACCACCTGCCACTGCGCGGCGCGGTCACCGGCTTGCGCCAGGGCGCGCGCATGCGCCGCCCAAGGCGCCAACGTGGATGCTTGCGTCATCAGTGAATCGCCTCAAGCACCACGCCGCGCGTGTTCTTGCCGAAGAACAGAATGCCCAGCCCGCCCACCATCAAGATGGCAGTCATCATGGCGAACACACCCGCGAAACCCAGCACCGGATACGCCACGCCAACGATTGTGGGCGATGCAATCGACCCAATCCGCGCAAAGGCCGATGCCGCGCCCATGCCGGTTGCCCGGATCGACGTGGGATAGATTTCGGCGGTGTAGGTGTACTGGCCGGCAATCACGCCATTCATGCCGAACGACAACAGCATGCTCAGCATGATGATCTGGTGCTCGCCGCTGGCCAGCGCCAGGCCCAATGCCGACAGGCACGACAACAGCATGTACGCCAGAATCGTGTACTTGCGGCCGATCTTGTCGTTGAAGTACGCGGCGGAGAAATAGCCGGGAATCTGCGACAGGTAGATCAGGATGGTGTACGAAAAGCTCTTGGTGATGGTGAAGCCGCGCTCGACCAGCAAGCTGGGAATCCACACCAGGAAAGCGTAGTAGCAAAACAGCACGGTGATCCAGAACACCCACACCAGCACCGTCGTGCCCAGATAGGTTTTGGAAAACAGGGACGTCAGCTTTTCCATCGCGCTTTGCGGGTTTTCCGCGGCGGTGGCGGCGCGGCGCGTGGCAACGGGCTTGGGCAAGGGGCGGCCCAGCTTCTGCTGCACTTCGGCTTCAATGGCCGAGCAGATGCGGTCGGCTTCGGCGGTCTGGCCGGTGTGCTCCAACCAACGCGGCGATTCGAACAACGACTTGCGCCACCACAGCAGGAACACCACCGGCACCGACGCGATGATCATGATCCAGCGCCAGCCGTCGTCACTCATCGGCACGATGAAGTAGCCCAGCAACGCCGACATCACGAAGCCGAACGAGAAGAAGCCCGCCAGCGCGCCCGTGAAGCGGCCACGGTATTTGCTGCTGACGAACTCCGCCAGATACGGCGCAATGATGGCGCCTTCCGCGCCCATGCCGATGCCCGCGATCATGCGCAGAATGTAGAACTCGTGATAGTTGCGGGCAAAGGCGTTGATGAAAGTGGCCACGCAGAACAGCAGCAAGGCCCACATCATGATCTTCTTGCGACCATAGCGGTCGCCCAGAATGCCCGAGAACAACGCGCCCACCAGAAAGCCCACGTAGGTGCTGCTGGCGATCCAGCCGATCTGGCCGGTGGACAGGCCCCATTGCGTGCGCAACGACGGAATGATGAAGGCGATGATGCCGGCGTCCAGCGCTTCAAACGCCAGGCCCAGGCCGCCGATCAATAGCAGCCTGAAATGGAAGCTGGAAAACGGCAGCCGCTCCAGACGATCCGATACGGAATACATGGTGAAGATTTCCGGAAGTAAGAGTGAAAGAACGTCAGCAGGCGTTCTTGTGCAACAAGCCGCGATTCATGATCAGCTTGATGGAGTCGGGCTGGGTCAACAGCGAGATATCGTCCAGCGGGTTGCCGTCGATCAGCAGCAGGTCGGCATGCGCGCCCACGCACACTTCGCCTAGCAGACCTTGCTGGTTCAGGATTTCGGCGCCGATCAAGGTCGCCTGCTGAATCACCTTGGCGTTACCCAGCACGCGGGCGCGCAGGGTCAGTTCATCGGCTTGCATGTAGTGGGTTTCGCCCAGCAGGTCGCTGCCGTAACCCATCTTCACGCCGACGTCGTCCAGGATCTCAAGCGCCGTCAGGCCTTGCGTGCGCACCGTGGCAATCTTTTTCACCGAGTCCAGCGGCAAACCATAGCGTTCGCCGTCGTTGGCCAGCCCTTCGTAGGTGATCAGCGTGGGCACCATGTAGGCGCCGTGTTCTTTCATCACCTCGGCGGCCTCGCGGTCGACCAGGTTGCCGTGTTCGATGGTGCGTACGCCGCAGCGCACGGCGCGCATGATCGCGCGCGGCGTGTAGGCATGCGCCATCACATAGGTGTTTGCGTTGCTGGCCTCTTCCACAATGGCCCGCAGCTCGGCTTCGGAAAAGCCCAGGTTCTGGATCGGATCATTGGGCGATGCCACGCCGCCCGACGCCATCACCTTGATCTGCGTCGCGCCCTTCAGGATTTCTTCGCGCACCGCCAAACGGCAGTTGTCCACGCCATCCACCACGCGGCCGATGTTGCCGATCTTGACCGAGCACGGGCAGGGGTCCAGTTCGTCGTTACGCTGGCGGAAGTCGCCATGGCCGCCCGTCTGCGACAGGGCCTTGCCCGCGCAGAAGAGGCGCGGGCCGTCGATCACACCGTCCAGCACGGCTTGCGCCAAGGCCCAATCGGCCCCGCCGGCATCGCGCACGCTGGTGAAGCCCCGGTCCAGCATGCCCTGCATGATGGGCAGTGCGCGCAACAGCGCCAGGGCATTCGGCAAGGCCGCCACGCGGCCCAGGTTGAAGGACGACGCCACCACGTGGACGTGGCAGTCGATCATGCCCGGCATCAGCGTCATGCCCTTGGCGTCCACCACCTCGGCGTCCGGCACGCTCAGCTCGTCGGCGCTGATGCGAGTGATCATTCCGTCTTCGATCAGCACATTGGCCGCGTCTTCGAGGACCAATGATCGGGTATTCAAGATCTTGCAATTCTTAACAACAACCGGCTTCATAAATAAATCACGCTATCTGTTCAACATGCAGGAAATTCAGCATGGCGAACTCTACCGGTACAATCCAAACGTCCGATACCGGGTCTCCCCTTAGGCGTTCGACACAAATTCGAACAGCCTTATGAGCTTTACTCATACCCCCCGTTTTATTCTCCGCCGCCCCGCATTCCGCTACCCGCCATGAGACGCCGCTGCCCCACCCTTTCTGAATTGAATGCGTTTACCGCAGCGGCGCGCCACTTGTCGTTTTCCAAGGCGGGCAAGGAACTGTTCGTAACGCAAAGCGCCATCAGCCGGCACATCGCCACGCTGGAAAGCTATCTGGGACACGCGCTGTTCATCCGCGCCACCAACGGGCTGCAACTGACCCGCATGGGCGCCACCTATCTCAGCCTGATCCGGCCCGCGCTGCACACGCTGGAAAGCGCCACGTCGCAAGTCATGGCCACGCAGCAGTCCGCCAAATCGCTGAACGTATCGGCCGCGCCCACCTTCGCCGCGCAGTGGCTGTTTCCCCGCTTGAAGACCTTTCGCGAGTTCAATCCCGATATCTCGATCAACTTCGTGCGTTATAGCGTGGCGGATTACAAAAGCACCGAACTGGATTTCGATGCCTCCATTCAATATGGCTACGGAGATTGGCACGATGGCGACGCCAAGTATCTGACCGGGCGTGAAACCCGTTTGGTGTGTTCCCGCGAGTATCTGGAACAGCACCCCATCGCCAGCCTGGAAGACATCAAACAGTGCACCCTGCTACAGCACATTGAAATTCCGCTGTCTTGGGAATATTGGTTTTCCACCTATCTCGGCGATTATGACCGCGCGCGATTCGGCCCCGGGTTCAATCTGTTTTCGATGATTATCCAGGCCGCATCGTCGGGCTTTGGCGTGGCCTTGATGCCGCATTGCCTGATCGAAAAGGAATTGGCCACGGGGCAGTTGGTGGACGTGTTCGACCGCACGTTTGAAAGCCCGCTGGGTTACTACCTGTGCGCGCCGAACTGGCGCAGCAATATGGAAAGCTATGACCGCCTGAGCCAATGGCTGTCGCATGAGTGTTTGCATGCGGCGGCGTTGGAAGGCATGCCGGCACAAGCGGCCAAGCCCGCTTTGGATTGCCCTTATTGCGTGGCGGCTCCAGTCGGCTCGCCTGACTAGTTCACTGGCTCAGTTCACACGATTGGGCAAAACCGCACGCATCCATCGGCTTAATCGCGGCCGAATGCGCTGGTTGTGCAACAGCACCGCACCCAGCACGCCGATGAACGCGCCAATCACCGTATCCACAAAGCGCGCCTCGATCACTTCCGCCGGATAGCCCTGCCCCAGATGCGGCGCTTCCGCCAGGAAGATGGTCAACGGGGTGATCAGCGCCACGGCGCTGGCATAGTGCCGAACCACCAGGGTCTCAATCCCAAACGACAGCGCCATCATGACGGCGGCCAGCGTCCACACGTTCAGCGGCAAACTCAACAATGCCCACGCCACGCACAAGCCCAGCGCCGTACCCAGTATCCGGTGCAGTTGCCGGTTCCACGCCGCCCAAAGGCTTGCCCCCTGGATAATCGCCAGGCAACTGACCGGCACCCAATACGGACGCGGCAGTTGCAGCAATTCGGCCACTAATAAAGAGATACCGACGAACAGGCCGATGATGACCGAGTCATACACCACAAAATCGAACGTGGGTTTGGGCAAGGGTGTATCGGGCGGCGGCGGCGCCACGCGCGTCATGTGCAGGCTATACGCAAACGCCACCAGGCAGGCCACCAGGCAACCCAACGCCACCATGCCTACCCGCATGGGCACATCCTCGATGCTGCCGGGCGTGTACGCGGCAATGGCGGTTGCCATGATGAAGAACAAGCTGCCCGGCGGCCCCAGCCGATAGCAGCGGCACACCATGTTCACCAGCATCGCGATCAGGGTCAGCGCCGCGATCGTGGCCGTGGGCCAAAACTGCGTCAGCGCGCCGACCGCATAGCAGGCCACCATGCCAAAGGACGCGGCCAGCAGCATCATCATCCGTTGCTGCAAGGACGCGTTGGGCAGGCTAAGAAACACCATGCCGCCCAGGCTGGACATCAGGCCATAATCCATGCGGCCAAAATACGCACCCACCATCAAGGGCAGGCCGGAAGACAGGGCCGCCGCCAGCGGCATCTCCCAGCGTCGGTCACTGGCATTGACGCGGATCAGTTCACGCCAGGTGCCCTGCACCTGCTGCTTGACGAAGCCGCGGCTCGACCGGCGTTCGCCGCCGCCATCCGTATTTTCTGCCTGCTCTTTCTTGTTCATCCATCGCCCCTCTATCGGCCTGGCAGCGATTATCTCTCCAAAATTCCGCCCAGTGGATTTAACGGGAATTCCCTGATATTCCCGCCCAGGCGCCGTGGCTACCATTCCGCGCACCTTGGCCTACCGGCCGACAGAATACCTATGCGCCCATCGCGCGGAGACACCATGAAAGCACTCAAACACGTTGCGGCAGGCACCGCCTTATTTCTTTCGTCCTGGGCCGCCACGGCCGGCGTGACGTTCGACAGCGTCAAGAGCAAGGGCTTCGTCCAGTGCGGCGTCTCGACCGGCGTGGCCGGCTTCTCGGTCAATGACAGCAAGGGCGGCTGGGTCGGCCTGGACGTGGACCTGTGCCGCGCGCTGGCCATCACCATGTTCGGCGACCCCGCCAAGGCCAAGATCATGGCCGTCAGCGCGGTGCAGCGCTTCACCGCCTTGCAGTCGGGTGAAGTCGACGTGCTGCCGCGCAACACCACGCTATCGCTCACCCGCGACACCACGCTGGGCTTGATCGGCGTGGGCGTCAACTTCTACGACAGCCAGGGCATCATGGTGAACAAGTCCCTGAACGTGAAAAGCGCCAAGGAGCTGGACGGCGCCACCGTGTGCGTGCAGCCGGGAACGACGTCGGAACTGAATCTGGCCGACTGGTTCCGTTCGCAGAACATCGTCTTCAAGCCGGTGGTGGTGGAGCGCCTGGACGAGATCATCCGCGCGTTTGCAGTTGGACGCTGCGATGCCTTCACCGGCGACAAGTCGCAACTGGCGGCCGCGCGCAGCAATCTGGACAACCCCGGCCAGTACGACATCCTGCCCGAGAATTTCTCGAAGGAACCGCTGGGCCCCATGGTGCGCCAGGGCGACGAGCAATGGTTCAACGTGGTGCGCTGGACCCTGTTCGCCATGCTGGAAGCCGAGGAATACGGCATCACGTCCAAGAACGTGGACGACATGCTGAAAAGCACCAACCCCAACGTGCAGCGCCTGCTGGGTGTGACGCCCGGCATGGGCAAGAACCTGGGCGTGGACGACAAATGGGCCTACAACATCATCAAGCACATCGGCAACTACGGCGAGAGCTTTGAGAAGAACCTGGGCCCCAGCAGCCCGCTGAAACTGTCGCGCGGCCTGAACGCGTCGTACCGCGATGGCGGCTTGATGTATGGGTGGCCGGTGCGCTGATTGGCTTGGGCTGGCTCCGGATTCGACCCCACGCTTGACTCCGGGCTTGCTCCCCTTTTTTCGGCCCGAACGGCCGGCGGGCGCTTCATGCGCCGGCCGGCCGTTTTCATTGGCCGGGCCGGCTGATGGAATCGGTACACTGGCGGCTGCCCCTGCGACATTCCTGCTCGCGCCTTTTCCGCCTAGATGACCACAAACTCCCCTGCCCCCCAGTTCTTTCCCGCCGGCTTCGTTCCCACCGAAGAACAGACCCGGATCCAGACCTCGCGGAGCCGGACCAGCCTAGTCATCGCCAACGCGGGCGCCGCCAAGACCACCACACTGGCCCTGCGCATCGGCGAAGCGCTGACGCGCGGCCTGCCGCCCGAAGACATCCTGGCGCTGACCTTCACCGACGAAGCCCGCCAGGTGCTGCAAACGCGCTTGGTGGACGTGGGCATCGCCTACAGCACGGCGCGGCGCGTGAACGTGCTGACGGTTGAAGAATACGCGCAGCGGGTATTGGCCAAGGTTGAAGACGGCAAGCCCGAGAGCCTGCCGTCCACGCGCGAACAACAAAGCTACGCGCTGTTTGCGCTGGAAAACGTGGCGGCGAATAACCCGCAATACGCCGATCTGCTGGACATCCGCACCCACAACACCGCCGTCAGTCAGTTCCTGGACAACCTGCTGAAGCTCAAAGCCACGATGCGGATCGCGCCGGATGACGGAGCCGATGCGCTGTTCATTGCAGAAAGCGCGGGCGTGACCATCACCGACTATCTCTGGGCCGT
Organism: Achromobacter sp. JD-1; assembly: GCF_038594925.1. Classification (NCBI taxonomy): domain Bacteria; kingdom Pseudomonadati; phylum Pseudomonadota; class Betaproteobacteria; order Burkholderiales; family Alcaligenaceae; genus Achromobacter; species Achromobacter sp. JD-1. The sequence continues at coordinate 39,870 of NZ_JBCGCS010000007.1, read as the reverse complement.
TGAATACGAAAAGCAGCGCGTGGATGTGTTCGGCTACGTCGACGCCCGGGGCTTTTTCGACGCCACTTACGACTTGGCGCGCCTGCTGCGATCCGCGTCTGACCCGCGCGACGTGCTGACCCCCTACAAGCTGGTGCTCGTCGACGAATTGCACGACATCAACGAAGCGTCGTTCTGCATTATCGAAGCGCTGTTGAACGTGGACGTCACCTACTTCGTGGGCGTGGGCGACAAAGACCAGGTGATCTATTCCCACCTGGGCGCCGACGAATCCTTCCTGCAAACCCGCATCCGCGCAAGCTTCCCCGATTGCGCGAACTTCCCGCTGACGATGACCTATCGCCATGGCCCGCACCTGGCCTACGCGATGGAAGCCTTCAAAAATAAACCGGTAGATTCCAACCTGCCGCTGCGCACCGAGATTCACGAAGCCACCTACGCCGACACACCGGGCGACTGCGGCGCGCAGGTCGTCAAAGCCATCCTGCAATGGAAGCAGGGCCGCAAGCCGCTGAACCAATGCTGCGTCTTGCTGCGCGACGCGCATCAGTCCATCGAAATCGAAAACGCCCTGATGAACGCCGGCGTGCCCTACCGCACGGCGACGATGAAGAGCTACCTGCTGCGCGAAGAAATCCTGTTCCTGCGCGGCATGCTCGCCATTGCGCTGGACGACTTCCACCACGTGGCCGCACCCGCCACGCGCGAGGCTATCGTCGACGCACTGACCACCTTCGCCGAAGTGCCGCTGACGCCCAAGGAACTGCAAGAGGCGCAGACGACGCTGGCGAAAGAACCGTCCGCGCTAAAGCACTTTTTTACCGGCCAGATCCAGCGCGTCGGCAGCCCCGCCGCCCGCGCCCGCATCTCGGATGCCGTGGAGCAACTGCGCGAGCTGTCCACCGACACCCCCGCCTACCTGGCGCTGGAATCCGTGCGCGACCTGATGGACATGGACAAGGTCGCCAAGCGCCTGTACGTGCATCCCTACGAGGCGTCCGTCGTCACCCGCTCGGTCAACGGCTTCATCGCCTCGGCAAAGATGTCGGGCAAGACCCTGCGTGAATTCTCGGAATGGATCGGCGCGGCAGAAGCCTTCGTCGGCGCACGGCCCGGTAAGAACACGGTCCAGATGGATTGCATCGTGAACGTCAAAGGCAAGGAATTCGAACACGTCATCCTGCCATTCATGGACGCCGACGCGTTTCCCGATCCGCTGCGCAAAGCGGGGGAAGAAGAGAATTTGTTCTATGTGGCGGCAACACGGACAAAGTCGCGCCTGACCTTGGTGTCAACAGAAGACGCCGCGCGCCGCAGTGCGTTCATCGCGCGGATGCAGTTGGCGGCGACGCAGAAGCGCGCGGATACGGCGCTACGCCGAAACATGGCCGCGCCGGTCAAGGCGGTGGGGCATCGCGATTTGAAGGTGGCGTATGCGAACCGGGATGTGGTGAAGGCGCTAGGGGCGCAATGGGATAAGACGCGCAAGGTTTGGTATGTGCCTAGCGGCGTGGATCTGGAGGCGTTTCGGGAGTGGTTGGCGGAATGAAGGAGCGGCGAAGGGATGAGCGACAGATCAACGAAGCGACGGCGCGGAGTTTTGACCTAGAGGCGACGTAACGGAACGTTAATGCCCGCAACATGGCCGACTTGAAAGCCAGTTTATGATGGCACCGTAGTGAGCACGCCCAAATGCGTTACTCTCCCCTCCCCAATCTATTCCGCAAGGAGCCCTCATGGCACAAGCCTCCGCCCGTCACATCCTCGTTTCCACCGAAGCCAAGTGCAACGAACTCAAGACCGCCATTGAAAACGGCGCTGACTTTGCTCAAGTCGCCAAGGAAAACTCCAGCTGCCCGTCGAGCCGTGACGGTGGCAACCTGGGCACCTTTGGCCCGGGCCAGATGGTCAAGGAATTCGATACCGTCGTGTTCAGCGCGCCGGTTGGTGAAGTTCAAGGCCCGGTGAAGACCCAGTTCGGTTATCACCTGGTTGAAGTGACCAGCCGCCAGGACTAAGTCCCGCCGCTACATGCAAAGAGGCCGCCGCCAGGGGAAACCCGGCTGCGGCCTTTTTGCGTCTGATGCGTGAGTTCAGGGACCCCGCGCCGATCAATCTTTGCCTGTCATCACCCGGTGAGCCAGCGCGTCGGCGTCCAGGCCGGCGATATCGCGTTCGATCACCTTGACGCCACCTTTCAGGATGGCGACCCGATCGGCCAGCGCGACCACGTCGGCCATGTTGTGGCTGATCAGGATCACCGTGCGTCCTTCTTCACGCAGCTTGCGCACCAGGTTCAGGACCAAGGCGGTTTCCTTGACGCCCAAGGCGGCGGTGGGTTCGTCCATGATGACCACGCGGGCGTCCCAGCGCAACGCGCGGGCGATGGCGACGGCCTGGCGTTGGCCGCCCGACATGCGTTCGACGGGTCGATCCATGTCGTCGATGGGCACCGACAAACGCTGTAGATAGCCGCGCGCCTGTTCGGCCATGCGGCGCTTGTCCAGCACGCGCAGCGGCCCCACGCGCCGAACTAATTCGGCGCCCATGAAGACGTTTTCCCAGATGGACAGGCGGGGCGCCAGCGCCAGGTCTTGGTAGATGGTGGCAATGCCCTGCACCAGCGCGTCGTGCGGCGAGCGGAAGACGACAGCGCGGCCGTTCAGGCTGAGTTCGCCACCCGTGGGTTCCTGTGCGCCCGAGATAATGCGGATCAGCGTGGATTTACCCGCGCCGTTGTCGCCGCAGATGGCCATGACCTTACCTTCGGGCACATCCAGGTCCACGCCTTTCAGTGCCTCGACGGCTCCGTATGATTTGCGGATCTGGCGTAGCGACAAGGCGGCGGTCATGGGGGGCATGCTGGCTGGGGTCATCGGGGTCATGCTGGCTGGGATTACACGCTGGCCCGCATTCACTTCGCGGCGGGTTGCAGAAACTTCTGCACGTTGGACGCATCGACCAGTACGGAATCCATGAACAGATACGGGCCCGAGGCCACCTTCTCTTTGGGTTCCTTCTTGACGACGATGCGGTCGATGGACTCGATGGCGCTGGTGCCCAGTTGCTCGAACGGAATCATCATCGTGGCAGTGATCAGGCTGTTGGGATCAGCAATGCGGCGATAGGTTTCGGGGCCACCGTCCACCGACACCAAGGTGATGTCGCCCTTCTTCATGCCTTGCGATTGCAGCAGGTCGTCGATGACATAGGCTTGCCCGTCAAACGATGCCCATACGCCCTTGAACTGGCCTTGGTGGCGCAGGAACAGGGCTTGCATGCCGTTGCGCACGTCGTCGCGCCAGCTTTGGGTGCGGGCCATGCTGAACTTGGCCAGGTCTTTGACGGCGGTGTTCTCCGTCAGCACCGCGTCCAGCATCTTGCCGCGGATGCGCGTGCCCGAATTGCCGTCAAAGCGGGCCGACAGGATGTTGCCCTGATAGCCCATCTTGCCCAGCAGGTACAAGACCGACTGCGCGCCCGTGGCGTATTCGTTGACTTCCACGTCGAACAGCATGTGCGGGCTGGCGCCGGACATCACACCCACCACCGGAATGCCCTTCTCTTTGGCGGCCTGCAACTGGGCATCGGTTTCCACCGGCTTGCCCATCGCGATGACGATGGCGTCGACCTTCTTGTTGACCAGCGTGTCCAGTTGCTCGGCCAGCTTGGGCAGCGAGCCTTCGGCGTTCAGTTGCGTGACGGTCCAGCCTTTGGCGCGCGCGGCCTGCGCGGCGGCGTTGGCCACGCGGGCGTGCGTTTCGGACGACATCTGAAAAGCGACGATGCCAACGTCAAAGGCGTGGGCGGCGCTTGCCGCCAGCGCCTGCACGGCGAAGGCGCTGGCCAGCAAGGTGCGCTTGATCAATTGCTTCATGGTGGTTTCCCCTTTGGATCAGAATTTGAACGCCGCTTTCTTCAGCACGGCCGACGACACCGCAACGGATGCAATCATGATGAAGCCCAGTACGATGTCCTGCACGTAGTACGGCGCGCCCATCAGGACAAGGCCATTGCCCAGCACCTTCAGGATCAAGGCGGCCACCAGCGTGCCGACGATATTGGCGTGGCCGGGGTTGAACATCGTCATGCCCAGCAGCACGGCCGCGATGGCGTACAGGAAGTAGTCACCGGCCATGTTGGGCGCGGCGGACGACAGGCTGGACGTCAGCAACACGGCGGCGATGCCGGCGCATACACCCGACAGCGCCAGCCCGATGCTTTTCATGGCGCGGATGTTGATGCCGGCCAGGCGCGCGGATTCTCCGGCTTCGCCCGTTGCCGTCATGCGGGCGCCGGTACGCGTCCACTTGATGAGGAAATACGCGACGAGCACGATGCCCAACATCCACAGCACCAGCGCCGGGATGCCGAAAGGCTTGGCGCGGGCCAGGTCGGTAAAGGCGGTAGGCCAGCGGCCCACGTAGGACACGCCATCGGTCAGCATGAAGGCGAAGCCCCGCGCCATGGCGGCCATGCCCAAGGTGGCAATCAGCGACGGAACCCGCAGGCGCGTCACCGCGATGCCATTGGCCAGCCCGCACAGCAGGCCGACTCCCAGGCCCGCCGCGATGGCGACCACGACCGGTTGGCCCGTATGCACCATCGCGCCCGTGACGACCGCGGCCAGGCTGGCGACGTCGGCCACCGACAGGTCCAGTTCGGCCGTTACCAGCGCCAGCGTGAAACCGATGGCGATGATGGCCAGGAAGCTGGTTTCCTTGGCGATGTTCAACAGATTATTGGGCGCCGCGAAATTAGGGGCGGCGATTGCGAAGAAGCCCACCAGGGCCAAACCTGCGATTGCCGTGCCGTACTTTTCCAGGATGCCGCGCATCGACTCAACCCTTGCTGCGTTGGTGTTCGTTGTAGTGCAAGGGTTATCCACCACCTGCCGGGCGTTCGCGCCCTGATGGCGTAGCAGTTTATACCCGCGCAGTGCTGGACAGGGCCGCTTTGCCGTTGTGACGCACTTAGGGTTTTTACGGCAAGCGCGTGCTGGCCAAGGCGTGCGACACCGGCGTCAAGGCGGCTTCGGCGGCGCGAAACTGGGCGTACAGACGGTGATAGGCGTTGCGGCGTGTTGCGTCGGGATCGTAGCGGCGCGCGGGTCGCGCAAGCGCGTCCTGCGCCTGTGCGAAGCTGGCGTAGCGGCCCAGCGCGGTCCAGGCGGCGGCGGCTGCGCCGATCACTCCGGGCTGATCCGCCTGCCCGACCACGACCGGGCGTTCACAGATATCGGCCTTGACCTGGCACCAGTGCGGGTTGGATGCCGCCCCGCCACCAAAACGAATTTCGGCAACCGGCGCACCCAACGCGGTTTCCGCGCGTTCCAGCACCGTGCGGTTCAAGAAGGCCACGCCTTCCAGCACCGCCCATGCCAGGTCGCCGGGACCATGACGGCGGTTCAAGCCGAGGAAGGCGCCGCGCAATTGCGGGTCCCAGTAAGGCACGCGTTCGCCTTGAAGATAGGGCAGGAACAAGGCCGGCTGCGGGTCACGCGGCGCGTCCAGCAAAACGTGCATGGCGTGGCCGACACGGGTCATGCCGCCTGCGTGTTCGCCTGCGTGTTTGTCTGTGTGTTCGCCCGCATCTCCGCCTGCGTCCGACGCGCCAAACCGGCTCACCCCGCCCAGCAAGGACAGCAGCCACGCGACGGTGTCCGCGCCGTTCTGGCCCGGACCGCCGATCTGGTGATTGCCGTTGCCCCAGTTCACCGTCATCAGGCCCGCTGCCTGCACCGGTTCCGCGCCAACCGCGCCAAACACTTCAGTGGTGCCCGAGATGTTGTACGCGTACCCCGTCCGCAAGGCGCCCAGCCCCGCCACGGCCGCCCAGGTGTCATTGGAGCAGGCGATCACGCTGCGTCCCGCCAAGCGCGCCAGTGAACCCGGCAGACCCGCCTGCACCGGGCCGACAACAGCCAAGGGGTCCAACAGCGGCGGCACCCAGGCGGGGTTGGCACCCATGGCCGTCAACAGGTCGGCTTGCGCCCCGTGCGCGCTGCCCGCCGCCGCCAGCCTGGCCATCGACACCGTGTCGCTGGCGGCCCGGCCGGTCAGGCGGAAATTCAGGTAGTCCTTCGGTTCCAGCACGACGCGCACGCGCGCTGCGTGCTGTGGTTCGGCGTACAGCAGCCACGCAACCCGCGCCCAGGGGTGGAACGCGTTGATCTGCGCGGTTTCAGGGTGGCCGGCAGGCGCACGCGCCAACCAGTGCGCCACGTCCGCCGCCGTGCGCGTATCGCGCCAGGTGATGGCGGGTCGAATGGCGGCGCCTTGCGCGTCGATGAAGACTTGCGTGCGGGTAACGCCGCAGATGGCAACGGCGGCAATGGCGTCAAAGCCGGCCCCTGCCTGCTGGGCCAGGGTGTCGCACAGGGTTTGCAGCCCGCGCCACCAATCGTCTGCGTCGATCTCGTCCCAGCCGGGGTGCGGGGCCGTGCCCGCCGGGCTGTCGATGGCGCAGGCATGGGCAATGCCGCCGTCCGCATCCACCAGCGCCGCCCGAAAACGGGTGCCTCCCAAATCCACGGCCAGCACGTAGTCATGGGTAAATCCTGGGGATTGGGAGTCGGAGTGTGGGCGGTCTGACATAGCGGCCGATTGTATTTCAGCGTGGGGTTTCCCCGGCACTTTTCTGGCCCCGGTTGGGCGACGCGGGCGGGTACAGCGCACGCTGCGCCGCAGCACCGGAAACCCTATCAGTTGATAATTTCTGTTCAGGTGACAAGGGCAAAGCCCTGCGACAGAATGGGCCGCACCCGGAGGAGACAGCCGGGGCCACGATAAAACGTCATACATCCCAGGCCCATGAAAAAATCCAAGAGCAATGTGATCATCACGTGCGCCATTACCGGTTCGGTGCATACGCCGTCGATGTCGCCCCACCTACCCGTCACCCCCGACCAGATCGCGCAATCGGCGCTGGATGCCGCCGAGGCGGGCGCGGCCATCGTGCACCTGCACGCGCGCGATCCGCAGACAGGCAGGCCCACGCAGGACCCGGCGCTGTACGCGCAGTTTCTGCCGCGCATCAAGGCGCAAAGCGATGTGGTCATCAATATCACGACGGGCGGTTCACCCGTGCTGCCGGTCAGCGAACGCATGCTGCCGGCCGCGCAATTCAAGCCGGAGGTTGCGTCGCTGAACATGGGTTCGATGAATTTCGGCATGTACGAATTGCTGGAGCGCTTCAAAGAGTTCAAGCACGACTGGGAACGGCCCTATCTGGAAAGCAGCAACGACCTGGTGTTCAAGAACACGTTCAAGGATATTGAGCACATTCTGTCGTCGTGCAATGACGACGGCACGCGCTTCGAGATCGAGTGCTATGACATCGGGCACCTGTACACGGCGGCGCATTTTGTGGACAAGGGGCTGTTGAAGCCGCCGTTCTTGATCCAGTCCGTGTTCGGCATCCGGGGCGGTATCGGCACGCATCCCGAAGACGTGATGATGATGCGCCGCACGGCTGACCGGCTGTTTGGCGATGACTACCGCTGGTCGGTGCTGGCCGCGGGGCGCAAGCAGACCACGCTTGCCACCATGGCGGCGACGATGGGCGGATTTGTACGCGTGGGGCTGGAAGATTCCTTGTGGGACGGCCCGGGCGAACTGGCACTGTCGAATGCGGATCAGGTGCGCCGCATCCGCCGCATTCTTGAGGACTTGTCGCTGACCATCGCCACGCCCGACGAGGCGCGCGAGATTCTGCAACTGAAAGGCCGGAACAACGTCGCGTTCTGACGACGGCACGGCATCCACAATCAAACCCCAGGCGGGAGACAAACATGAAGAAAATCTTGAACGCGGCAGTGGCATCGGCCTTGCTGGCAATAGGCGGCGCAGCCGTGGCGGACGACAACGTGATCCGTATCGGCTTCATTACCGATATGTCGGGCCTGTCGGCCGATGCCGACGGCCCGGGCGGGGCCGAAGCCATCAAGATGGCGGTGGCGGACATGGGCGGCGAGATCGCCGGCAAGAAGATTGAAGTGCTGGTGGCAGACCACCAGAACCGCGCCGACATCGCGTCGTCGCGCGCACGCGAATGGCTGGACCAGCGCGGCGTGGACATGTTGATCGCAGGCGCGAATTCGGCCGCCGCGCTGGCGATGGCGAAGGTGGCCGAAGAAAAGAAGACGCCGTTCTTCGTGGTGAGCGCGGGCGCGTCGGAACTGACCAACGCGCAGTGCACGCCGTACACGGTTCACTACGTGTACGACACGGTATCGCTGTCGCGCGGCACGGCGCGCGCCATGCTTAAGGAAGGCAATAAGGACTGGTACTTCCTGACGGTGGACCACGCATTCGGCCACGCGCTGGAACGCGATGCCTCGGCCGTGGTGCAAGCGAACGGCGGCCAGGTGAAGGGTCGCGTGCGCCATCCACTGAACGCGGCGGATTTCTCGTCATACATCCTGCAGGCGCAGGCATCGGGCGCCACGGTGTTGGGCCTGGCCAACTCGGCCGCCGACACCAGCAACGCGGTCAAGGCCGCGGCCGAATTCGGGCTGACCCCCACGATGAAGATCGCGGGCCTGCTGGTGTTGATCACCGACATCCACGCACTGGGCCTGGCGGCCGGGCAAGGCATGTACCTGACCACCGCCTGGTACTGGGACCAGGACGATGCGTCGCGCAAGTGGGCGGCACGCTTTGAAGAGCGCATGAAGAAGAAGCCATCGATGCTGCAAGCGGGCGACTACTCCGTCACCACCACCTACCTGAACGCGGTCAAGGCCACCGGCACGACCGACGGCGAGACCATCATGAAGTGGGTGAAGGCCAACCCGGTGAACGACTTCTTCGTAAAGAACGCGACGGTGCGCGCGGACGGTCTGCTGGTGCACGATATGTATTTGATGCAGGTGAAGAAGCCGGCGGAATCCAAGGGCCCGTGGGACTACTACAAGCTGATCGCAAAGATCCCGGGCGATCAGATTTACACGTCGCCGCAGGAATCGAAGTGCTCGTTGATGAAGCCCTGATGTTGAAGCCACGATGTCCAACTACACCGAAGGAAACCGCATGCCCCCGCAAGACCTGACCGCCCTGCCGGTGGACCTGAGCGGCCGCCGCGTCATCGTTACCGCTGGCGCGGCGGGCATTGGCGCAGCGCTGGCCGACGCCTTTGCCGAGCGCGGCGCACACGTCCATGTGTGCGACGTGGATGAAGGCGCGCTGTTTGAATGCCGCCATGCCCACAGCCGCGCCGACGTCAGCCGCCGCGAAGACATCGACCGCTACATGGAAACCGCGCTGGCGCACCTGGGCGGCCTGGACGTGCTGGTGAACAACGCCGGTATCGCCGGCCCCACCGCCCGCATCACCGACATCCAGCCGGACGAACTGGCCGCCACGCTGGACATCAACCTGGCGTCGCAATTCCACACGGTGCGGCATGCCGTGCCCGCGCTGCGCGCATCAGGCGGCGGCGCCATCATCAACATCAGTTCGGTGGCAGGACGCATGGGGCTACCCTTGCGCACGCCCTATTCCGCCTCGAAATGGGGCGTGGTGGGGCTGACGCGTTCGCTGGCGGTGGAGCTGGGCGTTTACGGCATCCGCGTCAACGCCCTGCTGCCCGGGCTGGTGGCCGGCCCGCGTATCGACCGCGTGATCGCCGCGCGAGCACGCGCGATGGGCCTGACGGTGGAAGAAGAAACCAAGCTGGAATTGGCGGGCGTCAGCCTGCGACAGTTTGTACAGGGCGCCGACATCGCGAACATGGCGCTGTTCCTGGCCAGCCCGTTTGGCGCGATGATCAGCGGCCAGGCGATCAGCATCGACGGCGATCTGCAGTCCTTACCCTGGCAGCCACCGGCCGATTGATTTCCCGCGCGTCGCGTGATGGAACACCGGCGTGGGGGCTAGGCGATCAGTTGGATCGTGTCCGCAAAAACACCGGTGCGGCGCGCCTGGGCCGTGGCGTACAAGGCGCCCAGCAGCCGCTCGGCCAGGTCCTGGTTCTGAGCTTCCTTGCGAGTGATCAGCACAAATTCAAACCACTGCCTTGACGCCAGCGGCACCGCGACGATGTCGGGGTAGACGGACACGATGTCCGACGCCGATATGGCGTTGACCAGGCTGACGCCTTTCACGGCGCGCACCGTGCCGGGCACCAGCGTCATGTGCGCCTGCATGCCGGAGTCCAGCGCATCGGAATCGGCAATGTCGCCTTGCGCCACCACGTAGTCGGACCACAGCGGCTTGACGAAAGATTCGGGCGGAATGTCCGCCACCGCCACCACGTCGCGCCGCGCCAAGGGGTGGTCGCGGTGCGCGATCAACATGACGTCGGTGCGCAAAAACGTCGTGAAGTTCACGCGCGGACTGTCGCGGCCCACTGCGCCCAGGCCGAAGTCGGCCCGCATGGTTTCCACCGCGCTGATGCATTGCACTGATGATTCCACGTCGATGGAAAACGGCCGTTTGCCGTGTTCGTCCAGGTGGCGTTTCACGGCTTCGGGCGCATAGACCAGCGCCAACGCGGGCGACGACGCCACGCGCAAGCCGCGCCCGCCGAACTTTTCAATGCTGTGCAGCGCCTCGTCGATGCGTACCAATTCGTCCAGCACGAACTTGGCTTCGGTATACAGGTATTGCCCGGCTTCGGTGGGTCGCAAGGTCTTGTGCGACCGGTCAAACAACTGCACGCCCGTGGCGGTTTCCAGCCGCGACACCGCATGGCTGATCGCGGGTTGCGTCAGGCTCATGACTTGCGCGGCCTGACGCGTGGACCCGGTCATGACGACCGTATAGAAAATGCGCAGGTCGTGAATGTTGAAGTTGCGTTTCATGCCGCTATTGCGCCACCCGCTGTATGTCCGGCGTGACCCATTTGCCGTCCAACAGCGCGGCCTTGGGCCAGTAGTAACGCAGAGTCACCATGAACGGGCCAGGCGGCGCGGGCAGCCAATTGGACTCCTTCCCCTTGCCCGGTGATTGCGACTGAATGTAGATCGTCAGCCCGCCATCGCGATCTTTTTTCAGCGACGGCAGCATGGGGGAATTGATGAGGTACCGGTCGATCGGGTTGGGCGCCAGCAATTGTTCGGGCAACCGGTACATCGTCATGGACCAGAACGCAGTCACCGGCGGCAGGCTGCGCGGCGCAAAACGCAGCGTGTACGCATACCGGCCATCCAGTTCCTGCCCCCTGCTGTCTTTTTCCAGGACGGGGGATAGCGCTTCGTCGCGGCTATTGCCGCCGATGCCCATCTGCGTGCCAGTCGCGCGCGCCAGATAGTTGTTCTTGAGCGTGGCGCGGCTGCCGAACAGCCCATCGGTCTTGCCGCCCAGCGCCGCGCGGTTCTTGTCGATATCGTTTTGCGCCGTATGCATGCCTTCCTGCAAGGCGCGGCGCAGGCGCGGGTCCAACTGGTCAACGGGATAGGGTTGGCCGGGTTTGATGCCGATGCTGGCAAACCGTTCGCGCAGCCATTTCTCGGTGGGATGCGTGGGCGCAAACTGCAACAGAAAGGCCAACTGGTTATAGAACTCCAGCGATGTGCGCATCTGCTGCGGCGGCACGGGCGCAATCCAGTCGATCGCCGTGGGCGCGGGCGGCGGGCGGCTTTTGGTAAAGGAAGACAAGGGCTGAATCTTGTAGCGAGCCTGGATGCGCTTGACGTTGTCCAGGTCAGCCGCATTGAACAATTGCGTGCGGCCCACCACGTTGACCAATTCGGTTTCCGATTTGAATACTTTGCTGATGCCGCGCGGCACCTTGCCGTCCCAACGTGGCCCCACCACCAGGAAGCTGCCGCCGCCGTTGCCGGTTTCGCGGCTGCCGATATAGGCGAAGTTGTAGGTGTACAGGTCCATCAATTGCAGGACAAAGTAGCGCCGCTTCTCGATAGGCGGCACGCTGATCACGACAGGTTCGGCGCGCAGGTCCAGCATGGCGAAGGAATAGGGCGTGTCCGCATTTGGCGTGACAAACGCGGTGTCCGCGGGTGTGAAGACGCGTGCGATATGGCTGAAGGTGTTGGGCGGGCCTTTGTATTGCGGGTTGGCCTTGTCCAGGTTGAAGGCCACCATGGTCTGGTAGCTGGCCACCATGGGCGTGCCATACAGATACGCTTCGCTGGCGATGCTGCGCGCCTGCTGCGCGGTGACGCCGTTGATGCCAACGGATTGCGAACCGGTCGCTTCATCGGACGACGTGAAGCTGCAACCCGCCAGGTTTACGCTAAGCGCGGCAGCGGCCAACAGGCCCGCAAGGCGGCGCAGCGCCGTGGACGCAAACCCGGTGCTACGTTGACGATCGCGCATAATTTGCTCCAACACCTGCATGTTGTTGGCACCGCCCGGTTGGCGGCAGGGTCGCGGTCAAAGACAGCAATTCCGCAGGCGATTCTGGCATATTTCGCGTCGATCCGCGCCGAGTTGATCCGCCCCCCCGGGCCACCGCGATCAGGCGTCGACTGCCTGCTCCCGATCCTCCAGGCTTTCCAGTTGCCTGGCCGTGATCGCCACGATGGCGCTTTCGGTGGCGCGCGCGTCGGTGTTCAGGTGCTGAATCAGGTCCACCGTGGTGGAACGGCGGGTCAGCATCAGGCAGGTGACTTCGGCATCCGCCACGCGCGTGGCATGCCAGCACCCTGGCCGCATGCAGATGCCCTGCCCTTGCGGTACACGAAAGGCGGCAAGCGTAGCCAGGTCGGGGCTGCCGTCAGGATTGCTTTGCGCCACCACCTGAATGATGGTGCCGGTCAGCGGCACGATGGCCTGCTGCGTCAGCAAGTGCTTTTCCAGGCTGGCGATTTCCGTGGACGGGCTGCGGTAGTTCACCCACAACAGTTCGGCATCGCCGCCCGCACCGGTGTTGAACACGTGCTCCTGCCAAAAGTCGGTGGCAGGGTTCGAGAACAGCGGCACGCCATTGCCGTCCGGCATCGGCTTGCCCAACATCCAACCGTAAGGCGTAAAGGCGTCGGGCGTCAGAACATTGACTTCCAAGGGCTTGTTGCTAGTCATGCGGAACCCTGTGATGGCGTGGGCGGCGCGCCGCGTTTGGGAAACTCGGCGTGGTAATCGAAATCGCCGCGGGCGATGGCTTCAAGAATGGCAGCCCGCCGATCGGCGGCGCGCTTGAGGTTGGCGGCCGTGGGCTTGACGCGGATGCGCTCGACACAATGCCGGCCTTCATAGAAAAAGCCGATCTCGATCGACGATTCCGACGCGGGTCTGACCCCATCGAACCCCTGGCTCATCGCCTTTCCCGTGGTGATTGCTGATGGGCGACATGATATCGCTTCGAAGAGACGGGTGTAACCCTGCAATGCCGTCAGGGCGCGCTGCGGGACTCAGCGTCCATCGCCTTTGGCCAAACCACCCGAGGCGCCCACCGCAACGCCAGGTTGTACGCCGGCACATCGTTCGCATCGCGCGGTTCGATGTCGCACGGCGGCAAGGCTTGCGGGCCTCGTTGCATATAGGTGCAGACGTAAGCCCAGAGGTTGTCCAGGTCTTGGTTGTAGGTGCTGAGGTGGAAGCGTTCGATGACATCGTTGGTGTTGGGTTTGACGATGGCGAGGGACACGCCCCACTTGATCAACAAGCCACCGCCGGAGGTGACGCCCCATTGCTCCCAGACTTCCGCGCGGGCATCGTCCCAGGGGTAGCTGGCGGTGGTGACGTACCAGCGGGTGAACGGGTTCCACCAGACCATGTGGAAGCCGTAGACGTAGATGCGGCGGCGGGCGCGGTTGAAGCGGATGGGGAGGTCGCGTGGCTGCGTTACTTCGATTCGATAGAGCAGCACACTCAACCACGCAAAAAGCGCCGTCGTGAATAGGGCTACGAACATCAGTAAAAGCTCCGTAGCTGTGAACCTTTCGTCGCCTCCTCCCAGAAGCTGGAAAAAAATTTCGGGCGCCCCGAAAATTGCCAAGTAAGCCGTATACGGAATAGCTAAAAGAAGGAGACCACGTATGCTCGAAGATCGTCGAGACAACTCCATGAATATCTCATCAACATGATTGGCCGCATCCTCACACAGGCTCGGCATGACCGCTGCTGGATCCTCCGGTCCTGACAAATCCCTTCGCCACCCAGCGCAGGGCGGATTGAGTTTTGATCGGGCCACTACGCTTCCTCTGTCATGTTGATGCGGGCGTAGCCGGTAAGGTCGTCCTTGTCGGGCCAAAAGGTGATCTCAATCGTGGCGCTCTTAATGCTGTGCAACGGCCCCAGCCAGTATCGACAACTCAAGATGGGAGACTCTCGGGTCGGCAAGCACTGATGATTCACAGTCAGATGTCTAAACACCTCCAGGCCGGGAGCTCCATGCCCGCTGTTGTGATGCATGGAGGCCAGAACCCCTTCCGACAACGTGGGAAGACGTCGACCGCTTCGTTCGATGCCAAACCGTTTCAAAAGAAGCTTGAATTCGAAGCTCGACCTCGAAGGATCGAAGCCGGGGAGCACGATTCGATAGCCAAGTTCTGTTCCCGATTCGATTCCACCCGTTGCCTTAATCTCCAAAATATCCGCCGTCAAAAGCGTATCGGCATCCATTGCGCGCTTGGCGGAATGAAAGCCTAGGGTCGCGTCCATGCCGATGAACGCAGCATTCAGTGCTGACATTGCCGCATCCATTTGATCGGCAGTCGCCCAGCGACGCTCTTGCTCGGCCCTACCGAAGTAGGAGCGACGAGTCCATAGTTCCAAACTATCTGACTCCAGCTTCTTGGCGATTTTCCCGATCAAAAATGCGGCTATTCCTAATGCAATGCCGATACCTAGGGGCCCTAACAATGCGCCGCCCGCTACCGCGCCTAACCCGCTAAAAATGGCACCGCCGGTAGCGAGGAAGCCGCTAAGCCGATACGCAAATGGAGCGCTAGCATCTCCCTCGGCCTCAGCGCGATTCGCCGCCGCAAAACTCCCCACCCCGTCCGCCACCCCTGCCCCATACAACGCGGCCATCGCTTCCGGATGACGTGCACCAACGGTCTCCCGCGCCGCATCCAGAGTGGTTCGCACACTGTCATGCAGGAAGTACAAGCTAAGCAGCGATAGCGCGCCATAGCCCGACCCGACCGACAAGCGCTTCAAGCTCGTCAGCCCATTCTTCGCGAACTCCTGCGCATGCGCCGCGCTTAGTTCCAGGCCTTTCAGCAGTTGCGCAGCCGGGACTTCCAGGTTCTTCATACCGACCGAGATCTTTCGCATTGCGCCGTTCGACACCTTGCGCGCCGCCTCTTCTGCTTGGCGGACTACTCCTTCCACCTGGCGCGCCACATTTCCTACTTGATCACCGGCTACTTTCTCAAAGGCGTTGATTCGCTTCCGGATGTCTTCCGCGCTGCCTTCCATCCACAGCGTCACGTCAATCAGCGTATTGCGCACCGCTGGGTCCGGGATGCTGATCAAGCCTGTGAACACAAACGCGCGTACGCGCCGGCTGGCGTCTTGTTGCAGGGACTCGCCGGCGCGTTGCAGTTCTTCCGCGCAAATGGACAGCAATTCCCCCACCGTGAGTTGAATGACGACCTGTGTCATCTGAGCCTTGCGGTACAGCCACGCACCGCCCACGTGAACCGCATCGACGGCGGCTTTGGAACTGGCGCTCAAGTGTTGATTCAGGCGCTTGCTGGCGCCGTGCATGGCCGTCAGAAGTTGGTCGGCGGCGTCTGCCGCGCGGCCTTCTCGCCATGCACCGATTTCTTTGCTGCTGATGATGCTTTTGACGGCGTCGAAGTATTTTTTCCCAGCGTCGTTGGCAACCGCCCCGGCGCCAAACAGAGGGATAAAGGTGGTTTGCAAATCGGTCCGATGGCCGTTCAAGGCGATATAGGCAGCGCTGTTCGGATCGCTTAGCAACGACCGCCACGCCGTGCCGGTGGGCCCCAGCGTTTCGGGTTCCGCCGACACGGCATCGGACGCGGGCATCGCATCCGTGATCCCACCGTCCAAACACGCACCAACCGTAATCAAGCGCAGCAGACGCGACCGTTCATCGGTATCGGAATAATCCATTGCCACGATGCGCTTCCACGCCGCGCTGCCCACCACCTGCGCCCAATCCTTGCCATACGCATCGATATCTTTTTCAAACCGCTTGATGTCCCGGTCATACCGCGCCTGAAAGCTCGCCCGGCCATGGCGGCGCGGCTCAGCGGGGGGATTGGTTTCCCAGTAACGTTCTTTCAATCGTTCAACGCGATCGGTGATCTTGGCTTGCACACGTTCTTGCCGTTCACGCGCGGGGTCCCGGAACACGGGCGGCGTGCCGGACTCGCTGGGCATGATGGCAAGCAAGGGCGTAGGGCTATCCATCGTCTCGGCGTCGGCCTGCACGGCGTACATCTGTTGAATCGCCAGCAGGCATTGCGAGGTCAGATACGCGTAACGTCGTTCCGGCTCTTCGGACCACAATCGCTTCTGCGTGTAGGCGGCCAAGCGGACGTTGTTGAGCTCTTCGGCCATGCCTATCGGGTCGGGCAGGACCAGCCCGCTCACACCTTTCGGTAAGCGATGCTGCCGTTCCATCAGCGTTAGATAGTTCCGCATGCCCGTGGCTTGCGCCACGCGCGATGACCAGCCGTGAACACTGCCGAAGTCATCGACACCGCTGACATACTCCGCCACGTGTTTGTTCAACGGATGCTGATGTTCCAGCGCCAGCGCGGTGCCACCCGCCGTGGGATCGTCCCGCAGCTTGGGCAGATCCACGATGACAAACCGTTGCGGGTAATTGGCATTCAAACCCTTGCCTGACTTGTACGCATCCAACACGTCCGTCGGCCAAGGGTCTTGCGAGTATGCGATCCAGGCCAGCTTGTACTGATCAATGTCGATACCGATGAACGACGCGGGCAGGTCGTGCGCTGCCTGAACGCAGCGCTCGGCCAATGGAGCAGGCTCGGCGCGCGCCATCTCGTAAGGATTGAAATGCCGCATATGGCCCGCATCGGTCACTTGATAGGCGTGCCATACCCTGCGGTCCAGCAGCACATACACATAGCCCTTGCGCATGATGCGCAGCGATTCTTGCAGACCAGGATGCGTCAGCGCACCCCTTGCGCGCAAGAACGGACTCTTGCCCACCGCCGCCGGGCGCAGCAGCAGAATCGGTACGCCGTTGCGTTCGCAGGCGTTGCAACTACCGGCTGGCAGCGGCAAGGTTTCTTCCACGAGGTCGATAAGCGTTTGGCTGAGCGTCATGCGAACACTCGACGGCCAAGGGTTTTGCTGGCAATGCAAAACGTTGTGAGGGTGGGCATGACGGGCTCCGTCGTCGTGTCGGCCGTGGCGGCCGGGTTGCCTCTCGAACGAGGCGCTAGCCGGACTAATGCAACATCCATGCCATGCATCACGTTCGGTCAATAACCTCCATGAAATCAATGGCTTGCCATACCACTAAGACACTTACGACGGAACTCTCAGATCCGAATCCCCGCGAAACCGCCGTTTTTCACCAGAAAACGGGCCAGTTTTGACCCGATTAAAAAATATCGCTATTGAATCAATGGCTTGTGGCGGGTCAAAATTGGCCCGATCGGGTCAAATCTGGCCCGATCAGGGTCCACGCTGGATCGTGCCTTGAAGAATGACCACACGCCCCTCTTGCCTAAGGATTCGAACCATGGCTCTTGATCTGTCATCGCACTATGTTTTGCTGGACGCCACCGGCGCCGCTTCAACGGTCAATGGCGGGGATGCGTTCTGGTCGCAGTCGCCTGACGAGCTGGACAAATTTGGCCGGGGCTGGCTGGTGTCCGAATACACCTTCGCCAATGACTGGCCGCAGTGGGAAATGCACCCCGAGGCCGACGAGATCGTGCGCCTGATGTCGGGCGCTGCGGAGTTGCATCTGGAATGGCCGACGGGCAATCAGGTTGTAAAGATGCTGGCGGACGACGCCTATGTGATCCCCAAGGGCGTGTGGCATACCGTCAAGGTCATGGAGCCCTGTCGCATGCTGCACATCACAATGGGCGCCGGCACGCAGCACCGGCCTGTATAGGGCTTAACCGGGCGCGCCGACCGTACGCACACGCAGGATCTCGCGGTCGTCGATGGGCCAATGCAACACGGCGGACACGACCCCCAGCACCATCGCGCCCAGCCAGATCAGGTCATACGACCGCGTGGCCTCGAACACCACGCCGCCCAGCCACACGCCCAGGAACGACCCTAGCTGATGGCCGAAGAACACGAAGCCGAACAGCGTGGTGAGGTAGCGCACACCGAACACCTGCGCGATCAGGCCGTTGGTGAGCGGCACGGTGCCCAGCCAGACAAAGCCCATGATGGCGGCGAATGCGTACACGGTCCACGCGGACAGGGGCAACAGCAAGAACAGGGCAATTGCCGCCGTGCGCAGCAGGTAGATACCAGCCAACAGGTACTTGCGGCGATGCCGCGCGCCCAACACGCCGAACACGTAGGTGCCCATGACATTGGTCAGCGCAATGATGGCCAAGGCCGCCACCGCGTCGGACGCGCGCAGCCCCTTATCCATCAGATAGGCGGGCAGGTGCGTGCTGATGAACGCCAGTTGAAACCCGCAAGCCAGGAAGCCCAGGTTCAGCAGCCAGAAGCCGGGCCGCGTGAACGCTTCGCCGATCGCGTCGCGCAACGACAGGCTGGCGTCCTGCCCATTGGCGCCGCGCGCCGCGCTGTCGGGCTCGCGCAGCGGCCGCGCCAAGGGCAGCATGACGGCCATCAGTACCGCGAACACCAGCAACGCGCTGACCCAGCCCCATCCCCCGATCAGCCCCTGCGCGGCGGGCACCATCGCGAACTGCCCCAGGCCGCCCGCGGCGCCGGCCACCCCCAGCGCCCACCCCCGGCGCTCGGGCGGCACCAGCCGGCTTAGCGCGCCATAGATCACCGCGAACGCGGTGCCGGACAGCGCGATGCCGATGCACACGCCCGCCGTCAACATGAAAGCCATGGGTGTGACCGCATGCGCCATGCCGACCAGGCCCAGCGCGTAGAACACCAGCCCGCCCGCGATGACCTTGGCCGATCCATAGCGGTCGGCCACCATGCCGGTAAACGGCTGCGCGAGGCCCCAGGTAAGGTTTTGCACGGCCAGCGCCATCGCGAAGGTGTCGCGGCTCCAGCCCCGGTCCATCGACACGGGCAAGAGGAACAAGCCCTGCACGTGGCGCACGCCCAGGGCCAGGCCCATGATGATGCCGCCAGCCAGCACCAGCAGCCACAAGCGTGAGGGGTCGAGGGATGAAGCGGCGGGACGTGAAGCGGCGGGATGTGATGCAGCGGGCTGTGACGCAGCGGGCTGTGACGCATCGCCGGGGCAAGCGTCTGGGCAAGACGGGGCAAGGGGCGCTGGCATGGTGAACCTCTCTGGTCGCGCGATGGGCCTCGGCACGGGAAACATCGCGGCTCCATTACAGAAGGGCCGCCACGTGGCTTCAAGCGATTATTTTTTGCCCGCTGCATGCGGGGCGGGAATGCGAAAAACCGTCGCTTGTTAACGCTTCGTTTTCTATCGTTACATTTACCCTTTCGTCGCCCCCTACGGCTGGTTACAGTGCTGCCTTCGCATATTCTGGCAAGGCATACGACCATGTGGCACGTCCGGCTTGGCTCTCCTTTTTTCGCGGCCCACGTCCGCGTGTTCGCATGATGCGCACCGCGATCAAGCCCTTGGCGCTGGCCCTGGCGCTGGCCTTGCCCGCCCTGCCCGATACGGCGCGCGCCGACTCCTGGCTGGACCAATGCAGCACCAGCTATTACGGCCGAAGCGAGGACACGGCCTGCCATCAGTCCTTCAGCGACGGCCTGGCGGCCGTGCTGACCGGGTCGCGCAGCGACGAAGCCGGCGCCTGGGGCTATATCGACAAGCAGGGGCGCATGGCCGTCACGCCTGCCTACGAGCACGCATCGCCGTTTCAGAATGGCTTGGCCGCTGTCAGCCAGGGCCACTTGTGGGGCTACATCGACACCAAGGGCCAGTGGGTCATCAAGCCGCGCTACACCAGGGCCTCGGGCTTTAACGCCGAAGGCACGGCGCTGGTTGAAGACGGAGAACTTAATCTGCTGATCGACCGGCAGGGCAAGATCGTCAAGACCTTTCCGCTGGGCACCCGCACATGGGGCTTCATGCCCGGCCAGAAGCTGGCGTCGATGGAGCTGCCCACGCCGCCGCGTCTGATCAACACCGCAACGGGCGCGGCCACCGCGCTGCCCGAAGGCGTGATGATGCTGGACGCGCCGTCAGCCGGCTATTTGCCGGCGCAGTTGCGCGGGTCACGCTATTCCGGCTGGTGGGGTTTGCTGGACGCGCAGGGCCGCTGGGCCGTGACACCGGATGTGCTGCGTTCGCGCGAAGCGCCCATGCGCGACGGCGACGTCGTGGCCGTGCGCCGCGAAAAAGATTGGACCTTCGTGAACCCGCGCGGCGAAGCGATTTCGCAAGCCAGTTACGAGCGCGTGCAGTGGTTGGCGTCCGGCCTTTGGCTGGTGGCGGACGAAGACGGCAAGTCCACCTTGCTGGACGGCAGGCTCAAGCCGGTGCATACCTTTTCCAAGCCGTACATGGGGGTGCAGCAGCGCGACGGCTGGCGCTATCTGTCCGACGCATCGACAACGCTGTTGATCAGCCCTGACGGCACGGTGCAAAAACTGGCGATACGCGACGGCCGCGTCGACATCGTTCAGGGCCGGGCTTGGGTTTATGGCATGCCGGTCGATACCGCCGCCAGCGCTGGCGGCATGAGCGAGGCCGCGAGCGACGCCACAGACGACGAACCACCGGTGGCGGTGGAAGCATCGGACGGCAACGTGGACATCGCCACTGACGCCTACGCCTCCGACGCGGTGGCCGACTCGGTCGGAACCTACGCGGCAGACGCCTCCAAGCCCGCATCGGACGGGGCGACGGCGGCGGCCGCGACCGTCGTGACAGACGCCGCCGAAACGGCCGACGCTGGGCAAGCGGCCGCCAACGCGGAAGTGGCCGACACGCTTAGCGCGGATGAGGCGTCGTATGCCGCCCTCGCGGTCAACGCCGAAGCTTCCCTCATGCAGGTGTACGCCGCCAACGGCAAGCCCTTGCTGGATGCGGATATCGCCTTGCGCCTGCGCAGCTACGACGTCAGCGCATTTTCTCCCGGCAAATCCGCCCAGCGCGGTTCCGACGGCCAGACCATGCCGCTGGCGCTCTTGCGTGACCTCAACGGCGCACGGCCCCTGGCCATCCTGACCGCCACGGGCAAGATCGTGTCGAACCCGCAATGGGAGAACATCAACACCTATGACGTGACGATGCCGCTGGTGGTGCGCGCCACGAACGATAAGGTGGGCGCCATCGACAGCCAGGGCGAATGGGCCGTGCCGCCTGAATATGACGACTTGCGCACGTTCAAGGGCCCCTACACCTGGGCGCGTACCCGCGACATGATGCGCAACGACGCTCTGCTGATCGATGCACACGGCAAACCAGTGAGCCTGCCTGACGAGGTCAGCGCGACGGCGTCCGAGCTAGAGGGCGAGCTGCTGGTCTACCGCGCCGCGGACGACAACCGCCAACGCCGCTGGGGCCTGTGGAACATCCGCTTGGGCGCGCCCGCGCTGAAGCCGGAATTTGATCGCATCGAAGAATTCGACGGCGACTGGGTTCGCGTGCAGGACAAGGGCCGTTGGGGCGTCGTCAACCGCCAGGGCCAGTGGGTCGTGCCGGCCACGCAAGACAGCGCCTACAACATGGACTACCTGGGCAACGGCTTCATGCTGGTGAACGAGCCGGAAGGCAAGGGCCTGGCCGGCCGCTACGGCGGCAGCCCGTATCGGATGGTCAACCTGCGCACCGGCAAGCGCAGCGACATCATCTACGGCAAGCCAGACAAGCTGCAAGGCGACCGCTACATCGGCGAACTGGCCGACGGCAGCGCCGTGCTGTTCGACGCGCAGGGCCGGTCCACGCAGATCTCCGACGGCCAGCCCGAAAGCAAAGCGCAGCATGGCGATTGGCTGATCATCCGCCAACGCGAACGCGAAGGCGCCATCAACGCGCGCGGCCAACTGCAAGTGCCCGCGCTGTATGGCGAATTCAACCCCTTCTTCGTGCAGCCCGAGGGCTTGGCGCGCGTCAACCTGGGTTCGGGCTACCGCGTCATCAACCAGCAGGGCAAGACCGTGCTGGAAAAGTACGGCGACGGCTTTCCGCTGGCGTCCATGCAGCGCGTGCTGTTCGAGGACGATCGCGCGTCCACCTCCGTGCTGACGGACCTGCAGGGCCGCGAGGTCGCGCGCCTGTCCAACCGCTTTCCGGTGGGCTACCAGCGCGCCAGCGAAGGCGTGGTGCCTTACAGCGAAAACTACGGCAAGCAAGGCTTCCTGAACGCGGCGGGCAAGCGCATCGTGGGCGCGCACTTCAGTGAACTCGGTGCGCTCAAGCACGGTCTGGCCCGGGCGCAACGCCTGGACCGCACGGGCAAGCTGTACGGCTACATCGACCTGAGCGGACGCTACGCCATCCCTCCCGCGTTCACGTGGGCGCAAGATTTTCAGGACGAACGCGCCATGGTGTCTCGCGACCGCCTGGTCGAATTCATCGACACACGCGGCAAGACCACCACCACCTTCGGCGTGCTGTGCGACCAGATTGTGATCTTCGACGCGGAAGAAAACCTGAGCTGGCCGCGCGAGGCCCTGACCTGCCCCGACGCCACGCGCATCGATCCCCCCGCCCTAGACACCGCCAAAGCAGAATGACCATGACGTCACGTGTGATCCGCACCACCCGTATCGCCTGCGCCCTGGCCGCGCTGGGCGCATCCCTGTCCGCGCACGCCCAGATGGGCCATGTGTTTTGCGTCGACGAAGCCCGCGCGCGCAACGACGCCGCCGTCGACGACATCTCGTACCACACGCCCTACTCCAACGGCTGCATCCGCAACCTGGCGGACGGACGCGCCGCCGTGCTGCTGCCGTCCGCGCTGGAGCCGATGCGCCGCGTGCCGTCGGACGAATCCCTGCGCCGCCATGCCTGGGGCTTTCTGGACCAGAACGGCAGGCTGGTGATCCGCCCGATATTTGAGAACGTGCGCGACTTTCGCCATGGGCTGGCCGCCGTGCAGTGGCAAGGCAAGTGGGGGTTCATCAACCCACAAGGCCGCATGGCCGTGCCGCCGCGCTACGACAGCGTGGGCGACTTTGCCGAAATCGGGCTGGCCGTGGCCACGCTGGGCGGACGTCATGTGTTCATCAACCGCCAGGGTGAAACGGTGGGCGAGCCGCTGGACGCCGGCATCGAAAGTTTGGTGATTGAAGACGGCGTGCCCGCGCGGGCAACGGTGGCCTACAAGCTGGAATACCGGTCGCCAACGGGCGAACGCCGCTTCGCCAAGCCCGGCGTGAAAGTGACGCAAGCCTATGGCCAGGGGTTTTTCATCGCCGACAACGGCGAGTATCGATACGGCTTGGTCGACCGCGACTGGAACTGGGTGATTGAACCCATTTACGACGATATCTCGGTCAATCGCGACGGCATGCTGGCCGTGGCTTATGGGCCGGACGGCGTGGTGCTGCTGGGCACCGACGGCAAGGCGATCGGCGCGGACCAGCACTACGAATCGCTGAACCCCGTGGGCCGCAAGTTCTGGAGCGCGCAGTTGGGCGATCGCAAGGGCTATGCGGTGCTGGACACCGCTGGCCAATTGGTCGTGACCATGACGTCGCCTGAAGCCCAGGCCTCGCAACGCTTTGGCGACGTGATCGTGTACCCGTCGGGCGACACGATGATGGCCCTGGTGCCTGGCCAGCCCAAGCCGGTTCCGCTGGGCGCGGGCCTTGCGCCCAGCGTCGATGAAGCGGGCTTCGTGCTGTTCAGAGGCGACGCTGGCGTCGGCCTGCTGACGCCCAAGGGTGCTTGGTTGCACGGCGCCACCGCGCCCGCCTGGTTGGCGCAGGCCGGCACGATGGAAGTGCACCAAGGCCGGCTGTGGATCAAGAATCAGGAACGCGGGCTGCTCAATATCGTCGACGCCGACGGCCAGGTATTGCTCAAGCCTGAAGCCGTCGAAGCCGTGCAGAACATGCAACTGAAGGCCCTGGCCGTGGACTTGCCTGGCGCGCCCTTGGGCCTGCTGGGCCAGTCGCATTGCCAATGCGGCCCGGCGGGCGCCGGCCTGCTGCTGGCGGATGGCAGCCTGGTGACCGACCCGTCGTGGACGGACCTGACGATGCTGGAAGCCGGCGCGGACCGCGACAGCGATGCGCCAATATCCATCGACGGCCTCAAGCCGGAACAACTGCGCTACGCCGCGACCACCGCCGACGGCATACGCCTGCTGGATGCCCGTGGCCGCGTGATGGACCTGCCGGCGCAGCAATACATTGGCGCGTTTCACCAGGGCTATGCGCTGGTGTACGCCAAGGGCGTGAACAAGATGATCGACCGCAACGGCAAGCAGTACGCCTTGCCGGCCGATGTGTTCGATTCGCAAGTGGTGGCGCCGGGTGTGATGCGCTACGTCAAGACCGCCAGCGCCGATGCCCCGTGGGGTCTGTACGACTTCGTGGCGGGCAAGGAACTGGCCGCGCCGGCGTTTCAGGAGATCGGTGCGTTTGAGAGCGGGCGCGCGGTCGCGTCGCTGGGTGTTGGCCGCGTGGGCGTGATCGATCTGCAAGGCAAGTGGACCGTGCCGGCGCGCCATCATGCCGTCGAGCGCGTCAACGACACCTTGTGGAAGGTGACGCAGGCGAGCCCTCAGGACGACGACTACGCCCGCCCCGTTGCGCTGTTCAACAGCCAGGGCCGCGCGCTGACGCCCTTCATCAGCCGGCTGCAAATTGGCCAGACGGAAGACGGCGCCGTCACGGCCGAGAGCGATCAGCGGCGTTGGATCTTTTCTGCAGACGGCGCCAATGCGCAAGACCTGGAAGACGCGCTCTACACGCGCCTGGGCGACTGGCTGGAAATTCGTCGCACGCCCCGTCACGGCTATTTGAACGAGCTGGGCAAATGGCAGATTCCACCCAGCGCCGCCACCGGCTCGGTGTTCCAGGGCTCGCCCGCGCGTGCATTGGCCGCCGATGCAAGCGGGGCGCGCCTGATCGACCCGGCGGGCAAGACGGTAGTGACGCTGCCCGCGGGTGAATGGCAGTGGCCGCAAGGTTCACCGCAACTGCTCAGGCATTACGAGGTGGGCGGGCGGCTGCGGACGGACTATGTCGACACGAGCGGCAAGACACGGCTGACGGCCGAGGGCGTCACGTCGGCGTTTTCGGAAGGCCAGGCGGTGTCGCTGCTGCCCACCCGCGCAATGCGCGCGTTGAATACCAAAGGCGCGCTCACCGGCCCCGCGTTCAATGCACTGGGCACGCTGCGCGACGGCTTGGCGCCGGCCCTGGCTGACATGAACATCGGCTTTGTCGACCGCCAGGGCCAGTTTGTCATTCAACCCAACTACAGCACCGTCATGCCGTTCCTGAACGAGCGCGCGGTGGTGTCCACGATGGACTACTCGGAACTCATTGACCCGGCCGGCCGTGCGCTGGCCCGCGTGGAGATGATCTGCGGCGTGCGCGCGCTGTACGGTAGCGCGGGGCAGCGCTTATGGCCCAACACCATGCCGGCGCGCTGCGACCGCTAGGGCTGCCGCGCGCTTGAAGCGCGGCTTGAAGCGCGGGCGTTGGACGCCTATTCCGTGTCCAACGCCAGGTAACGCTGGGTCTGCACGATGGCTTCGCGTTCCTTGAAGCTGGTCAGTTGGTCGGCCCGCGCGCTGCTGTCGCCGGTTTGCTTGATGGCGGCCAGCGTGGCCTGCATGGCGTGGATGGCGGCGCGCTGCAGGTCCGACGGAATGATGGCCAGCCGGTAACCCATGGCCGCCAGATCAGGCAGCGGCACCAGCGGCGTCTTGCCGCCATGGAACATGTTGATAAGCTTCAAGCCTGGCAGGCGATCGGCAATGGCGCGGATTTGCGCCAGCGTTTCAGGCGCTTCCACGAAAAGCATGTCGGCGCCCGCCTTCAGGTAACGCTCGGCGCGCGTGATAGCCGCATCAAACCCTTCGACGGCGATAGCGTCCGTGCGCGCAATGACCAGCGTGTCGGCGTCGCTCAATGTTTGCCGCGCGATGTGGACCTTGCGGCACATTTCTTCGACGTCTACCAGGCTCTTGTCGTCCAGGTGACCGCAGCGCTTGGGAAACGATTGGTCTTCAATATGAAAGGCCGCCACGCCCGCGCGCTCCATGATGCGTACCGTGCGCTCAACATTGGCGGAACCGCCGAAGCCCGTATCCGCGTCCGCCACTACCGGCAGCCCGCTGGCGTCCACGATTTTTTCCACGCGGTCCATCACTTCGGTAAAGCTGAGCAGGCCAATGTCCGGGTAGCCCGCCGCGCGCGCAATGGCGCCGCCGCTGGCGTAAACAGCGTTGAACCCTGCCATGGCCACCAGCCGCGCGGACATGCCGTCATACGCGCCGGGCGCCACGACAATGCCATCGGCCAAATGTTGGCGCAGCAAGGCGCCGGGTTTCAGAGGAGATTTCATGCGGGTTCCTGGAAGCGGGGATGGATGCGTGCATGATCGGCTTGCAGGTCTAGAATGTCCAATATATGGAAAGTTGATAATCAGTATTTAAAAGGTATCGATATGGAACTGCGGCATCTGCGGTATTTCGTGGTGACGGCCGAGGCGCAGCACTTCACGCGCGCGGCGGAAATCCTGGGCATGGCGCAGCCACCGCTGAGCCAGCAGATTCGGCAGTTGGAACAGGAAGTGGGCACGCCGCTGTTCGACCGAACGGGGCGCGGGGTGGTGCTGAATGATGCGGGTCGCGCGTTCCTGGCTTGCGCGCAAGATATCCTGCGGCGTGCGGAAACGGCCGTGCAGACCGCCCAACGCGCTGCCCGGGGCGAAGTGGGGGAACTGGCGCTGGGGTTTACGGAGTCGGCCTCGTTCAATGGCGTGGTGACGGAAGTGATCCGACGCTATCGCCAGCAGTATCCCGACGTTGAAATGACGCTGTCGCAAGGCGATAGCGAGACGCTGGTGGCGCAACTGCGCGATGGGGCGATAGACGCAGCCTTCGTGCGGCCACCGTTCGCGCTGGACGGCGGGCTGACGTTCACCCAGTTGACCGAGGAACCGCTGGTGGTGGCGTTGCCGCTGGGCCACGCGCTGGCGCGCCGCAAACGCTTGGCGCCAAAGGATCTGACGCAGGAACGCTTCATCCTGTATTCGCGAAAATCTGGCTACGGGCTAAGCGCGGACATCATGGCGGCGTGCCGCCAGCACGGCTTGAACCCCATGATCGGCCAACGCGCGCCGCAGTTATCGTCAGCGGTGAACCTGGTGGCGGCAGGCATGGGCGTGGCCGTGGTGCCGGCATCGCTGCGCCCCCTGCGCCCCGACGGCGTGGTCTACCGCCCCTTCGCCCTGGACTGGCCCCGCGCGGTGCTAGGCCTGGCGGTACGCGCGGAAAATCCCCGCGGCCGTATAGAAAACCTGCTGCGCCTGGCCCGAGAAAAGCCAAGGCCAACCCCGTAGGATGGGTGCAGCGCGAGGGGGCCGAAAAAAGAACGCAGACGCCGTTCGCGCGAAACCCATCAAGCAACGCCCCAATTCTTATCGAGCCCAACGCAAGAACCCCCACCGCAAGATGGGTTCCGCGCGCTAACCGCTTCGGTTTTTATCACGCCCCTGCCGCGCTGCACCCATCCTACGATGGGACGGACGCAGGATGGCACGAACGTAAGATGGTCACCCCTCATGCGACTCGTGCACCGCCACCGCCCCACGCTTCCAATAGCTCGCGGCGCGAATACGGGATTTATCGATCGCATGCCGTGACACCATGATTTCGCGCACGGTCTTGGCCACGGCGGATTCGGCGGCGACCCAGACATAGCCTTCCCCATCAGGCAACGTCAATTCACGCGCCGCATCCAGCAGCAGCGTGCTATATCCCGGCGCGGTGCCATTACGCGGCAACCAGCGCACCGACACATTCGCCGACGACGCCAGCGGCATCTCATTCTCGGCAGACGGCACTTCAATCAACACCAGCGCTTGCGCCTTTGCAGGCAGTTCCTCAAGCCGGCGGGCAATCGCAGGCAGCGCGGTTTCGTCGCCGATCAGCACATGCCAATCAAACGCCTTGGGCACCACGAACGAGCCGCGCGGCCCACCAATGCCCAACTGCTGACCCGGCTGCGCCTGTTCGGCCCACATGCACGCCGGGCCGTCGCCATGCAGCACAAATTCAATCTCCAGCTCACGACGCTCCGCATCAAAACGGCGCGGCGTGTAGTCGCGCGCGGCCGGCTTGGGCACACCGTCGGGAAACGTCACGCCATCCGGACCGACGCTGGGCAGCGCCGGGGGTTGTGTCGGATCGGCGGGAAAAAACAGCTTCACGTGGTCGTCAAACGAGGCAGACACAAAGTCCTGCAGGTCGTCGCCGGTAAAGGTAACGCGGGCCAACAGCCCCGCGACGCGCTCAACGCGCTGGACGGTCAGTACGCGCATTTTCAAGTTGTGGCGCACGCGCTCCACGGTCAGATCACTACGATTCATCAAAGCTCCAGATTCTGGGAAAGTGCGGGATCAAGCACAGGGCTTGCCGTTGATCTCGTCGGTGGCGCGCGCCAGGATGGCCGCGATGCGGCGTTGTTCGGCGGGTGACGCGTCGGTGCGTTCCATGAGCGCGCGGCGCATCGCATGGCGGGCTTCGACGAACTCGGGCACCCAGCCCGTACGCGCGTCCTCGCCGTCCGGCCCCAGGCTGCGCGGCTCGCCGCTCCATGCCTGCCGCATCCAATCCATCTTGCGGGCGATGTGCTTGAAGCGGTTGAACATCATCGACACGCGCTCGCGATTCGCGTCCAGATGAGCCCGGCCGGGATCCGCCAGGTGGTAGCGCTTCTTCGCGCCGTCTTGCTCGACGTTCGCGTAACCCAGCTCTTCCAGATAGGTCAGCGCGGGGTACACCATGCCGGGGCTGGGCGTGTAGAAGCCATTGCTAAGCGTGCCGAAGGCCTTGATCAGCTCGTAGCCATGGCTGGGGTTCTGTTCCAGCAAGCCCAGCAGCATCAACTGCAAGTCATCCGCGGACACGCGGCGGCCGCGTGTAAAGCCACGGCCATCGCCGCCAAAACCGTCGGCGTCGCCACGCCCCCCGTCAGGTGGCCCGGAAAACCAATCACCCCCGGCACTGGCGTGATGGGGGTGATGGGCGTGATGGGCGTGATGGTGATGGTGATGATGGCCACGGTGCCCGTGGGCGTGGGAATGGAAGGAATCGACGTCGTGCTGGTGCATGGAATGCCTCTTACGATGTATCTAAAGATATAGATCTTACGATACACCCGCAAAATTCCCGCCGTCAACCGGAAGCTTGTATCGCTAGGCGACGCCCCCCGTGTCGGAACCCGTGGCCAACCAGCGCGCAAACGCCGCCGCCCGGGGTTCGTCGGGCGCCGCCGCGTAAACGACCAGGCGCAGATGACGGCTTTCGTCGACGGTCAGCGTGGCGTGTTCCAACGCCACATCCCCCAGCGTCTCCACGTGCAGCTTGCGCTGGCCCATGCATGCGCCGTGCACGTCATGCTCGCGCCACCAGGTCTTGAAATCCGGCGATACGGCTTCCAGCTCGTCAACCAGCTCGGCAATATCCGGCACCCCGCTTGCGCTGGCGAAGTCGCGGCGGAAGGTGGACAGCATGGCGGGAGCCTGCGCGGACCAATCCACGAATAGCTGCCGCATGCGGGGCTCCACAAACAGCATCCAGAGCAGGTTGCGACGGCCCGGCGGCTGGGCCGAAAAATCGAACAAGCGATCTGCCGCGGCGTTCCACATCACCACGTCCCAACGCAGGTTCAGGATGTAGGCGGGCCGCGAGGGCAGGTCGTCCATCAGGCGGCGCACTTGGGGCGGCACCGTGCACCAGGTGCGGCCGGGTTCGGCGGGCGGACGCTGATGCGCAAGCAGATAAAGATGGCGGCGTTCGGCTGCGTCCAGCTTCAGCACGCGCGCCAGGTTTTCCAGGAAGGTGGCCGACACGCTGATGTTGCGGCCTTGCTCAAACCACGTGTACCAGGCCAGGCCCACGCCGGCCAACGCGGCGACCTCCTCGCGGCGCAACCCGGGCGTGCGGCGGCGGCTGCCGGCGGGCAAACCCAAGTCCGACGGGTTGAGGCGTGCACGCCGCAGGCGCAGGAATTCGGCCAGGTCGGGGCGCGTGCGGTCCAGGCGTTCAGGGGTGGGGTTTGGAGTCATGAAGGGGCGCGAATCGGGTTTGGTGGACGGGGCTACTGCGGGCTGATTACTGCTGACGGGTTGCGGCTGACGGGTTACGGCTGGCGCGCTGCTGTTCCCCGGGTATTGCCTGTAGTAACAGCATAAACAGCTAAATTGTATAAGGCTGCGAGCCCGCCCAGAATAGCGCCGATTCCAATCCGATAGCGCTGACATGACCTCGAACGCCCTGCCTTCCCCCCTTACCCGCCCCACCCCCACCCTGGGTCCGCTGGGTCTTGCTGTCCTGTTGTCAGGCGGCTTCATCACCATCTTCGATTTGTTTGTGGTGAACGTCGCCATCCCCAGCATGCAGCGCACGCTGGCGGCCAGCTTTTCGCAAATCAACTTCATCATTGCCGCCTACGAAATGGCGTATGGCGTGCTGTTGATCGCGGGCAGCCGTCTGGGCGACCGCCACGGCCGGCGCCGCATGTTCATGCTGGGCATGGCCGGTTTCGCGCTGGCCTCGGCGATGTGCGGACTGGCGCCCAGCGCCAACGCGTTGATCGGCGCGCGGGTGCTGCAAGGCGTGGCGGCGGCCCTGCTGTTTCCGCAGGTTTATGCGTTGATCCGTGTCAGCTTCGACGGGCAGGCGCGACGACGCGCGTTCGGCCTGATGGGCATGACGCTGGGGCTGGCCGCCATTGCCGGCCAGGTGCTCGGCGGATGGATCGTGCATGCCGACCTGTTTGGTCTGGCGTGGCGCACCATCTTCCTGATCAACGTGCCGCTGGGCTTGCTGGCCTGGCGTCTGGCGCGCCACATTCCCGAATCCCGCGAACCTTCCGGCGCGGCCATGGATTGGCCCGGCGCGGCGTGCGTGGCGGCGGGCCTGGCCTTGCTGCTGCTGGCGCTGATCGAGGGGCCGGCGCGGCACTGGCCGGCCTGGTCTGTCGCGTGTGGCGCAATGGCAGTGCTGCTGTTGCTGTCGTTCGTGCGCCTGCAACGCGCCGTCAAAGCGCGCGGCGGCGCCCCGCTGGTCGACATGGGCTTGATGACACAGCCGCGCTTTGCGGTGGGGTGCCTGTTGGTGATGCTGGTGTTTTCGACGGCCAGCGCCATGTTTCTTTGCTACGCGATGCTGGTGCAAACCGGCTTCGGGCTGGACGCGTTGACGGCCGGGCTGATATTCGCGCCGGCAAGCGTCGGCTTTGTGGCCGGCTCCATGGCCGCGCCGCGCCTGATGGCCCGCTTCGGCACGCCCGCCATTACGCTGGCCGCCCTGCTTTACGGCGGCGCCACCGCGACATTGATGGTGCAGGTGGGCATGGCCGGCGCGGCCTTGTCGCCCTGGTCGCTGGTGCCCGCCTTGGTGTGGTTGGGCGCGGCGCAGGGCGCGGTCAATACGCCGCTGGTCAACGTGGCGCTGGGCTTGGTCGAAGACCGTCACGCCGGCATGGCCGCGGGCGTGGTGTCGACCTTGCAACAAGTAGGCGCGGCGCTGGGCGTCGCGGCGGCGGGCATGCTGTTCGGCGGCGCGCTGCAAGCCAATGCCGACGCCAGCGCGCCCGAACGCTACGCGCAAGCCTTCAGCGCGGCCATGCAGTTCAACGTCGCGGCGATCACGGCGGCGGTGCTGTTGCTGTGGTGGTTGAGCCGCAGGGGTTTGTAGCCTTAGCCCGCCGACAATTCGCGCGCGCGCGCTTCGGCCTTGCGCACCGCCTGCGTGATCGCATCGGCCACACCGGCATCCCGCATGTGCGACAGCGCCGCGTAGGTGGTGCCGCCCTTGGACGTGACGCGCTCTTGCAATTCCGTCAGCGGCACCGCTTCGGCGGCCGCCAAGCCCGCCGCCCCCCGAAACGTGGACACGGCCAGGCGGCGTGCGTCGTCCGCCGAAAAGCCCAGTTCCAACGCGCCCTTTTCCAAGGCCGCCATGAAATGGAACACGTAGCCGGGGCCGCTGCCCGTGACGGCGGTCACCGCATCGATCATGGCTTCGGTATCGGTCCAGATGCGCTCGCCCACCGCGGCGAACAGAGCATCCACCCGATTGCGATCGACCTGGGCGCAGGCCGGCGTGGCGTACAGGCCCGTCATGCCCAGACCCACCTTGGCCGGCGTATTGGGCATGGCGCGTACGATGCGCGCGTGCCCGCCCAACCATTGCGACAACGACGCCAGGTCCACCCCGGCGGCGATGCTGATCACCGTGGCGTCAGGCGGCAGGAATGCTCGCACCTGGCCGCAGGCTTCTTGCAACCCTTGCGGCTTGGTGGCCAGCACACACATTGCGGCGTCGCCGATATCAGCACCCACGCTTTCCCGGCAGGCCAGGCCGCGCGCGATGAGCGTATCGCGCGTCGGCGCGTACGGCTCCACCACCAGGAAATCTGCCAGTTCACGGCCCTGTCCGAGCAAGCCGTCAATGATGGCGGAGGCCATGTTGCCGCCTCCGATGAATACGATTTTTTCGCGCATAGGGATGGGGTCCAAGGAAGGTTGCCAGCCAGGAAGGCAGCGGGTCAGCAGTAGATTGCATAACGCACGATATGATTGTATTTCGATCATTTTGGCGACTGCAATCCGGGCGTGCCATTAGACGACGAGGCGGGCCTTGCTGCACCACCAGCCCGTGTCCTCATGCCGAAGTCCCGCCTAGGACATACCCTAAAATCAATTGATATACGATTAATCAAATCGAAAAGCGATTTAATCGATCGTATGCTGTGCCTCAATGCACTCGGGTTCCCTTGAACCCCGAGCTTCATTCGGGACCACAGACATGACCAACGGCATCACCCTGCTAGACGCGTTGACCCAGGCCCTGGGCGCCGACGCCATCCTTCATACCGAGGCCGACACCGCGGGCTACACCGAAGACTGGCGCGGCCGGTACAAGGGTCCGGCGCTGTGCGTCGCCCTGCCGGGCAACACGCAGCAGGTGGCCGATATCGTGCGGCTGTGCAACGCGCACGCCACGCCGGTACTGCCCCAAGGCGGCAACACCAGCCTGTGCGGCGGCGCGGTGCCAAACGCGACCGGCAAGCCGCCCGTCATTGTGAACCTGGCCCGCATGCGCCACGTGCGCCGGGTCGACGCCGCCAACAATTCCATGGAAGTCGAAGCGGGCTGCGTGCTGGCCACGGTGCAGGACGCCGCCGCCGCAGAAGGCAGGCTCTACCCGATCAGCCTGGGCGCCGAAGGCTCCTGCCAGATAGGCGGCACCATCGCCACCAACGCGGGTGGCACCGGCGTGCTGCGCTACGGCAATACCCGCGACAACATCCTGGGCCTGGAAGTGGTGCTGCCAGACGGCGCTATCTGGAACGGCCTGACAGCGCTGCGCAAGAACAATACGGGCTTCGACCTTAAGCACCTGTTCATCGGGGCCGAGGGCACGATGGGCATCGTCACCGCCGCCGTGCTCAAGCTGCATCCCCTGCCCACCCGCCACGCCGTGGCCTGGATGGCGCCGGACAGCCCGCAAGCGGCGCTGGACATATTGGGCATGTTCCAACGCAGCTGCGGTTCGCGTCTGTCGGCCTTTGAAATGATCGACAGCAACCAACTCGACATCGTGATGGCGCACGTGCCGGGCCGCAAGAACCCGCTGGATGGCACGCACCCGTGGCATGTGCTGATTGAACTGTCCGACACCGGCAGCGGCGAAGAACTGCAAGACCTGTTGCAGCAGACGCTGCTGCAAGCTTCTGAACGTGGCCTGTTGCACGACGCCGTGCTGGCCAGCAACGACACCCAGCGCGCCGCGCTGTGGGAAGTGCGCCACAGCGTGTCCGAAGGCAATAAGAAAGCGGGCGTGGGCCTGACCACCGACAGCGCCGTGCCGGTCGCAAGCGTGCCGCGCTTTATCGACGAGGCCACCGCCGCCGTGCGCCGGCTGGTGCCGGACTTGCCCGTGCTGATCGTGGCGCACCTGGGCGACGGCAACGTGCACTTCATTCCCTTTTTCACGTTCGACGCCTGGAACGCCCTGCCCGACCGCGACGCGATGGCCGCTGATATCCGCCGTGCCGTCAACGATGTGGCCGACGCGCTGGGCGGCACCTTCAGCGCCGAACACGGCGTGGGCCGCACGTCGCTGGCCGAAATGGCGCATTACAAGTCGCCGGTTGAACTGGCGATGATGCGCGCGCTGAAGTCCACCTTTGATCCCGCCAATTTGTTCAACCCCGGCCGCTTGCTGCCCTGAGCGGCGGTCTTTGAGCGGCTGTCCTTGATCTGTTTTCTTGATTCGCCGTCCTTGATCCGTAGTCCCTGACCCGACCCGCAGGAGTCTTCCATGAAATCCATCCCCCACAACGCTTCGCGCCGCAACGCGCTGAAATCCGTCGCCGCCGGCGCCGCCGCCCTGGCCATGCCCATGATCTGGACGCCGTCGCGCGCGGCCTCCAAGCGCATCGTAGTGCGCGATGACGGCGGCATCTACAGCAAGGCGTATGGCGCCGTGTTCTACAAGCCGTTCTCGGAAGCCACCGGCATCCAGGTGGTGGGCGTGCAGGCCAACGCCGAGCCCACCGCGCAAATCCGCAGCATGGTCGACACCGGCAACTACACCTGGGACATGGCCAAGATCAGCCAACCCGCCATCCTGATGCTGACCGAAGGCGGCAAGGTCTATCTGGAAAAGCACGGCCTGGAATCCGACCCGGTCGTGGCCACCATTCCGAAGCAATACATGTCGCCCTTTGGCGTGGGCAACAACGTCTACACCACCGTGCTGGCGTACCGCACCGACGCTTTCAAAGGCCGCCGCGCGCCAGAGTCGTGGGCCGATTTCTGGAACGTGAAAGACATTCCCGGCCGCCGTGGCCTGCGCAAGCATCCGTTCGACACCATCGAAGAAGCCCTGATGGCCGACGGCGTGCCCACCGACAAGGTCTACCCCTGCGACATCGACCGCGCCTTGGCCAGCCTGGACAAGATCAAGCCGTCGGTCGACGTGTGGTGGAACACGGGCGCGCAGGTTGAACAGATGCTGGGATCGGGCGAAGTCGACATGATCGCCACCTGGGTGTCGCGCGCGCAATCGGCCATTGCCAACGGCGCGCCGGTGCAGATCGTGTGGGACCAGAACATCTGGGGCTGCGACAACTGGGCCATTCTGAAAGGCTCGCCCAACGCCGACGCCTGCCGCGAGTTCATCAAGTTTGCGTCCGACCCCAAGCGCCAGGCGTCGCTGGTGGAATACTTTGCGGCCGGCGTCACGCAGCCCGCCGCCTTTGACTACATCAAGGCCGACGTGGCGCGCAACTGCCCCACGCACCCCGACAACATCAAGACCGGCTTGCACATCAACGCGGCGTACTGGCTGGACAAGCAGCGCGACGTGCTTGAGCGTTTCAACGGCTGGGTCTTGCAGTAAGTCGTCAATCGCGCGCCACGCCCGTGGCGCGCACCGGGCATCTTTAACGTGTTGAACACCATGTCTTCTTCCAATCTGCAAATCTCGGGCCTGGGCAAACGCTATGGCGATTTCGTCGCGCTGGCGCCCACGCACCTGGACGTCGCCCGTGGCGAATTCCTGACGCTGCTGGGTCCGTCCGGCTCTGGCAAAACCACCCTGTTGAGCCTGATCGCCGGCCTGGCGCAGCCCGACGAGGGCCGCGTGCTGATCGACGGCGCCGACGTCACCCATGGCGCGCCGTATGAACGCGATATCGGCATGGTGTTCCAGAACTACGCGCTGTTTCCGCACATGAGCATCGAGGAGAACATCGCGTTTCCCTTGAAGATGCGCAAGGTGCCGGCGGCCGAAGCGCGCCGCCGCGCGCACGAGGCGCTGGAAATGGTGCGCCTGCCGCACGTGGCCACGCGCCTGCCGCGCGAGTTGTCGGGCGGCCAGCAGCAACGCATTGCGCTGGCGCGCTGCATGGTCTACCGCCCCGCCATCATCTTGATGGACGAACCGCTGGGCGCGCTGGACAAAAAGCTGCGCGACCAGATGCAGTTGGAGATCAAGCGCATCCACCGCGAGCTGGGCACCACCATCGTGTACGTCACGCATGATCAGGAAGAGGCCATGACGATGTCCGACCGCATCTGCCTGATGAACGGCGGCGCGATCGAACAACTGGGCACGCCGGCCGATCTGTATTTCCGCCCGCGCACCTTGTTCGTGGCCGATTTCCTGGGCGAATCGAACCTGCTGCAAGGCGAGGTCACGGCAGTGGACGGTGACACGCTGACCGTGAAGCTGGCGCATCAAGGCGTGACCGGGCAAGCGCTGTCCAACGGCGCCCCCATCAAGGCCGGCCAGAAGGTCACGGTGATGCTGCGCCCGCAGAACCTGCGCGTGGGCCTGACCGGCCCCGGTCTGACCGGCAAGCTGCTGGACGTGATGGTGACCGGCAGCTTGACCAAGCTGTACCTGGATTCCGGCGTGCCCGACGCCGCGCCCATCGTCGTGGCCTACCCCACGCAGCGGCAGGCCGAGCAGTACGCCATCGGCCAGCCCTTGACCGTTAGCTGGCAAGCCGCCGACGCGGTGGCGATTGCGGAGTGAACGCATGACACCCCTTGCCCCCCCTCGCAAGCGCATGAGCCCCGGCCGCCGCCATTTCCTGATGGCGGCGCCACTGGTCGTGCTGCTATTGGTGCTGCTGATCTATCCGGTTGGCCAGTTGCTGTTGTTAAGCGTGGTCGACGACCAGGGCTTCACGCTGGCGCAGTACCACCGGCTGTTCGAATCGTCGGTGTATATCAACGTGCTGCTGATCACGTTGAAGATCTCGTTATGGACTACGTTCTTCTCGGTGGTCGCGGGCTACCCGGTGGCCTATCTGATTTCCAGCCTGACGGCCAAGCGCAAGACCTCGCTGTTGTTCTGGGTGCTGCTGTCGTTCTGGACCAGCTTCCTGGTGCGCACCTTTGCGTGGGTGGTGCTGCTGGGCCGCAATGGCGTGGTGAATCAGTTGCTGCAAGCGCTGGGCATCCTGGATGCGCCGGCCAACCTGCTCTACAACTTCGGCAGCGTGCTGGTGGGCATGGTGCATGCACTGATGCCGCTGGCGGTGCTGACGATGCTGTCCGTCATGGAGAACATCGACCGCAACCTGCCGCGCGCCGCGTCCACGCTGGGCGCGCGCCCGGGCACCGCGTTCTGGAAGATCTATTTCCCGTTGTCGATGCCGGGTGTCGCGGCCGCGGCTATCATGGTGTTCGTGACCGCCATCGGCTTCTTCATCACGCCCGCGCTGCTGGGCGGGCGCAAGGAAACGATGATCACGCAAATCATCATCGACCAGGTGCAGCAGACCATGAACTGGGAGTTCGCCGGCGCGGTGTCGGTGCTGCTGCTGGTGGTGGTGCTGGTGGTGTTCGCCATCTATGACAAGGTGCTGGGCCTGTCCACCATGACGGGCGGCGCGTCTACCCGCGTGCGCGCGTCCGGCAAGGAAAGCCTGTCGCGTCGCGCGGGTGATGCGGTGCTGACAGTGCTGGCCAACGTGTCGGATGCGCTGTTCGCACTGCTGCCCAAGCGCATGCGGCGTTCGGTGTCGGGCACCGGGCAGTCGCGCACGCTGTGGTGGATGGTGCTGATTGTGCTGGCGTTTCTTAGCGCGCCGGCGTTCCTGATGATTCCGCTGTCATTTGATTCCGGGTCCGGGTTGACGTGGCCGCCCAAGGGCTTTTCGCTGCAATGGTACGAGCAGATGTTCACGTCGCCCGTCTGGATGCAGGCCATTACGCGGTCGCTGATCGTGGGGGTGGGCACGGGCTTGCTGGCGATGCTGATCGGCACACCAGCCGCCTTCCTGCTAGTGCGCGCCAACATGCGCGGCAAGTCGGCGATGCTGGCCTTCGTGCTGTCACCCATCGTGGTGCCGCGCATGATCATCGCCGTGGGCATGTTCTATTTCTTCGCCCGCGTGGGTCTGGTGGGCTCGATGATCGGACTGATCCTGGCGCACACGGTGGTGGCGGTGCCGTATGTGGTGATCACGATGATGGCGGTGCTGCGCAACTACGACACGCGGCTGGACCTGGCGGCGCAAAGCCTGGGCGCGGGGCCGTGGTCCACGCTGCGCTTCGTGACGTTCCCGATTCTGGGTGCGGGACTGATGTCGTCGTTCCTGTTCGCGTTCGCCACGTCGTTTGATGAATTGACGATTGCGCTGTTCGCCTCGGGTGGTCTGAACGCCACGCTGCCCAAACAGTTCTGGGACGAGGTGACGCTGCAGATTTCACCCGTGATTGCGGCGGTATCCACCTGCTTGTTTATTTTCATTGCCGCGCTGATCTGGCTGGCCGACAGGCTGCGCCGCCGCAGCCTGGCCAACTGAACCCGGCGCGATTGTTTTTTTAGGAACTCCAACATGCTGAACGCAACCCATCTGCGCGGAATCTTTCCCGCGATCCCGACGCCGGTCAACGCCGACGACACCATCAACGTTAAGGCGGCCCAGGCGCTGGTGGCCTACCTGCTCAAGCAAGGCATCGACGGCATCGTACCGTTGGGGGGCACGGGCGAATACGGCGCGCTGGCCCGCGCCGAGCGCATCCGCATGTGCAAGCTGACGGTGGACGCTGTCGCCGGCCGCGTGCCGGTAATACCCGGCGTGCTGGACCCCGGCTTTCATGATGCGCTGCAAGCGGGCAATGAATTCGCGGATGCTGGCGCGGATGCCTTGATGGTGCTGACGCCGTACTACACGACGCCGACGCAAGCGGGCATCCGCGATTATTTCCTGCGCTATGCGGACGCGTCGCCGCTGCCCGTGATGATCTACGAAATTCCGTACCGCACGCGGATTGCGATTGCGCCGGAGGTGCTGCATGAGCTGTCGCGCCATGAAAATATCATCGGCATGAAGGCGTGCAATACCGACATGTATCACTTCCTGCGCACGGTGGCGGGGGTGGATGAATCGTTCGCGGTGTTCAGTGGGGAAGATACCTTGCTGCCGGTGCATCTGGCCGCCGGCGCAAAGGGTGGAATCGTGGTAACGGCAAGCCTGCTGCCGTCGGCGTGGAAGCAGGTGTATGCGTTGGCAAAGGAAGGTCGCACGAGTGAGTCGATGGCGCTGCACCGCCGCTTGATTCCGATGATGAACCTGGCGTTTGCGGAAACAAATCCGGGGCCGATGAAGTCGGTGATGGATTTGATCGGGGTAGATGCGCCCGAGGTGCTAGATCCGCTGGTGGCCCCGGCGGAGGGGTTGCAGGCGAAGCTGCGTGAGGAGTTGGCGCCGCTGTTGGAGGAGTTTGAGGGGGTGAAGTAGGCGAGGGGGTCCGCGCGCGTGGCACTTCGGCAAGCGCTGCCTGATGGGTTGCGCGCGATGGGTGTTGGCGTTCTTGCGGTGATTTTGTCGCGCTTCACCCATCCTACGATGGCTTCGCGGCATGCGCTGCCTGATGGGTTGCGCGCGGTGGGTGTTGGTGTTCTTGCGGTGATTTTGTCGCGCTTCACCCATCCTGCGATGGCTTCGCGGCATGCGCTGCCTGATGGGTTGCGCGCGGTGGGTGTTGGTGTTCTTGCGGTGATCTTGCCGCGCTTCACCCATCCTACGATGGCTTCGTGGCATGCGCTGCCTGATGGGTTGCGCGCGATGGGTGTTGGTGTTCTTGCGGTGATCTTGCCGCGCTTCACCCATCCTTGTATGTTTTCATAGCACTTACCGATCTTGCTT
This sequence comes from Achromobacter sp. JD-1, assembly GCF_038594925.1. Taxonomy (NCBI): domain Bacteria; kingdom Pseudomonadati; phylum Pseudomonadota; class Betaproteobacteria; order Burkholderiales; family Alcaligenaceae; genus Achromobacter; species Achromobacter sp. JD-1. The sequence goes on along the minus strand of NZ_JBCGCS010000007.1, from coordinate 34 downwards.
CGGGGGTGCTGGGGATCGGGACGCACCCATCCAT